>JBGVOS010000078.1:0-6473 GCA_045126595.1 Bacteroidaceae bacterium | reverse complement strand
AAAAAATAAAAATAGATTTGCTTTTTACTCGGCCTTTACCTAATTTTGCAGAGAGTGTGTGCCTATAACAGGCATACTCGTCAAAGAGACGACCAAGAACATATAACAACAAAACGACATATCATGACAAAAAGCTTCGTTACCATTGCCGACCTGAGCAAAGAGAAAATCATGAGCCTGCTCGAAGCAGCAGCCCGATTTGAAGCCAACCCCAACCGCAAGACACTGGACGGAAAGGTCATCGCCACCCTCTTCTTCGAACCCTCGACACGCACCCGACTCAGTTTTGAGACGGCCGTGAATCGCCTCGGAGGACGTGTCATCGGCTTCAGTGATGCCGCAACATCGAGTTCATCAAAGGGCGAAAGCCTCAAGGACACCATCATGATGGTATCCAACTATGCCGACCTCATTGTGATGCGCCACCATCTCGAAGGTGCTGCCCGCTATGCCAGCGAGATATCTCCCGTGCCCATCATCAATGCCGGTGACGGTGCCAACCAGCACCCCTCACAGACCATGCTCGACCTATATTCTATATATAAGACACAGGGCACACTGGAAAACCTCAACATCTACCTCGTGGGCGACCTCAAGTATGGCCGCACGGTACACTCGCTCTTGATGGCCATGCGCCACTTCAACCCACAGTTCCATTTCATTGCACCTAAGGAACTCGCCATGCCCAACGAGTACAAGCTCTATTGCAAGGAACATGGCATCAAGTATGTGGAGCATACCGACTTCACCGAGGAGACCATTGCCGATGCCGACATCCTCTATATGACCCGTGTACAGCGCGAGCGCTTCACCGACCTCATGGAGTATGAGCGCGTGAAGGACGTATATATCCTCAAGGCCGACATGCTCAAGGGTACTCGCGACAATCTGCGCATCCTGCATCCGCTGCCCCGCGTGAACGAGATTGCCACCGATGTGGACGAAAGCCCCAAGGCATACTACTTCCAGCAGGCCAAGAACGGACTCTATGTGCGCGAAGCACTCATCTGCGATTGCCTTAATATCATTGAGAATTGAAAGTTGAAAATTGGAAATTAGCCTCTGGATGGCAGTTTTCGTTATCGTTTTAATCACCCATTATGAACAACAATAAGACCTCACTGCTCGTAGCCGCTCTCGAGAACGGTACAGTCATTGACCATATCCCCTCAGAACTGGTATTCACCATCGCCCAGCTGCTCCAGCTCAACGAACTCAGTTCAAGCGTCACCATAGGATACAACCTGCACAGCAAGAAGTTGGGCAAGAAGGGCATCATCAAGGTAGCCGACAAGTACTTCTCTGACGAGGAGATAAGCCGCCTCTCGGTAGTAGCCCCCAACGTAGTACTCAACATCATCAAGAACTTCGACGTGGTGGAGAAGAAAGAGGTGATCATCCCCGACGAGCTGCACGGCATCGTACGTTGCAGCAACCCCAAGTGCATCACCAACAATGAGCCTATGAAGACCTACTTCCATGTAGTAGACAAGCAGGAGGGTACACTGAAATGCCACTATTGCGAGAAGGAGCAGAACAAAAGCGAGGTGAAGCTCGTTTGATGATTTAAGTAAATAGACCATTAAAAACGAATGAAGGTAAACTGGAAACCCGGCACGATGATATACCCCCTCCCCGCCGTCATGGTATCGTGCGGCGCAACGGAAGAGGAGTATAACATCATCACCGTTTCGTGGACCGGCACCATCTGTACCAATCCCCCCATGTGCTACATCTCGGTGCGCCCCGAACGCCACTCGGCACCTATAATAAAGAAGCACATGGAGTTTGTCATCAACCTCACCGATGCTTCCACAGCCTTTGCCACTGACTGGTGCGGTGTACGCTCGGGCCGCGACTACAACAAATTTGAGGAGATGGGACTCACCCCCGGTAAGGCGGCCATCGTACAGGCTCCCATCATCGAGGAAGCTCCATTGAGTATCGAGTGTCGTGTGAAGGAGATTATCCCCCTCGGCACTCACGAGATGTACATTGCCGAAGTGGTGAACGTGATTGCTGACGACCGTTACATAGACCCCGAGACGGGCAAGTTTGAACTTGCCGACAGCGACCCTTTGGTATATCTGCATGGTGGCTACTACCACCTGGGCGAGAAGATTGGCAAGTTCGGATGGTCGGTAGAGAAGAAGGATAAGAAAAAGAAGAAATAAGATTCCAACTTCCACTCCAATGATACGCCGGGCAGCTGCCATCCTCACCTTATGCCTCTGCTGCGCACTGACATCTGCCCAGCAAAGGAGAGCCACACTCATTAACTATGGTGTGAAGGGAGGATTCAGCAGTACAATCTATGAAGTACACGAACTGGAGGTAGCAGGCATGCCCATCAACGACTACATGGCAAAGTCTGAAATCAGTTCGTTCTACACCGTCTTCACCCGTGTCAACATCAAGCGACACTACCTGCAGACGGAGCTTAGCTACAACATCAGCAACTACTCCATCGACTTCAGCAGCGACCAGTGGAGCACTTCGGCGCAACCCCACGACGAATCTACCATCAGCACCAAAATCATAGGTCTTGAGGTTCCGTTATATTACGGCTATCATATTCTCAAGGAGGGTCCCTACGGTCTGTCGCTCTACATCGGCCCGAAAGCCAAATTTATCCTCACTGACTATAGTAGACACACGTTCGAGAACTTCCCCTATATTCATATAGAGGAAAGCATACTTCCCATCAACTTCAGCCTAATGGCAGGATTAGGCATCAATATCTCGCGCGTATTCTTTGACTTCTCGTTCGAGTATGGTCTGCACAATATCTCCAACGGCTTCACCACCACCGACATTGAAGGGAACAGCAGTCCGGACAACCTCATCTTCGACCGCCGCAAGAATGTGCTGAGTTTTTCCATCGGCTTCATGTTCTGAAAAGATAAAGTCAAAACTGCCACACAGATTTTCGCCATTCCCATTTTTTACATTATCTTTGTACGCTCAAAACACAAGGATATATACATATATAATAATATAGGAGAAAGAGATTATGATGAACAAGTGGTTCGAATGTAAAGTAAAATATGTGAAGACCATGGAGAATGGTCTGGAGAAACCCGTAACAGAGACCTATCTCGTGGATGCCCTCTCATTCACTGAGGCCGAAAAGAGATTTCTCGAAGAGATACGCCCCTTTATGAGCGGCGAGTTTGAGGTTACCGGCATCAAGCCTGTCAAGTTTGCCGACGTGTTCTTCTGCGACCTTGAGAGTGCCGACAAGTGGTTCAAGTGCAAGCTCGCTTTCATCACCCTTGACGAGAAGAGCGGTGCCGAGAAGAAGAGCAACTCCTACGCCCTGGTACAGGCTGCAGATTTGCGCGAGGCCATCAAGTACCTCGACGAGCAGATGAAAGGCACCATCGGTGACTACCAGATAGCTCAGGTGACCGAGACTACAATCATGGACGTATATCCCTATAAGGCGGAGATTTAAGTTCTAAATAACGAAGACGAAAACGAGAACGAGGACTACCATCCGGAGGCAACTTTTATCTTTCAACTTTCATCTTTCAACTCCCCCTAAATGTCTATCACCAACAGCATACAGCAACTGCGCAGCTCACTCCCCGAGGGAGTGAGCCTGCTTGCTATATCCAAGTACCAGCCCATCGAAGCCTTGCAGGAGGCCTACGATGCAGGTCAACGCCTCTTTGGCGAAAATCACATACAAGAGATGGCAGCCAAGGCGGCCGTGCTGCCTAAAGACATTGAGTGGCACTTCACGGGTCACGTGCAGACAAACAAGATCAAGTATATGGCCTCGTTCGTAAGCCTCATTCATGCCGTCGACTCGTTCCGTCTGTTGCGCGAGATTGACAAGCATGCCGCCAAGCACGGGCGTGTCATCGATTGCCTGTTACAGATACACATCGCCCAGGAGGACACCAAGTATGGCCTCACCATCGACGAGTGTCGCCAACTGCTGGCCACCGAGCCGTGGCGTGAGCTCCACAATGTACGCATCACAGGACTCATGGCCATGGGCAGCAACACCGACGACATGGACCAGGTGCGCAGCGAGTTCCGCCAGATGAAACAGCTCTTCGATGAGCTGAAAGCCGAGTACTTTGCCGATGCCCCCTCATTCTGCCAGCTCTCCGAGGGTATGACCGACGACTACCCCATCGCTATCGAAGAGGGCAGCACCATCGTACGCATCGGCTCGATGATATTCGGTAGTAGAGGATATTAGCCCTCATTCAGCATCGCCTTTATCTTCTCATCCGTCTTGTAGAGCTTGTCCTTACAGAGCTTGATGAGTTGTTGCGCCTCCTTCAGGCGCACGGTGAGTTCATCGATATCCAGTTCGTTCTTCTCGATTTGTGAGACAATAGTCTCCAATTCCTTTATTGCTTCTTCGTATTTCATGTTTGAAAGATTCTAAATTTTGAATTATGAATTATTTGGGGAGTTACAGGAGTCAGAAGTGTAGAAGTACAGACAATAGTACCCACCTCGTTCACCCACAACTTTCAATTTTTAATTTTTAATTATCAATTGAGTACCACACTCGTCACCTCCCCATCGGCCAATGTCGTGGTGAGCACACTGCCCTCGGCCAGTGCCGAAACATCGCGCACTACCCTCCCCTCACACCGGGTTATGGAGTATCCGCGTTGCAGTATCAGCATGGGCGATGCCCCCTCGATGACCTTCTCTATCAATGCCAGGCGGTGCTTCTGCTCCACCAGAGTACGTTGCAGTGCGGTCTGCATACGCACCTCGAGCTGCTCTATGCGGTGCGTACCGTTGGCACAAACCAACGAACAGAGTGCCGGCAAGCGTCCCGCCAGCTGCTCCACCCGCTTCTCCTCGCGGTGCATACGGTTGGTGACCTCTGTAGCCAATGCCGTCACCAGTTCGTCGAGTCCCGCGGCAGCATCCGCCAGGCTGGCGATAAGATATTCGGCAGCGGCCGTGGGCGTCTTCACCCGAGTGTGAGCCACCATATCGAGCACCGTATCGTCGCGTTCGTGACCTATACCCGTTATGATAGGCAGAGGGAACTGCGCACAGTTGGCCGCCAAGGCATAGGTGTCAAATCCCGAGAGGTCGCTCGTGGCACCACCCCCACGGATGATGACCACCACATCCCACTCGTCACGCGTTGCAGCTATCCTATCGAGTGCAGCTATCACCGTCTCCTCCACCCTGTCACCCTGCATCACAGCAGGAAACAGCTGCGGATAGAACACAAAGCCATAGGGATTGCCCATCAGCTGGTCGCAGAAGTCACCATAGCCCGCCGCCCCCGCCGCCGAGATTACGGCAATGCGTTGGGGCAGTAGCGGCATGAGCAGCTCCTTGTTCAGTGTCAGCACCCCCTCCTCCTCCAATTGTTGGATGATCTCACGACGACGACGCGCCATATCTCCCAGCGTGTAGGTAGGGTCAATGTCGTGCACCGTGAGCGACAGGCCATACTGCTCGTGATACTCCACGCTCACCTGCATCAGCACCTTGATGCCCGCTGTGAAGGGCTGTCCCGTAGCCTGCTCGAAGTAAGGCTTCAGCATCTTGTACACGTTGGCCCAGATGGTGCCGCGTGCCTTGGCCAGCAGCGTATTGCCCCGCTCGGCCTTCTGCACCAGCTCCACATAGCAGTGACCGTTGTATGCCTCGCGCACCTCGCTCAGCTCCGCCTGCACCCAGTAAGCATCGGGCAATCCCTCACGCAGCGTGAGGCGTATCAGCCGTCCCAGTTCGTATAATGATATAGCCTCCATTTCCTTTTTCTAAGTTTCGCAAATTTAATTCATTTCCCGTCAATATGCAACAACTCTCTACAGAGAATAATAGATTCTTAAAATAATGATGTACCTTTGTCCTTCGTATGAAAACTTTAAGCAAAAATGCACTCATAGGCTATCCTGCAGGGATAATCACCGGCATCAGCTATGGCTTGAACCCTCTCTTTGGTATGACGATAGCCATGGAAGCCGTCACCTTCATGATCATCTCTACGAAAACGATAACAGAGAATTGTGGTTATAACCTTTAACCCACCTGCATGAGACCCATGGTCGTATCCGTCGAGGTAGCAGAAGCATTCGTCGGTAAACACCTCGACCAAATGGTCGGGCGAACGAAACCGCGCGATTCTCAGAGGCCATTTTTCCGTATAACTTGCTCTACCACAACCCGTTAACCCATTTTTCTTGTCAGGAGTTTTCTCCGTCACAGAATTGGAAGTATCTGATTTGAGAAATATATTATGGAGTTTCGGGAGTGTATTAACAATCTTTACATACGCCCCATTATGAGCAGGTGCCGTTTGAGGTGCCTAAGGGATGGGGGTGGTGTAAACTTGGGGACATTGTATCTTTCCTTGGTGGATTTGCTTATAAAAGTAATACATATGTAAGTCTCTCTGATTGGCAAGTTATAAGAATTGGCAATGTAAAGAACGACAATCTTATACTTGATAGTCAACCAATATTTGTATCGGA
>JBGVOS010000077.1:0-6222 GCA_045126595.1 Bacteroidaceae bacterium | reverse complement strand
TCGGAGAAGGTGGTGGTGTGCATGCCCGTGTTGTGTCGCTCCGAGATTTCTCCGGTACGCAAACAGAGGTCGGGCAGCAGGGCGTTGATGAGCGTGCTCTTGCCTACACCCGAGTTGCCCGAGAGCAGGGTTGTCTTCCCGGATAGTGACGCGCGTACCGAGTCGAGCCCTTCATTGTTTAGAGCCGATACGCACGAGCACTCGTATCCAATGGTACGGTAGAGGTGCACGATGGCTTCGAGATAGCGGCGCTCGGCCTCGTCGTAGCGGTCTACCTTGTTGAACACGATGTGCACGGGGATGCGGTAGGCTTCGGCGGTGGCGAGGAAGCGGTCGATGAAGGTGGTGGAGGTTTCGGGGTAGTTGATGGTAACGATAAGCAGGCACATGTCGACATTGGCAGCGAGGATGTGTGACTGCTTGGAGAGGTTGGAGGCGCGGCGTATGATGTAGTTGCGGCGCTCCTCGATGTCGGTGATGTAGGACGTGCCGTCAATGGGCTCAGTGAGCACAACCCTGTCGCCTACGGCCACAGGGTTGGTGCTACGTATGCCTTTGAGTCGGAAGTTGCCCTTGATGCGGCAGTAGATGAAGATGCCTTCATCAGTCTTCACGATATATTGGCTACCGGTGTTCTTGATTACGAGTCCGCGCATAGATAATTGAAAATGAAAAATTGAAAATTGAAAATTATTTCCATCCGGCAGGGCAAACATCGCAGAGCCGACTTTCAATTTTCAATTCTCAATTTTCAATTCGTTTTACACTGTCATGATTTCCTTCTCCTTGTCTGCGTAGAGGTCGTCCACCTTCTTGATGTACTTGTCGTGCAGCTTCTGGAGCTTCTCTTCACCATCCTTCTGTACGTCCTCGGGCATACCGTCCTTTACGGCCTTCTTGAGGGCGTCGATGCAGTCGCGGCGGGCGTTGCGGATGCTAATCTTTGCATGCTCGGCCACTTCCTTACACTGCTTGGCCAACTGCTTGCGGCGCTCCTCGGTGAGAGGGGGAATGCCGAGACGGATAATCTCACCGTTGTTCTCGGGCATAATGCCTACGGGAGAGTCGATGATGGCCTTCTCGATGACACGAATCATGTTCTTGTCCCAAGGCTTGATGGCGATGGTGCGTGCGTCGGGGGTAGTCACTGAAGCTACACCGGACAGGGGGACCATGGTGCCGTATGAATCCACACGGATGCCGTCAAGGATGCGGGTATTCGCTTTGCCGGCGCGGATGCGTGCCAGTTCGTCTTCAACGTGGAGGATGGCCATTTCCATCATCTCCTGGGCTTCGTTCAAGTATTCTTGCATAATATTTTAAGTTTTGAGTTTTTAATTTAACGAAGTCAAAGGTAAGCGGTTTTTTCGTTTTTTGCAACAGTTTGATGGTATATGTATATAAATTAGGTGTGATTTCGTGGATTTCCGCGATTTTTGTTCGTCGGTTTAGGATAAGTTATTATATTTGCAAAGTTTGAAATACTATGGAAAAACATTTGATAGAACTGCTGGATCAACTGCCTCCCATTTCCCTGTCGGAAATGAAGGACATCAAACTGATGAATCGTATTGACAAGAAGTATTTGGCTACGATTACTCAGTTGGAGCAACTGCTCGTGATGGCGCAGGGCAAGTACATGGTACAGCAAATTGAGGGCATGCGCTACAGCCGTTACCATACCATATATTTTGACACTCCTGACGAGGAGATGTATACGATGCATCACAACGGTCGTCTTGTGAGGCAGAAGGTGCGTATGCGCACTTACCTGGACTCGGGCGACACCTTTCTTGAGGTGAAGAACAAGAACAATCATGGCCGCACGAAGAAGAAACGCATCACGGTGCGAGGCTTGCACACGTTGCACGAAGACGACGGCGATATGCTGTTGTCCAAGCATTCCAGATACTTGTTGGATGACCTGGTGCCCAAGGTGGAGAACTGTTTCGAACGCATCACGTTGGTGAATATGGCCAAGACCGAGCGCCTGACGATTGACTGCCACGTAAAGTTTCACCACCTCGAAACGGATATACACGATACCTTCGACCGCTTAGTCATCATCGAACTCAAGCGTGACGGAAATGTCTATTCGCCTGTGAAGAGCATGCTGCGCACATTGCGCATCAAGCCGTCGGGCTTCAGCAAGTACTGCATCGGGTCGGCAATGACCAAACCGACTCTGAAGCGCAATCGCTTCAAAAAGAAATTTGTAAAAATAAACAAACTATTAAATAATCATTGACACTATGGGAAACCTATTAAACTTGATTGCCGGAGGAGCAAAGACGCTTCTCGCAGCTGCCGATGAACTGGAAGCTGAAGTACAGCCTATTGCAGAGAACCTGACGTTGCCGTTATGGGCCGACTGGACCGGACTCTCCGAGCTGCTCATCCGCTTTGTCCTCAACGTTGCAGTCATTGCTCTGATTGTGCGTGTATTCTACTATCCCAAGAGCAAGCGCCGCGACTACTTTGTCACCTTTATCCTCATCTCCATCAGTGTGTTCCTGCTCATCTTCCTCATGGGAGGGGTGAAGCTGAAGGTGGGTTTTGCCTTGGGCTTGTTTGCCATCTTCGGTATCATCCGTTACCGTACCGAGTCGGTGCCCATCCGTGAGATGACCTACCTGTTTCTCATCATTGCAGTCAGCGCTATCAACGGTTTGGCTACGAGCATCAGCTATGTGGAACTGTTGGCTACCAACCTGCTTTTCATCCTTTCGCTTTGGATATGCGAGAGTCACCGTTGGGTGAAGCATGTGGCCAGCAAGCTGGTACTGTATGACAATATCAACCTCATCATTCCGGAGAAAGAACCTGAACTTATCGAGGATTTGAAGAAGCGCACCGGGCTTGACATCCTGCGCTTGGAGGTCGGCGCCATCGACTTCTCTAAGGATACGGCCATGGTGAAGATTTACTACGAGCCTCTGACCAACGAGGTGAATAGCGTGAACCATATCGGCCGTTTGCCCAAAGTGAGCTGATTCTTTTTTCTGATTTTTCTCTGTTTTTCAGAATCTTTTCAGAATTGGATACGATATTTGTCGAGTAAAAAGACTTAAGACTATGAAATCAATCAAACGAATCATGGGCATGGGATGCCTGTTGCTGGCAGTAGGTTCCGTTTGGGCACAGAACGACTGTGCCGACTTTGGGATATGGACCAGCATTGAGGGCTCTACCAAGCTGAACAAGAAGTTGGAGCTTTCTGTCGAGGGCGAGTACCGCACGCAGGACATGACATCGATGACCGAGCGCGTGTCGGGAGCCGTGAACCTCTCGTACAAGGACAAGAACTTCCTGCCCTTCCTCAAGGCCGATGTGGGCTATGTGTTCATGTATATGAACTATCCGGGCGAGACAGCCATCAAGTACGAAACCGATGATGACGGCAACGATGTGTTGGACGCCGAGGGCAATCCCATCCCCAAGCACATGAACGTGGATGCCCCCTACTGGACGGCCCGCCACCGTGCCACGGCATCGCTCACGGGTTCGGTCAAGTGGGGACGGTTCAAGTTCTCGCTGCGCGAACGCTACCAGTATACCTACCGTATGGCAGCGGAGTGTGACCGTGAACGGTATTATTATTTCAGCGAATTCAAGCAGTGGGACTACGAAGATCCTAACTTTGAGAGCCCCGAGGAAACAGTTGATCCTAAGAAGGCCAAGAGCGACCACAAGCTGCGCTCCCGCCTCTCGGTGAGCTACGATATCAAGAAGTCTCCTTGGGAGCCCTTCGCCGAGGTGGAGGTGTACAACGAGCTCGACAATGCCTTTGCGCTTGACAAGGTGCGCTACACCATCGGTACGGAGTATAAAATAAACAAGGAGCATAAGCTGAAGGTGTATTATCGCTATCAAGACTATGCCGGAATTGATGAAGTGAACGGTCATGTTCTGGGACTTGGCTATGCGTTTGAGTTTTAATGAGTGTAAATCAGAGTTTTTATGAAGAAACGTAATATCTATTTGCTGTTGGGCCTGTCGGCCATATTCGCATGTTGTGACCCTGATGACGGTCCGGTTCCTCCTGCTCCTCCTACACCCGGAGGCAGCGATTCTACCATTGTGGATGACGGCCCGACGCTTCCTGGCGATTCTATCGTGAATGGCAACGACTCGATTGTAGCCCCCGATACGACGGGAGTGGCTATGCTTGATGTGGTCATTGACCCGGCCGACGATACCTCCTATACCGAAGTAACGGAAGAAGTTATCACTGACGATACGCACGGTGACTATGGCGATTTCATTGAAAACTACAAACCTGCAAACACCCTCACCATTACGTTTGACGGCGAGAAAGCAAACGTAACCGGTAGCGTGAGCGGTGTGATGTCACGTGTCAATGGGGCGCATGTCGTGATTCAGTCTACCAAGAAGAATATAGCCTATGTGCTGAAGGGTAGTACGGCTAACGGTTCATTCAAGCTGAACTCCAATAACAAGACGCAAATCACCTTCAGTGGCGTCAGCATCACCAACCCCGCAGGGGCAGCCGTCAACATCCAGTCGGGCAAGACGATGTTGGTGAAGCTGGCCGACGGTACGGCCAACTACCTGGAGGACGGTGCGTCGTATGACTTCAACTTGCCCAATGGCGAGCAGCAGAAGGGCACCTTCTTCAGTGAGGGGCAGCTCGTGTTCTCGGGCAATGGCTCGCTCGAGGTGAAGAGTAACTGCGGGCACGGCATAGCCAGCGACGACTATGTGCGCGTGCGCGGAGGAAACATCACCATCAACTCCACCCGCGACGGCATTAACACCAGCGACCGCTTCATCATGTACGGTGGCGACGTGAATATCACTGCCTTGCAAGACGGCATTGATGTTGACGAGGGATACATCGAGATTGGTGGCGGCAAACTCACCGTTGATGTTGTTGACGAGGGTATCACGGCCTCATACGAGGGCGAGGATGACGGTACGGTAGATGCCACGATAACCCCTTATATCGACATCAAGGGCGGTCTCGTCAAGGTGACCACCACGGGCGACAAGGGTCATGGCCTCCGCGCCATGTCTACCTTGGGCATGTCGGGCGGCATCGTGCAGGTTACGACCTGTGGCGACGGTTCCAAGGCATTGATGAGCGAGGGCGACATGTCGCTCACCGGTGGCAAGGTGTCGGCCTTCACCGAGGGCGATGCGCTCTACGAGGAGGGCGACCTCTCCTCTTCGGCCTGTGTCCGCAGCAAGGGCGTGCTCAGCGTTGAGAATATGACCCTCGGCGTGAAGAGCACCGGCACAGGTGGCAAGGGCATCAACAACGTGGGCGATATCGTTATCAAGAATAGCCACGTAGCGGTGGTAGCCTCAGGCGAGACGCATAGTCAGAATGGGCTCACCTCGCGTTCGCGCGGTGTAACCACCGACGGCAACCTGACGCTCGACGGCGGAACGCTGTTAGTGAAGTCCTACGACGCCCCTCTGCATGTGAAGGGCGTACAGAGCTTCTTGAACGAGGCGGTGTATAACAGCTATCAGATAGGTGAGTGAGCATAAGCCTGCAGGCTAAGCATAGAGATAAAAATGGGTATACCCTCGGCGGAAATCGGGTATATCCATTTTTTATGGTGGGTCTACCCGATAGATTTATTGGGTAAGCCCGTTTTCCTTCGAGGGTATACCCGATTTGTCCTTTTCTTCTTCAGATTCTTCGCGGTGTATTGTCTGCCAGCACTTGGTGCACAATCTCTGTCACCATCTGTTTCAGTTCGGCGATGAACTGCTGGGCATCGTAGCGACGCGCTTCGATTTCGCGCAGGCGCTTCTCCCATATACCCGTCAGCTCGGCACTCTTGAGCAGCTCTTCGCGGATGAGGCCGATGAGTTCGATGCCTGTAGGCGTGGCCACGAGGCTCTTGCGCACCTGAGTCACGTAGTTGCGCTTGTAGAGCGTCTTGATGATTTCGGCGCGTGTGGCAGGGCGGCCTATACCGTTCTCCTTCATGGCCTCGCGCAGCTCCTCGTCGTCGACAAGCTTGCCCGCCGTTTCCATAGCGCGGATGAGCGTACCCTCGGTGTAGGGCTTGGGCGGCTGCGTCCACTTCTCCATCAGCTCGGGCGTGTGGGGACCTGACTCACCCTTGGTGAATTGAAAATTGAGAATTGAAAATTGAGAATTGTCCTCCGACTGCTCGTCCGTCTGTTGACCGTTGTCCGTAGCCTGTTGCCTGTCGAAGACCACTCTCCAGCCCGGCTCAACAA
>JBGVOS010000076.1:0-3249 GCA_045126595.1 Bacteroidaceae bacterium | reverse complement strand
GCCGGTGATATCGGCGTAGGTGCCCGTGAGGTAGGTTACCTCTTCGGTATGTACAAGAAGCTTACCCGCAACTTCGAGGGCGTATTGACCGGTAAGGGACTCGACTTCGGCGGTTCGCTCATCCGTCCCGAGGCTACAGGTTATGGTAACATCTACTTCCTTCAGGAGATGCTCAAGACACGCGGCATCGACATCAAGAACAAGGTATGTCTCGTGAGCGGTTCGGGTAACGTAGCCCAGTTCACCGTACAGAAGTGTATCCAACTGGGTGCAAAGCCTGTCACCATGAGTGACTCGAACGGTTACATCTATGACCCCGCCGGTATCGACGAAGAGAAGCTCGCCTTCATCATGGAGCTGAAGAACGTGCGTCGCGGACGTATCAAGGAGTATGCCGAGAAATATGGCTGTAAGTACGTAGCCGGTGCTGCCCCCTGGTATGAGAAGGGAGACATCGCACTCCCCTGCGCCACACAGAACGAGCTCAACGGCGAGCATGCACGCGCTCTCGTTGCCAACGGCTGCATCGCAGTATCTGAGGGTGCCAACATGCCCTCTACTCCCGAGGCTGTCGAGACCTTCCAGGAAGCCAAGTTGCTCTATGCTCCCGGTAAGGCATCCAATGCCGGTGGTGTATCGGTATCAGGTCTCGAGATGACACAGAACAGCTACAAGCTGGGCTGGAGTGCCGAGAAGGTGGACAAGAAGCTCAAGAGCATCATGCAGAACATCCACGCCTCATGCGTGAAGTATGGTACACGCCCCGACGGCTACATCGACTACGTGAAGGGTGCCAACGTGGCAGGCTTCATCAAGGTGGCTAACGCCATGATGGCTCAGGGTGTGATCTAAGAGACATACCAATATATTAAATTAAATAAGGGGCACGCATGCCCCTTATTTTTTTATTCAGTATTGAACTTTATTCAACTTTCTCAAGAAGAAAAACAGGTTTATTATTCGTTAGTCATATATTTTGTCTAACTTTGTAGCAAAGACACACAAAATCTAAATACACAATGAAACAAATCCATCTTCTGCTCGCAGCTTTCTTGTTAGCAACATCAAACTCCGTTGCGCAGGAGCAACCAGCCACACCGACCCACCGTATCGAACAGACCTTCACCATTCCCAATCCAAACTACAAAGTGAGCCCATATACCGGGCTCGACCGCCAAGGATGGATTGATGCTGCACAATGGTTGCTTGACGGTGCCTTCACCTATATCCGCTCCATTGATGATCCAATGTATTTTCCTAAGCAACACGATAAAACTTATCCTCGAAACGAAGGCGATGTACCTACGGCCAAACTCGAAGGTTTCTGCCGAACGCTTTTCCTCGCCGCACCATTATTGAAAGAAAAGCCCGACCTTGTACTAAACGGAATACGCGTGGCCGACTATTACCGCCACCAGCTACTATGCCTCACTAACCCTGAGAGCCCGAGCTATATCAAGCACCGTGCTCCCAACGGCGGACCCAGCCAAATACTTGTAGAATTCGGCGCACTGGCCATCTCGCTCTCTACCGCCAAGGAGGTACTATGGGATCCTCTTACACAGGAGCAGAAGGATGAACTCGCTGCTACCATGCTCAGCTACGGCAATGGACCGACCATCACCAGCAACTGGATGTTCTTCAACGTCTTCGTCATCAGCTTCTTCAAGGAGCAGGGCTACGAGGTCAACGACTGGCGCTTGGAGGATTGCCTCAAAAAGCTCCTCGAACGCTACCGCGGCGAAGGTTGGTACAACGACGACCCCGCCTACGACTACTACAGCATGTGGGCTTTCCAGATGTATGGTCCCATCTGGGCACAGATGTACGGACACTTCTATCCTGAGTATGCCGAGCAGTTCATGAAAAACCAGCTCGACCTTGTGGATAACTACCCCTATATGTTCAGCGCTGACGGTCGCATGAACATGTGGGGCCGCAGCATCCCCTACCGCTACGGTTCGGTGATTCCCCTTGCCCTACTCGGCTACCACACCGACAAGGATATCAATTTTGGTTGGATGCGCCGTATCGCCTCGTCCACCCTACTACAATTCATACAACACCCCAACTTTTTGGAAGATAACGTTCCCACGCTCGGTTTCTATGGTCCATTCGAACCAGCCGTACAGATTTACAGTTGCCGCGGTAGCGTATATTGGAGCGGAAAGGCCTTCCTTGCCCTCCTCATCCCCGAAGACAACCCCTTCTGGACAGCCAAAGAGAACAATGGTCCGTGGGAGAAGGAGTTAAAAAAAGATCACGTGTACAATAAGTTTCAGCCTGCCACCAACCTCCTCATCACCGACTATCCCAACGTGGGTGGCGCTGAGATGCGCTCATGGTGCCACGAGACCGTAGCCGGCGACTGGCAGAAGTTCCGCAGTTCGGAAAACTACAACAAACTGGCCTACCATACCGAATTCCCTTGGATGGCCGACGGCAAGAACGGTGAAGTGTCGATGAATTACGCTACCAAGAACGCCCGCGGACAGTGGGAGGTTTTGCGCCTCTACACCTTCAAAGGCTTCGAAGAAGGCATCTACCGCCGCGATGCCGTACTCGAGACCAATCGCGAAGTGAAATATCATCTCGCCGATATCCCCTTAGCCAATGGCGTACTCCGCATTGACAAAGTATCAGTACCTACCGCCACAACCATCCGTCTCGGACACTATTCATTGCCAAAAGTAAACGACAAAACCTTCAGTATTGAGAAATGTCCCCGAGTACCCACAGCCACTATCATTGGCAATGGGGAATATAAACTCGCCACTGTCCCCCTCTATGGTTGGGACAAGACCTCAGTATACTATCCTACCGGCGTACACCCCATGAACGAAGAATGCAGTCTCATCCTAAGCGAAAAAGCAGTGAACGGCGACCACATCATGGCGTGCAGTGCGCCCAATGGGCAGACGCTCTACTTTACCACCATCGAAAAAAATCCCCATCTCAAAATGGAGGATGTGAACTTCGACGGCGTTTCCGACATCGTAGTGTTCACCTCCATGGGCGCCAGCAACCATTTCTGCGAGTTTTTCGTCTTTGATGACGTCCGTCGCGAATACCGCATGGCTGAGTACTACGGCGCGGAAAACGGTTTGCCCAACTATCATCTCCTGCCCGAAAAGGGACTGGTGACGACGCATGCCAACAACGGCTCTGCCGGTGCGCTGCACGAGAAATGCATCTTCCGCTGGGAAGGGAACGACCTCAAGCTCATCCGCCGCGCTCTTTCCGAAGAGC
>JBGVOS010000075.1:0-46457 GCA_045126595.1 Bacteroidaceae bacterium | reverse complement strand
TAACCGGTCTCCCTGCTTCTACTGGTGCGGAGTATTCTTCTCCCGCTATTGCTAGCAAGCCCGAGTACATTTACCTCCGCTTTGTAGTAACAGGTTCTAACTATGCTGCAAATCGTCCCTATTTCCACATGGCAGAGTTTGATCTTTACTCTGTTGAAATCAGTGATGCTATGGTTGGAAGATTCCCCATCTGTTCAGCTTTGGATGCGACTGTAGCTGCGGCAAGAGAGGCTGTTGAAAATCTGAATATATCAAACATGGATGCTTTGAAGCAGAATATCGCGATTTATGCTGAAAGAATCCAGAGAACTTATCCTTTTACATTGACTACCGATGTTGAAAATCCTGCACTCTATGCAATCAAGAGCGGACGTACTGACAATGGTAAGGGTTGGTGGTACACATATGATGATACTGACGGCAAGATTCAGTTGACTCAATTCTCTATGGCCAACACACAGTACTGGTATTTCAAAGAAGTTGTGAAAAATGCAAACTTGTATTTGGAACTTTATCCCTATGCAGGTGGTGGCTCTGCAATGAGTTATGCTAACACAAATAACGAAGCAGGTAATGTTGTGATTGCCTCAAAGCAAGAGGGTAATTGCAACACTCTTTGGCAGTGGGAAGTAAGCAATGGAAAGTATGGCTTGCAGACCGAGAATAAAGAGAATCGCTTGAGCAACAATGGTGGTGTAAGTAATAAGATGGGTATGTGGAATGCTGGTCCTAACAACGACTCTGGTACAGCCATGTATTTGTATGCAAAACCCCAATATTCTTTCACTACAACTACAGACGATGCAAATCCCGTATATTATGCAATTAAGAGCCAACGTGGTGATGCTAAGTGGTTTACTTATTTGGTAGACGGCGATAAAGCTGGCAAGATTGATTTGCAGACATATACTGGTAGCGATGCACAGCTGTGGTATATTAAGGAAGTGGCATCTGACAAGCATGCTCATGGTTTGCAGCTCTATCCCAAATTGGGTGAAGGCAAGGCAATGAGCTATGCAGACTCAGGTAATGGCGCAGAAAAAATTGAAGCAAAGAATGTTGGTGAAAGCAACAGTACATGGATTTTGGAAGTTGGTCAAAATGCAGCATACGGCTTCAAGACTGAAGACCTTGGCAACTATCTTAGCCAGAATGGTGGTGGAAATAACACTATGGGATTGTGGAATGGTGGTATGAATGATGCTGGTACTCCTATGTACTTTATGACTCCTTCTGTTTATCCTCAAGCTGGTAAATTCTATGCTGTCAAGTCTGCAAATCCCGCAAATGTTGATGCTTATGTATACGCAAGTTTGACCGATAATTACATGTACTGGGGTAGCAACGTTACGACTGCATCAAACAATGCCATTTGGTACTGCACAGCAGTTGATGGTGGATTGGCCTTCAAGAATGTACACACCAATAGTTACATGGAGAAGGTGATTAACTACGATCCTTCTGCTCTCAGCGAGGAAACTGCTGGTACCATAGGCCTATCATATCTTGGCGATGATCAGTTTAAGATTATCGTATCAGGAAATCCGATGCATTCACAAGGTGGTGGTGCTGTAGTAAACTGGAATGGTGGTTTGAATACTAACTCAGCATGGACATTCGTATCAGTAGAGGCTCCTTCTGCTCACGTTCTCAATATTGACGAATACCAGTACATGACCCTTAACTTGGGCTTTGCAGTAACCATCCCTGAAAATATTAAGGCATACGCTGTGACTGGCGTTGAGGATGAGGAGTTGGTAATGGCTGAGATTACTGATGTTATCCCTGCAAACGAGCCTGTAATCGTATTCTCAGAGACAGCTGATGACTACACATTTGAGTATACTACAGAGGCTGGCAATAAACCCGCAAACAACCTCATGAAGGGTTCACTCTACGATAAATATGTAACACCTGAAGGTACTCCCTATGTAATGACAATCAATGCCAATGACGAACTCGTGATGGGTATGGCTAAGGTGAAAGAAAATGGCACTATTAAGAATCGCGCCAACAAAGCATACCTTGATCTCCCCGTAGAGAACGCTGCTGTAATGTACAGCTTCGGTCGTGGTGAGGGTACTACAGGTATCGAGGCCGTGAAACCCGCTATTGAGAACGTTGTTATCTACGATCTCTCAGGCCGTCGTGTAGAGAAGATGGAGAAGGGTATCTACATCGTTAACGGACGTAAGGTCGTAATCCGCTAATCAAAGAGAATCAACAGTTAAGGGCTGTGGACCTACCCTAATGGCCCTTAACTATCTTCAATAACCTTTAAATAAAAAAGAACACTATGAACAAGAAAGCATATATCAAACCCGAATTGATGGTAGAGGAATTTGTTACCGAGACCATGATGATTTCAACCAGTAACAATGGTTCAGGTTACGATACTGAGAGCGACGACTTCGACCAGCGCAGCAACGACCGTCGCGGCTCATGGGGTAACCTCTGGGACAAGGGCGAGTAATCGCTGTCGAATAATAGATCAAAACAGACGCCTCCCCGTGACCACGGAGAGGCGCTTTTGTATAGTATAGAAATATCTTGATAAAGGAGGACGCCTCTGCAAAAGTGCTTTTTCTCGTAAAAACGCTTTTGTAGAAGTGCTTTTTCTTGCAAAAAACGCTTTTATAAAAGTGTTTTTTGTATATTTGCAGCAGGATTACAAATGAAGGTTTATGGATTACGCAGATATTCAACCTCTACTGAATGCCTATCATAGAAAGATGGCAAGTACGAACTTGAAATTCAAGAGGTATCTTTACAAACAGATCAATTGGGATGTCAGACTCTTGGGTATCAAGGGGGCACGAGGTGTGGGTAAGACAACAATGCTCCTTCAACATATAAAGGAGACGTTTGATAACATTGATGACGCAATCTATGTCGCACTGGATAATCTATGGTTTCAGAACCATAGTGTGGAGGAACTGGTGGAGTTCCTCTATACACATGGGGTGAATCATATCTACCTTGATGAAGTACATAGATATAGAAACTGGACGTCACTGCTCAAGAATCTGTATGACAATTATCCCGACCTCAACATTGTCTATACAGGATCGGCGATGTTGGCGATAGACAATTCGAAAGATGACCTCTCGCGGCGTCAGACGCTCTATACATTGCACGGACTCTCCTTCAGAGAGTATCTGGAATATGAAGGCATAATATCCTTACCTCCTATATCGTTGGAGGATTTGTTGAGGAAGCATGTGAACTATGCCTTGGATGCTACAGCCAAAATTAAAGTACTGAAAAGCTTTGACCGGTATCTCGGCGAAGGATACTATCCATACTACAAAGAGGCAGGCAAGGACTATCTGATAAGGGTGGGTGAGGTCGCTCAGTTGGTTATCGAAAGCGACATACCGGCTATAGAGGAGTCTATCACGTATACTACCAGACAGAAGATCAAGAAACTGCTGATGGTAATTGCCGAAAATGTGCCTTTGGAGCCCAATATAAACAAGTTGGCAGCCAGCCTGGAGTCAACCCGTGACCAAACTCTCAAGATGCTATATCTGCTCGATAGGGCTGCATTATTGTGGCTTCTGACGGATAAAGTGAAGGATTATAAACATCTGGCTGGCCCCAAGAAGATATATCTTAATAATACGAACCTGATGAATGCTTTGACTGGATGTATGTCAGAGGGTACCAAGCGGGAAACGTTTTTTGCCAATCAGCTGGGAGCTGTGGCTACATTGATGACGCCCAAGCAGGGGGACTTTATTGCTAATGAAAAATATTTGTTTGAGGTAGGGGGCACTCGCAAAACATTCAGCCAGATTGCCGATTTACCCAACAGTTACTTGGCTATAGATGATATAGAAGTAGGCTCAGGCAATCGAATCCCGTTGTGGATGTTTGGCTGTTTGTATTAAAATGTGATAACTTTCCCTTAGCCCTTGACCCTTCACCTTTAACCCCTCAAACGTTCCAGTCGCTTCGCCTCGTCCCACAGGGCATCCATCTCCTCCAAGGTCATCTCCTTGAGGTTGCGTCCATTGGCAATGGCGCTCTCCTCTACGTAGTTGAAGCGGCGGATGAACTTCTGGTTTGTACGCTCCAAGGCATTGTCGGGGCTGAGGCCGTTCATGCGGGCCACGTTGATGGTGGCAAAGAGCAGGTCGCCCAGCTCGGCTTCGGCAAGGTCGTGGTCGCCGCGGTCGAGCTCGGCCTTCAGCTCATCGATCTCTTCGAGGAGTTTCTCCCAGGCACCCGAGGCGTCGTCCCACTCGAAGCCCACGTTGCGGGCCTTCTCCTGTATGCGGTAGGCCTTCACGATGGAGGGGAGCCCTGCAGGCACACCGCTCAAGACGCGCTTGTTGCCACCCTTCTCCTTCAGTTTCAACTGTTCCCAGTTCTGGGACACTTGCGTGGCGTCGAGTGGAAAGTTTAAAGATGAAAGAGGATAGTTGTTGCCATCCGGACGGTTACTTTCATCTTTCCACTTTTCACTTTCCACTTGTGGAAACACGTGGGGGTGGCGGAAGATGAGCTTCTCGCACAGGCGGTCACACACGTCTTTTATATCGAAGGCGCCCTTCTCTGAAGCAATCTTGGCATAGAAGGCCACGTGGAGCAGCACGTCGCCCAGCTCCTTGCAGATGTTGGTGTTGTCTTCGTTGATGAGGGCGTCACACAGTTCGTATACCTCTTCTATCGTGTTGGGGCGCAGACTCTCGTTGGTCTGCTTACGGTCCCACGGACATTTCTCGCGCAGTTCGTCCAGTACGTCGAGGAATCGGCCGAAGGCCTCCATTTGTTCTTGTCTGGTGCTCATGTTGTTTAGTGTTTAGAGTGTAGTGTTTAGGGTTTAGAGTTTAGGGTTTAGTGTTTAGTGTTTAGAGTTTAGGGTTTAGAGTTTAGTGTCATCTCGACAAAGCGAAGTGCCGAGAGATCTCGCGCTGGGACTTTGCCTGTCGATTTTCCCTGAATCGTGCGCGGAATCCATTGACTTCAGCCCCTTCGGGCGTCGACCTAAAGGTTCGCTTCGCTCAGGATGACACCATCGCGCACTTTCCACTTTCCACTTTCATCTTTCATCTTTCCACTTGCCCGTCCCTCAACCGTATCGTACGGTCGGTGGTGGCTGCTAACGTCTCGTCGTGTGTGACGATGATGAAGGTCTGCCCCAGCTCGCGGCGCAGGTCGAAGAAGAGTTGGTGCAGCTCGTTCTTGTTCTGCGTGTCGAGGCTGCCCGAGGGCTCGTCGGCAAGGATTACCTGTGGGCGGTTGACGAGGGCGCGGGCTACGGCCACGCGCTGCTTCTCGCCGCCCGAGAGCTCGGAGGGCTTGTGTGTGGCACGGTCGGTGAGGCGCAGGTAGTCGAGCATCTCCATGGCTCGGCTACGGGCATCGCTCATGCTGGCACCGGCGATGAGGGCGGGCATCATCACGTTCTCTACTGCGGTGAACTCGGGCAGCATTTGGTGGAACTGGAACACGAAGCCGATGTGCTGGTTGCGGAAGGCCGACAGCTGCTTCTCCTTGTATGCGGAGACGTCGATGCCGTCGAAGAGCACCTGTCCGCTGTCGGGGCGGTCGAGCGTACCGAGGATTTGCAGCAGTGTGGTCTTGCCTGCACCGCTGGGGCCTACGATGCTCACCACCTCGCCACGGCCGATGGTGAGGTCTATGCCTTTGAGCACTTCGAGTGTGCCGAAGCTCTTGCGGATGTCGTGAAGGGTTATCATTGGGTTTGGTGTTTAGTGTTTAGGGTTTAGTGTGTAGTGTTTAGTGTTTGGTGTTTAGAGTTTAGTGTTTAGAGTTCGTGTCATCCCGACAAAGCGGAGCGCCGAGGGATCTCGCAGTGTCTCACGGAAAGCGTCCTGCATAGTCCCAGCGGTTTTTAACTTTCAATTTTCAATTTTAAATTCCGTATTACATATTCGGCAAGGTAACAGCCAAACACGGCGGGCATGTAGCTGATGGTGCCGGTGGTGGATTTCTTGTTCTGTTCGCCCTCGATGGTGATGATGGCGCGGCGGTTGGCCTGCTCGGTAGAGAACACTACGGGGAGCGAGTGGCGTATGCCGGCTTTCTTCAGTCGGGTGCGCACGGCCTTGGCCAAGCCGCAGTGGTAGGTGTCCCACAGGTCGGCAAAGCGTATCTGCGTGATGTCACTCTTGGCACCCGCTCCCATGCTGCTCACGATGGGGATATGGCGGCGCATAGCCTCGATGATGAGGGCACACTTGGGGGCGATGGTGTCGATGGCGTCGACGATATAATCGAATTGAGAATTGAGAATTGAGAATTGAGAATTACCAACATCTTCGCCTGTGTCATCCTGAACGGAGTGACGGTTCTCTCTATTGATTTTCAATTTTGAATTTTCAATTTTCAATTCTTCTGTCAGGTACACTGGCAACGCATGCACCTTTATCTCGGGATTGATGTCGCGGAACCGCTCGGCCAGCACCTCTACTTTGGGACGGCCGAGGGTGGCGTGTGTGGCAGGCAACTGGCGGTTGATGTTGGTGGGCTGTACGGTGTCGGCATCGATGAGCGTCATCTCGCCCACACCTGCACGGCACAGCATCTCGGCAGCGTAGGCTCCCACGCCGCCTACGCCTACCACGAGCACATGGGCATCGCGCAGGCGTTGCATCTTATCGCTGCCCAGCAGCAGCTCGGTACGGTCGGTCCAACTCTCTTTTTTATCTACAACTGTCATTCTGAACGCAGTGAAGAATCTCGCAAAGTGCTTTGGCAATGTCCCAGTGCGAGATCCTTCGTTTTACTCAGGATGACAGAGACACTGATGTTATGAATAAAATAACTTTTCACTCTCATCTTTCCACTTATTTAGCTGTCGGCAGCGGTTGTGCGAAGGATAGCTCGTGGGCCTGACCGAACTGCTCGGGGTAGATAATCATGAGGCTGTTGTTGGAGAAGTGGCGCACGAGCTGTGTGGGCAGGTTCTCGAACGAGGGCTGCCACGATATGCCGCCACGGCGTGCGCTGACGAGCACGAAGAGGTGGTCGTAGCTGAGGTGCTGCGTCACGATGAGCAGGTCGTTCCAGTCGTCGAGCGGCATGTATGAGGTGCGGGCACTTGAATGGTTGGCCTGTATGTACTCCTTGAGCAGAGGTATCGTGTCGCTGTGGGCATAGAAGTCGATGCGGCAGCCCAGCTGTTCGGCCATGCGGCTCACACGTTCTACCCAACGGTAGAAGCCCACCTCCTTCTCGGCCCATTCGGGTACGGCCACGATAATGCGGTGAACCACGTTGACCGGCATGAGGTAGTTGACGATGATGACCTGGCGGTTGATACGCGCCAGCAGTTCGGTGGCTACGGTGCCGAGGTACGAGTCGCTTATGCGGCGCTTGTGGTGCAGGCCAAGGAGCAGTTCCGATGCTTCAAACTCCTTCATCGAGTGTACGATGCTTCCTACCACGTTCACGCCTACACGATTGTATGTCGAGAGTTGCATGTCGGCTGCAGCGGCAGCCTTGGCCGCACATTCAAGGTTCTGTTTACCCTGCTTCAACTGCTGTTCTACATGCTCATTGTCAAGGCACACTTGGAGGGCAATCATCTCTTTCTTCGACTTGGGGTTGCGCATCATCACGGCCGTGTCGATAAGTGTCTCTACGGTTTCGGGATTGTTGAGCGCTACCATAATCTTTCCGTCTGCGCGGTCCGTGCCGTTGGGTGTTGAGGTGTCGGCAAGGGCAATCTCGCGTGCCGCACGCTCGGTCACGAGTGAACTGATGATGCAGCTGACGAGGATGACGAGCACCACACCGTTGATGATGTCGTCGCCGATGAGCACTACGCCCGGCTCAATCTCCAGCTGTGTGCCCACCATAATCATGGCCAGGGCGCCGGCAGCATGGGCGTTGCTCAGCCCGAAGAGCATGCGCCGCTCAGCAGCCTTCATGCGCAGTACCATCTGCGTGGTCCACGCACCTAACCACTTGGTCACAGTGGCGGTCACCACCAGTACAAGCACCACAAAGATGGCCTCGCGGTGGTCAAACATGCTGCGCAGGTTGACCAGCATGCCCACGCTGATGAGGAAGTAGGGGATGAAGAGCGCGTTGCCCACAAACTCGATGCGGTTCATCAGGGGCGACACGCGCGGTATGTAACGGTTGAGCACCAGACCCGCAAGGAAGGCTCCGAAGAGACCCTCGAGGCCTGCCAGTTCGGACAGAGCGGCACTCAGGATGAGCATCACGAGCACGAAGGTGAACTGTGTCACGTTGTCGCTATAGTGCTTGAAGAAGTAGCGTGTGAAGCGCGGGTAAAAGAAGAAGATGAAGAAGCAGTATACGGCGCACTTCAGGAGGAAGACGAGCCAGAAGCTGGCGCTCACGTCACCCTTGGCGCTGGCCGAGATGCCTGCCAGCATGAGTAG
This sequence comes from Bacteroidaceae bacterium, assembly GCA_045126595.1. Classification (GTDB taxonomy): domain Bacteria; phylum Bacteroidota; class Bacteroidia; order Bacteroidales; family Bacteroidaceae; genus UBA1189. The sequence continues at coordinate 38,073 of JBGVOS010000075.1, read as the reverse complement.
TGCCAGCAACAGAGCAATCATGGTACCGGCAATGGCGATGGTGACGCAGTCGTGGCGGCTCAGACCGTAGCGGCCTACGATGGGGTAGGCAATCAACGTGTGCGAGGCGATGATGCACGAGAGCAACAGCGAAGCCTCCCAAGGCAGATGGAGCACCCATCGGCCTGTTGCAAAGCCTATCACCGTAGGAATGATGAAGGTGATAAGGCCGAAGACGATGCCCCGTGTACGGTTCTTCTTCAGCCCTTCGAGGTCCATCTCCAAACTGGCGAGGAACATGATATAAAGAAGTCCCACCTTGCCGAAGAGCTCGAAGCTGCTGTCGCGCGACAGGATGTTGAGCCCATGCTCGCCCACGAGTACGCCCGCCAGTATCATGCCCACGAGGTGAGGCACACGGATACGGTTGAACAGCAGCGGGGCAAACAGGATAATCGCCAGCACCACAAGGAATATCCACGTGGGGTTGGTGATGGGGAAGAGGGGGGCTATGTCGCAGAATATACTCATGACTCAGAAGCTGAAGCTGCACTGAAGCCCGTAGGCCTGGTTGCGCAAGGTTTGTTGTTGATTGCTTATCGTGGTGGGACGCACCTGCACGCTGAGGTCGTCGGTGATGTCGAAGTTGGAGAGCTCGGCATCGACGTAGGCATCGACCACGGAGATGAGGTACACGCCGATGAAACAGAAGATGCTGAGGTCGCGCTGGCGGCGGTAGTTGTCCTTGCGGTTCTTGAATACGCGCTTGAGGTAGTCCTTGTTGGCCTCCACGTTGTAGCGTGGGGGCAGGAAGTCCTCGTAGCTGGCGGTACCGGGGTCGTCGTCCATGATGTCGAGGTAGGCCTGTGAGTAGTCGCTGTACATCTGGTTGTTCCAGTTGAGGGCGTAGGCGCAACCGAGGAAGCCGCCATAGACGATGGGGAGCTTCCAATACTTGTGGTTGTAGATCTGTCCGCCGCCGGGGAAGACGAGGGCGCTCCATGTGGCCTTGGCGGGGTCGGGCATGAACGAGGCGAGACGCTGCTGGCGCAGTTGGCGACGGGTAGGGGAGGACCCACCTAAATCCTCCCTGTGAGGGAGGACTTGCAGATTCGCGGTATCCACAGTCTCGGCGGACTGTGACAACTCGTGCAGGTCCACGGCGGTGAGGCGGTGGAGCGAGTCGGCAATGAGGATATGGGTGCTGTCCTGCATAGTTTGTGCTACGGCCTTATGAGGGAAGCACAGCATTGCCAACAGTGCAAGCAAGGATGCGAATATGTAACGCGACTTGGTCATGCTTTCAGTCGGTCGAGCAGGGCGATGATGCGCTCGAGTTCTTGTTCGTCCTTGAAGGTGATGGCAATCTTTCCCTTGCCTTTGTTGTTGCAGGTGAGCTGCACGTCGGTATGGAAGAAATTGGCCAGATGGCGTTTCAGCAGGTCGTAGTCGCTGGTCTGCGAACCTTGGGGCCTCTTCTCAGCCTCTTTCTTCTGCTTGCTTTTCTTGATAATCTCCTCTACCTTGCGTACGGAGTAGCCGAGGGTCTGTATCTCTTGGAAGAGGTTGATCTGCTCCACGGGGTTGTCCAGTGCGAGCAGGGCGCGGGCGTGACCCATGTCGAGCTCGCGCTCCTTGAGAGCCATCTGTATCTGTGCAGGGAGTTTCAAGAGGCGCAGGTAGTTGGCCACGGTGGTACGCTTTTTGCCCACGCGCTCGCTAAGGCGCTCTTGGGTGAGGTCGTACTCTTCGAGCAGATGCTGGTAGGCGAGGGCTATCTCCATGGCGTTGAGGTCTTCACGCTGGATGTTCTCCACGAGGGCCATCTCCATGACGTTCTCGTCGTCGGCCGTGCGGATGTAGGCAGGCACGGCGGTGAGTCCTGCGAGTTGTGATGCACGGAAGCGGCGTTCACCGGCAATAATCTGGTAGGTGCCGTCGTCCATCTTACGCAGGGTGATGGGCTGTATGATGCCAATCTCCTTGATGGATTCGGCGAGCTCTTGCAACGCGTCGGGGTCAAACTCGCGTCGCGGCTGGTTGGGGTTGGCCTTGATGAGATGTATGGGTATCTCGTTGATGGATGATGACCCTTCGGTCTTCACCGAGTCGGTGGAGATGAGGGCGTCAAGACCACGACCTAATGAGGGGTATTTTTTCTGTGCCATCTTTATAATTGAAAATTTATAATTGAAAATTGAAAATTAGAATCCGAAAAGACTAATTATCCATTCTCAACTTTCCATTATCCATTCTTCTTAATGATTTCTTGTGCCAATGCCAGGTAGTTCTGTGCTCCCTTCGACTCGGCGTCGTAGAGGATGGTGGGGATACCGTGGCTAGGAGCTTCGCTGAGGCGTACGTTGCGCTGGATGACGGTGTCGAACACCAGTTCCTGGAAGTGGCGGCGCACCTCGTCGAGCACCTGGTTGCTGAGGCGCAGGCGCGAGTCGTACATCGTGAGCAGGAAGCCCTCGATGCCGAGCCCGGGGTTGAGCTTTGACTTGATGATCTTGATGGTGTTGAGCAGCTTGCTGATGCCCTCAAGGGCAAAGTACTCGCACTGTACGGGGATGATGACCGAGTGGGCTGCCGTGAGGGCGTTCACCGTGATGAGGCCCAACGAGGGTGAGCAGTCGATGAGAATATAGTCGTACTCGGCGAGGAAGGGTTCGAGCATGCGCTTCATCACCGTCTCGCGGCCTTCGAGGTTAAGCATCTCGATCTCGGCACCTACGAGGTTGATGTGCGAGGCGATGACCTCAAGGCCTTCGATGTCGGTCGTGTATATGGCTTCGCGCGGATCGCGTCCGTCGATGAGGCATTCGTATATCGAGCAGTCTACAGTCTGTATGTCAATGCCGAGGCCCGATGAGGCGTTGGCCTGAGGGTCGGCGTCAATGAGCAAAACCTTCTTCTCCAGGGTGGCGAGCGAAGCAGCCAGGTTGATGGCCGTGGTTGTCTTTCCTACGCCTCCCTTCTGGTTGGCTAATGCAATAATTTTTCCCATTTATATAATCTTCACTTAATGTTTCAAGCTGCGAAATAAACAATAATCTTCCTATTTATAGAATAAAAGGTATTAAAGTTTCCAAAAATGTGGAAAACTTGCCTGTTTGGTGGAAAACTTTTTGGCGCTTCGCCACTTTTGTGCTAATTTCGCGAATGACTGAAACGAAGTTTGCCGTCCATAGGGGCTGAAGGCAACTTCCGAACTCCTAAAACAAACCACTATGCAAACAGAAAGACCTCTGATACTCATCTCCAACGACGACGGCTACAAGGCTCGCGGCATCAACTTCGTGGCCGAGCTGCTCTCTACCTTTGCCGACGTCGTGGTTATGGCCCCCGAAGGCGGACGCTCGGGCATGGGCTGTGCCATCACCTCCAAGGAGCCGGTGTACTACAGCCTCGTCAGTGAGCGCGAACACCTCTCCATCTATCGTTGCTCGGGCACGCCCGTCGACTGTGTCAAGATGGCCCTCCACGAGCTCTTCCCCGACCGTCAGCCCGACCTCATCGTCGGCGGTATCAACCACGGCGACAACTCAGGTGTCAACGCACACTACTCGGGCACCATGGGCATTGTCATCGAGGGTTGCATGAAGGGGATTCCCTCGGTGGGCTTCTCGCTCGACAACCATTCGGCCGATGCCGACTTTGCGCCCTGCGCCCCCTACATTGTGAAGCTGGTGGAGCAAGTGCTCGAGCGTGGACTCCCCAGTGGCACGTGTCTCAACGTGAACTTCCCCGCCACGCCTATCTACGAAGGCGTCAAGGTGTGCCGCATGGCACGCGGCGAGTGGACGCAGGAGTGGGAGCAGCATCCCCATCCGCGTGGTGGCAACTACTACTGGCTTGTGGGCAGCTTCTGCCTGCGTGACGACCGTCCCGAAGAGGCCGACCGACCCAACCTCACCGAAGGTTACGTGGCCATCACTCCCGTGCAGATCGACATCACCGACTATACCTTCATGCGGGAGATGCAGGAGAACTGGGAACTGTAAGACCGTTGTTTCCCCGAGTGATGCGAGGCGTCGGTCTCGTGTTGCTCAGGCTTGTGCTGATGTAGCGTTTGGAGGAATGTAAATCTGTTTCTCCAGGAAAAAAGAACTGTGGCGGATTCTCGGATAAAAGGTTTACTTTTGTAACAGGAAGAAGATAACGATAGAACGATGAGATACTATCTTATAGCAGGCGAGGCCTCGGGCGACCTGCACGCATCGAACCTCATGCGTGCCCTGAAGGCAAGTGACAAGGAAGCTGAGTTTCGCTTCTATGGCGGTGACTTGATGCAGGCGGTTGGAGGTGAGCTGGTGAAGCACTACCGCGAACTGGCTTACATGGGCTTCGTGCAGGTGGCGCTCCATGCAGGAACCATCATGCGCGGCATGAAACAGTGCAAGGAGGACATCGTGGCGTGGAACCCCGATGTGGTGATATTGGTGGACTATCCGGGCTTCAACTTGAAGATTGCCAAGTACGTGAAAACGTATACGCAGATTCCCGTCTACTACTACATCTCGCCCAAGGTGTGGGCATGGAAGGAGTATCGCATCAAGGACATACGCCGCTACGTGGACGAGCTGTTCTCTATACTCCCCTTCGAGGTACCCTATTTTGCCGGGCACGACTACCCGATACACTACGTGGGTAACCCCTGCGTGGATGCTGTGGCGGAGTTCAAGGCCAACTATAAGGAGACTCGCGAGGAATTCTGTGCCCGTCATGGTCTCGACCCCCAACGTCCCATTGTGGCTATACTTGCCGGAAGCCGCAAACAGGAGATTAAGGACAACCTTCCCATCATGCTCGCTGTCACGAAGTTGTTCAAGAAGAGTGCCTTGTTTCATAGAAACAAAATGCATCTCTACAAGGATTTTCAGTGGGTGATAGCCGGTGCGCCGGGTATCAGTGCGGAGCAGTATGAAGAATTCAAAAATCAGAATTCAGAAATCCCTTCCATCGTCTTTGGTGAGACCTACGCTCTCTTGACTCATGCCTATTCCGCCATGGTGACCTCGGGGACGGCAACATTAGAGACGGCACTCTTCCGTGTGCCGCAAGTGGTGTGCTACTACATGATGTGCGGTAAGGTGGTGTCGTGGTTGCGCCGTATGGTGCTCAAGGTGAAGTACATTTCGTTGGTAAACCTCGTGGCCGACTTTCCCGTGGTGCGTGAATTGGTGGCCGACGAGATGCGTGAACGCGAACTGCGGGAAGAGTTGGATCAGATTCTTCTCGATGACTTCTATCGCAATCGCATGTTGGAAGAGTATGATCGCATGGTCATCGCTCCCCTTGGCGAACCGGGGGCATCGGAACATGCTGCGGAGAAGATGCTGGGGCTGTTGAGAAAAAATGCGTAAAAACTGCTTGCTCCTAAACATTTATTGTTAACTTTGCAGTCCTCAATGCTATAAAAGAGGTAAATAGGTAAAAGGATTATTAAAAAATAAACAAAAACAATGGACTTTAAGATTGCTGTATTGGCCGGTGACGGTATCGGCCCCGAAATATCCGCCGTGGGTGTGGATGTAATGACCGCCGTATGTGAGAAGTTTGGACACAACGTTTCATACAAACATGCTATCTGTGGTGCTCACGCTATCGACGAGGTGGGCGATCCCTTCCCCGAAGAGACCTTCCAGGTGTGTGAGGAGGCTGATGCCGTGTTGTTCTCGGCTGTAGGCGATCCCAAGTTCGACAATGATCCCACAGCCAAGGTGCGCCCCGAACAGGGTTTGCTCGCCATGCGCAAGAAGTTGGGCCTCTTTGCCAATATCCGCCCCGTACAGACCTTCAAGTGCTTGGTGCACAAGTCACCCCTGCGTGCCGAATTGGTGGAGAATGCTGACTTCATCTGCATCCGCGAGCTTACCGGCGGTATGTACTTCGGTGAGAAGTATCAGGACAACGAGAAGGCCTACGACACTAACTACTACACCCGTCCCGAGATTGAGCGCATCCTCAAGGTGGCGTTCGAGTATGCCATGAAGCGCAACAAGCACCTCACCGTGGTGGACAAGGCCAACGTGCTCGCTTCGTCACGTCTGTGGCGTCAGATTGCCCAGGAGATGGCTCCGCAGTATCCCGAGGTAAAGACCGACTATATGTATGTGGACAATGCTGCTATGCGTATGATTCAGGAGCCCACCTTCTTTGACGTGATGGTGACCGAGAACACCTTTGGCGACATTCTCACCGACGAGGGTTCTGTCATCAGCGGCTCTATGGGTTTGCTCCCCTCGGCTTCGACAGGTGAGAGTACTCCCGTCTTCGAGCCCATCCACGGCTCATGGCCTCAGGCTAAGGGCCTGAACATTGCCAACCCCTTGGCGCAGGTACTTTCTGTAGCAATGCTCTTCGAATACTTCGATCTCAAGGAAGAGGGCGCACTGGTGCGCCGCGCTGTGGACGCTTCGCTCGATGCCAACGTACGCACCCCCGAAATTCAGGTGGAGGGTGGTGCCAAGTATGGCACCAAGGAGATAGGCGAGTGGCTTGTCGACTACATCCGCAAGGCGTAAGGTACTTAATGGATATGAGACGGAGTGCACAAGTTGTACTCCGTTTTTTTGTGTAAATAAAAGTGATAATATAGACTTGGGACAATATCTGTATTATTACCTAAAAGAAACAAATGTGATTTTTTTTTGAAAAAAACATGCGATTTGTTTTGCAGATTCGGTAACTTGTCGTACCTTTGCATCGCTTTTGAGAAACAGAGCAAATGATTGGGCTATGGTGTAATGGTAACACTGCAGATTCTGGTCCTGCCTTTCCTGGTTCGAGTCCGGGTAGCCCAACAAAAAAGAAGTCGATGAAAATCGACTTCTTTTTTATTGGTTGTAATTATTCTGTTTCAAGAAATGTGAGCTGGCAGTCAACGAATTTATTCTTCGGAATTTGAAGTGAAGCTCACTAAATTTATATCAAAAATCAGTGTAGAGTAGGCTGGAATGTCGGCCTTTTCGCTGCTCCCGTAACCTAAGTCTGAAGGAATGTATATACGCCAGATGTCGCCTTCTACCATGTGCATCAAGGCTGTTTGCCATCCAACAATAACCTTATCAAAAGAAAATTCCACGGGCTTGTTCAGCTCGGGGTTCAAAGTCCCTTTATATGACTCATCAAAGACTTTCCCCTCGGGGTAACTTGCCGTAGGGATGAGGCGTCCTCGGTAGTTTACCGATACAGTAGAGAGAGGGTGCTCGGTTCCTTCGCCTTGTTTTTCTATATGGCAATAGACATAATCCTCCACACCGTGTTTCACATGATTGCCCGCGGCGTCTATTGAGTCGAGTTTGAAGGATAATATCTTCAGCCAGTTGCCGTCGGCATTAACTTGGGCTTGTTGGGCGATAGAGTTGATATACTCTGTGTTGCGCTCCTGCCAGTTGGCATATTCGTCTACCTCGGCAGTCTCTTCGCATGATACGAAGAGGCTACCAAGCATAGTTACGAATAGGAGTGATATGAATTTGAATAGATTCATTCTCATTACAGTGTTTTGAGTATACCGGTGATGCTTACCTTGTCGGCAAGGAGGCCTACGAGGCTGTCGATGCTCACGCGCTCCTGCTGCATGGTGTCGCGGTTGCGCAGGGTCACGCAGTTGTCCTTCAAGGTGTCGTGGTCGATGGTGATACAGTAGGGTGTACCAATAGCATCCTGACGACGGTAGCGCTTGCCGATAGAGTCCTTCTCATCGTACTGGCAGTTGAAGTGGAACTTGAGCATATCCTGAATCTCGCGTGCCTTCTCGGGTAGTCCGTCTTTCTTCACCAGCGGCATGATGGCCAGCTTCACGGGAGCGAGGGCAGCGGGGAGGCGCAACACTACGCGGGTGTCGCCACCTTCAAGCTTCTCTTCCTCGTATGAGGCACAAAGTACGCTGAGGAACATACGGTCTACACCGATTGATGTCTCAATAACGTAGGGTACGTAGCTTTCGTTCAGTTCGGGGTCGAAATATTTGATGCTCTTGCCCGAGTACTTTTCGTGCTGTGAGAGGTCAAAGTTGGTGCGGCTGTGGATACCCTCTACCTCCTTGAAGCCGAAGGGCATGAGGAACTCGATGTCTGTAGCGGCATTGGCATAGTGGGCCAGCTTGTCATGGTCGTGGTAGCGGTAGTGGTCGTCACCGAAACCGAGGGCCTTGTGCCACTTCAGGCGGGTCTCCTTCCACTTGGCAAACCAGTCGAGCTCGGTGCCAGGGCGTACGAAGAACTGCATCTCCATCTGCTCGAACTCGCGCATGCGGAAGATGAACTGGCGGGCTACAATCTCGTTGCGGAAGGCCTTACCAATCTGTGCGATACCGAAGGGCACCTTCATGCGGCCGGTCTTCTGCACGTTGAGGTAGTTGACAAAGATACCCTGTGCGGTCTCGGGGCGGAGGTAGATCTTCATCGCACCGTCGGCCGTAGAGCCCATCTCGGTAGAGAACATGAGGTTGAACTGGCGCACCTCGGTCCAGTTGCGTGTGCCTGAGATGGGGCATACGATCTCCTCGTCGAGGATAATTTGGCGCAGCTCGTTGAGGTCGTTGGCGTTGAGGGCAGCCGAGAAACGCTCGTGCAGTGCGTCGCGCTTGGCCTGGGTCTCGAGCACACGGCCGTTGGTGGCGCGGAACTGAGCCTCATCAAAAGCCTCGCCGAAACGCTTGGCAGCCTTGGCTACCTCCTTGTTGATCTTCTCATCGTACTTGGCCAGTTGGTCCTCGATGAGCACGTCGGCGCGGTAGCGCTTCTTGGAGTCCTTGTTGTCGATGAGGGGGTCGTTAAATGCATCTACGTGGCCCGAAGCCTTCCAGATGGTGGGGTGCATGAAGATGGCCGAGTCGATGCCCACGATGTTGTCGTGGAGCAATACCATAGACTGCCACCAGTATTCCTTGATGTTTTTCTTCAGCTCCACACCCATCTGGCCGTAATCGTACACGGCGCCCAGACCATCGTAGATTTCTGATGAGGGGAACACGAAGCCGTATTCCTTACAGTGCGATACAATCTTCTTGAATGTTTCTTCTTGTTGTGCCATATTTCTTGTTATTTAATGAAATTCACGAATTAAGCTACAAAATTAGTGCAAGGCGAGCGAAAAAGCAAGTTTACTCGCAGTTTTCCGAGTCGCAGTCTAATTTCTGCTTGCTGCAGGCTGATTTTAGTGCAAAAAATGATAAAGAGAAAACTATAGATGTGAAAATTACAGAAACATACTGCACCACGTGTCAAATTTTCTCAATCCTTCTTCTCCGAACTTTTCCAAACTACGGCGGGCCTGTTCTACTGTTTTCTCTGAGTCGAGTCGTGTTTTGGAGAAGAACTTATCGGCAAAGCATATTATTTGCTCCTCTATGCTGACGGGCTGCATATCTCGTAGGGGAAGGGGGAGCTTTTGTTCTATTATCTGTTGCAGTGTCAATCCTGTACCCGTATGTCTCTCGCACACCAAAGCATGACGTTCCATCCCTTCATGGCGTAGTATCTCTGCCCCGAGGATGCCGTGCCGGATGTAAGGCTCCGTGCCATAGCATGCGATGGATGGGGCATTGACCTCTATGATGCCTATATCATGCAATAGTGCTGCTGTCTCCACAAAGTGTTCATCAGCATTCAGCTCAGGATGGCGACGAACAATTTCTAAAGCTTTGCTTGCGACAGCCTGGCTATGCCTCAAAAGGATATTACGCAGTGTGGCATCATGATAATATTTGTTAATTAGTTGCAATGGTTCCATTATATTCTCGTATTTTTGTACAATATTACGAAAAAGATCATTAAAAACCAATTGTAACTTACAATATGACTATAAATTTAGATTTTCTAGGAGGAGAGATACTTGGAGTAAGTTTCAGTATGCTCATTGCTATTGCGGTCAAAATCATTGTTGTTTATTTGCTTATCCGTATTGCAAAAGCACTTGTCAGACTTTTTATCAGCAAAGCTACAAAACGGGAAAAACATGCATTAGATAAAACTACTGGGAACTATCTGCAACAGATATTGGTTATTGCCATTTATGTTATCGGCGTGTCGGCTATTATTGGTAATATCCCTGGCTTGGAGAAAATAGGAAGTAGTATTCTTGCCAGTGCTGGAATCTTGACTGCAGCTGTGGCTTTGGCTTCACAGGAGGCGTTATCGAACTTTATCGGGGGCGCATTTATTGTGATAGGTAAGCCGTTCAAGTTGGGCGACTTTATTGATGTTGATGGCGTTGCTGCTGGTACTGTGATGGAGATAACATTGCGTCATACCGTTATTCGTAATGCAGAGAATCGTATGATTCTTATTCCTAACAGCAAGATAAACTCAAGTACGATTACCAATTCAACTATTGGCGATCCTGCTACATGCGCATTCATAGAAGTTGGCGTGTCGTATAACGATGATTTGACCAAGGCTATGGAGGTGATGCGCGACGAAGTGATGCGGCATCCCCATCTTATTGATCGTCGTAGCGAAGCTGAAAAGGAGGCAGGTGAACCTCAAGTAAAGGTGAAAGTTATGGCTTTGGGAGACTCGTCCATAACATTGCGTGCTTGGGCATGGGCGGCAACGTCGGGTAATGCATCCACCATGCGCTTTGACCTTTATAAGAATATTAAGGAGCGTTTTGATAAAGAGGGTATTGAAATTCCTTATCCTTATTATAATCAGATAGTGAAACAAGGATAAGCAGGCGGAGCTAAATACAAAGCGAGGGGAAGACATGGCTTCTCCTCGCTTTGTATTTGTGAACTTTCTGTGTCTTTTATTTTACCACAACCATCGCTGTGGCATTGGCGATGCGTACTACGTATATGCCCGGTTGCTGTGGTTGGTGTGGATTCAGTTTGATACCTGCCGTGTTGTATACTTCAAAAGTGTCGTATCCGTCTACGTAGATAATACTGTCTATTATATAAGGTCTGAAGGGCACAGATGTTGTTGTTTCTGCATGCTTGATGTCTGTAGGCTCGGAGGTCCCTTCGTTGCGTTGGAAAAGTACTATCCATCCGAGGTCGTCTTTCATGGATGTAGCATTGAGCTTGGTGCCGTCTGCTGTGGTCTTCTTGTTGGGGTCGGTTATACGCTTGAATCGGGAACCTACAATGAATTGTTTGCCATCTTTCTCTTCTGTGAGATTACGATTCTGCTTGCGTATAAGAGTGGCAGCATCGTAGTTCTTTGTCTGTAGTTGGGCAAAGATATAGGGGGAAGTGGTATATACGGTATCAGTATTGAGCATAAAATAGGTCGCGCGGTTGGCTGTGCCATACATTGCGCTCTTGTTGCTACCCGCAGCTATCATCAAACCTTGTTTATTATCTACAACGCCAATGCCGGGTGTGATAGCCATGTAATTGACATTGTAGCTTGATGAACTTGTTTCTGCTCCTTCTTCTACCATAATCTGGCATTTGAATCCTGTATTTGTAATGTCCCACACCTTTGTCACCATAGGACTTTTTATGATAGATGGCTTATAGATTTCTGTCATGACCACAGGAACTACTCCTTCAGGGAATGGAGTAGCGAAAGATACTTCTTTTTCTCTTGTTATTCTCACTTTTTCTGCCGTGCCTACTTCGCAGGTGAGTTGTCCGAATTGATGATTGCCTTTAGGAATAGCGATAAAGGGTATTTTTTCTTCGCTCTCCATCTTTTCTGATTGGGAGGAAACCCAAGGACTCGGCGTGTATGTAAATCCATTTCCATTGGCTAAAGTAATCAGGCTTGTTAGATGGAGGTTGGTATTGTTGTTGGTTGTTGGCCCCACGAAGATAGCGGGATCCTCATTGAAGGGCTCGTTGTAGACAACCTTGATTTCATCGAGGTTTACCAATATCATCTCACCATAATGAATGCTGTTGCTTTGCATCATCGACGATCTTGAAACTTTAAATGTAGGTGAGCTTAGCATTTTATTCTCTGCTGTGACATTTATGATGCGATATACATAGATGCCGGCAACATTCAATGTGTCTTGAAATGTGTATGTCACCTTCTTGCTGTTTTGGTCAGCGGGCTTTATTGTGCTGATTGTAATATAGCCCTCCTCTTCGTCTGCCATGCGCTGCACCAAAATCTCGTTGAGCATGTCGCCATTAGTGTCTTCCCACGATAGTTTGTAGATGCCTTTGGCCTGATTCTCCCACGCACCTACGACATTGGTAGGTGAGGTGTATACCACATTGGGAATCTTCTCATACTCCTTGCGGTAGGCCATACCTGACTTCATATCGTGGTAGTACTTGCCGGTGAGGGACATGACATATTCGTCATCTTCTTCTCCCTTCTCATGCTCAATGGTTTTTAATAGTTTGGAGCAATCGGCTTCACTGTTCCAGTAGGCATAGCGCTCTACGTAGGGAGAATTGTTGAGCGAAGTGAGGATGCCTGTCATGGCATCCAAATTCTTTTTTTGGTTGGCCTCGGAGAAGGTACGGTCGGTAGCAAAGATTCCGTTGTTGTTCCATGAGGCTCCCCATACAAATTCACTAATCCAAATAGGACGCTTGCCGAAGCGATTATATTGCCTTTCCATTTCGCTTTGAGAGAATTGCCAACTGTCCCAATAACCATGCAAGTCGACGATGTCGCAGCGCCAACCGCGTCGGTCCACTTCTGCTATGAACTCTTCAAGGTGGCCCCAACTACCGTCGTGTGAAGACTCGGAGCAGAGACGCAAACCCGTGCGCATCAGTTCTTGCCATTGGCCGAGGATGACCTCTACGCTCTGTGGTGTGTCATCGGCGCTATTGCCAGGCTCGTTATTAGTCTTCATGTGACAGGCGTATGTTGCACTACCGCAAGCCGAGGCTGAAGGCCAAGCCACATAGATTTGGTGGGGAACGCATTCACGATCGGGAAGATGGCTGAAGCCGGTAGCCCAGTCGTAGCACCAACTGGTGGCCAATAAGTCGTTGGCAATCATGCGTGTGTCAGAGCCCAATCCTTTTTTCTCAGCATCATGCCATTGGAATACGCGGTATGATGAGATGCGGGCATCCAGGTGGGCAGGCAACTCGGCAAACTCGAGGTCCTCCTTGTCGGCAATGAAACAGCGACTATAGCCCCATCCGCTCTTACCGGTGGCAAAGGTCACCATGTAGCCGCGCTTGAGTTTGAAGCTGCGGATCTGGTTGTTCAGTTTCTCTTCAGAGAGCGTGTTCATAAAACCGCCCGAATGTTCTAAACCAAAGTCATTGACTGCCGTACCTTCGAAGTTGGGCTCTGAGTATACGGTGAGGGGCTTGATATCCTTACCATAGGGCATGATAATGGTGCCGTGGGCATACATGCGCACTTGGCAGTTTGTGCCATTCATTGCTTGTGCGCCATTTATGAATACATGTCCGCTGAGCAGTCTTTGCTCCAGTACTTGGCTTGGGCGTATGTTCTGTATGATGAGTACCGCATGGTCGGTGTTGGTGATGTTCACTTTGCCGTTTGCCGTAAAGGGAGTGGTACTGGTAATAACATAATCTGTGTTTGTACTCAGTGTTACTTCTGATGTCACTTGGCTCACAGTGGTCACGGTATTAGCTGCATGAGCAACCAAGCTCATGGCCAGAAGTGTAGATAATACGATTCCTTTCAATTTCATATTAAGCTAGGTTTGTCGGTTTATTTAATCGGTCGAATCATGAAGGTGTATTCATAGTCTCCATAGGGCATCTGGTATTCCCAACGAGGCCATGCGCCCCATGAGTTGACACAACCTACGCCAAATTGTTGCTTGTCGATGCTTACCACAGTGAAGTCGCGCGGTGTGAGGTCACCTGAGTGGCGCTGGTCTTTGTCCCAACCGTCGTCGAGGTCGCTCTGCAGGTAGTTAATGGAGGTGGCGTTGAGTGCCTCAGTACCGTAGAACTCGAGTCCCTTGCCGGCAGCGTCGAGTACACGCCAGTAGCGTACCTCGGTCTTGTTGCCCGACTCCTGCGGACGGATGTAGGGGAAGTACTGGTCGGCGACCTTCTGGGTGTAGATGCCGATGGTCTCGTCGTTGTTGCGGTCAATGTAGTTTTCGCCGGGGCCTTTACCGTAGTATTCGATGTTGGTGTATGCCTCGGGCATCACCATCTGCATACCGAAGCGGAAGAGGTGGGGCTTACCCTCCTTGTTTTCGCCAGCCTTGAGTGACTGGTTCACGATGAGCTGGCCATCAGCGGTGAGGATATACTTCATCACGAGGGTAGCTTCGAGCTTGCCCAGCTCGTATTCGGCGGTCACCACCATATTGTTGCCCTCTTTGCCCCACTTGAGGCCATCCTTGCTGAGACGTAAATCGGGTTCCTTCCAGTCGATGAAGCGGCGTTGTAGGCCCGCACCGAAGTCATTGTCGGTAGGTGCACGCCAGAAGTTGGGCTTTAGAGCGTACCCCTTCTCCATCATGGGAGTATCGTTCACGTCGATGTACTCGATCCAACCGTTCCAACGGTTCCATGTCACGGTGAGGTCGCCACCCTTGAGAATGAGGCATGCCAAGTGTACATCTTCGCTCACGGGGGCTCCCTCGACAGCGGCAACAGCCTCTACGGTGGGGTAGGTATACTCGGTGAGCTGGAACTGCTCATGAGCTACCATCCAATCCTTCTCGAGCAGCGGCTGTGCCTCCTTGAGGCGGAACTCTACGTTGAGCATATACTCCTTGCCATTAGCTGTGGGATGCTTGAAGCCTTTGAGTGTTACTACCTTCTTGCTCTGTGCGGGCACTGCGAGGTTGTCCACACGTCCGTTAGCCACGGCCTTGCCCTCTTCGAGGAGTGTCCATGCGAGGTAGTAGTTGGAGAGGTCTACGAAGAAATGCTCGTTGAATACTTCAATCTGTCCTTTCTTCAGGTCTTTGGCTGTAGTCCAAATCTCTTGATAGTTGTAGCGCACTTCATAGGCATGGGGATTGTAGCGACGGTCGGGGGCAATGATACCGTTACAATTGAAGTTATTGTCTGATGCCGGGTAACGGCCATAGTCACCGCCGTAGGTGAAGATTTCCTTACCCTCCTTGTTCTTGTCGCGGAGGCCTTGGTCCACGAAGTCCCAGATGAAGCCACCCTGCAGAGCAGGATACTGACGGATGAGGTCCCAGTACTCCTTCAAGCCACCGATAGAGTTACCCATAGCGTGGGCATACTCACACTGGATGAGGGGTTTGTCGGGGTTCTTTCCGTAGCGCTCCATATAGTTGTAGTCGGCATACATGGGGCAACGGATATCGCTGTTGCGGGCATTGATGGCTTGTTCATATTGTGTGGGACGACTGTTGTCGTAGGCCTTGATCCAGTCATAGGCAGCCTCGAAGTTGGGACCGTTACCGGCTTCGTTGCCCAAGCTCCAGAAGATGATTGAGGGATGGTTCTTAAAGGTCATCACATTGCTGATGTTGCGCTCCAGGTGCGCCTTGGCAAAGGCGGGGTTCTTGGCCAATGTACGGTCGCCGTAACCCATACCGTGGCTCTCAATGTTGGCTTCGGCCACAACGTAAAGTCCGTATTGGTCGCACAACTCATACCAACGGGGATCGTCGGGATAGTGACAGGTGCGCACAGCGTTGATGTTGAGCTGCTTCATAATCTGAATATCCTGAATCATCCGCTCCATAGACACCACGTAGCCGTGGTCGGGGTCGAGCTCATGACGGTTGGCGCCCTTGAAGTATACGGGCTTGCCGTTGACGAGCACTTGACAGTTCTTGAGCTCTACTTTGCGGAATCCCACCTTCTGACGAATGGCCTCGATGACCTTGTCGCCATCAACGAGCTCAATGAAGAGGTCGTAGAGGTTGGGAGTCTCGGCAGTCCACTTGGCGGGATTGTTCACTGCGAGCAGCGTCTCGGCCTTACCTTCGCCATTGATAGCAGCAGTAGTGCTCTTCACTACCTTGCCGTTGGTGTCCTTCAATGTGTAGTGAAGGCTCTTGCCTGCAGCGTTGTCGGTAGTGGCAGAAATCTTCAAGGTGGCATTTTTGTAATTCTTGTCCAGGTCGGGGAGGATGAAGAGGTCATCGATACGAGACTGAGGACGGGCATACATGTACACCTCACGGGCGATACCGGTGAAGCGCCAGAAGTCCTGATCCTCGAGGTACGAGCCGTCGCACCAGCGCATTACTTGCATGGCCACGAGGTTCTTCTCGCCGGGCACGAGGTAGGGGGTAAGGTCAAACTCAGCTGCCATCTTGGCATCCTCGCTGTAACCCACATACTTGCCATTGACCCATACCATGAGGTTTGAGGTGGCTGAACCTACGTGGAGGTAGACCTGCTGGCCCTTCCAGTCGGCAGGCACCATGAATGAGCGGCGGTACGAACCGGTATAGTTGTTGCGCTCCTCGATGTAGGGGGGATTAGGCTCAAACTGGAGGTTCCAGGGGTAGCCGGCGTTGCGGTAGATGCGGTCGCCGTAACCAAGGATTTCGAAAAGCCCGGGCACGGGGAAGTTTTCCCACTTGCTGTCATCGTAACCCACAGCGAAGAAGCCCTCGGGATCCTCGTTGTGATTTTTTACGAAGTTGAATTTCCATTCGCCCGTCAGGTCGAGATAGCGGGCGCTCTTGCTCTTGTCGCCTTGGGCGGCAAGGTCAACGTTTTCATAGGCAAAGTAGGCTGCGCGTGCTTCCTCGCGGTTTTCCTGATTCACTTCGGGGTCGAGCCACATTTTTGTAGATTGTGCGCTCATGCTCATGGTAGCGACGAGTGCACTCAATAGTAAGAATGTCTTTTTCATATGGTATTGTTTGTGTATTTCTAAATTACGAGCGAAAGTAAAGAAAATTAGAGAATAATGCAACAAAAGTTGACATAATCTTTCAAAAACGGTGGGTATGCCCTCCGCAGAAAAAGGGTTTACCCTTCACGAAAAAAAGGTATACCCGATTTTGTACGAGGGTATACCCTTTTTCGTGGTTGTCTTTATGAGGCTTTATTTTTGGAAAAAACGTCGTTAAAAGAGTCTGAACAGCCCCAGCTGGTTGAGCAGGATGATGGCAATAGCCACGGGGGCAAAGTAACGGAGGATGAAGATGACAAAACGCAGATAGGGTACGCGCAGAGTGCCGTAGTTGGTAATCTCGTCGCGCACAAGCTTTTTGTCGAGATACCAGCCCGTAAAGATGGAGATGAACATGCCGCCTACGGGGAGGAAGATGTTGGACGAGACGTAATCGAACAGGTCAAAGATGCTCATGCCAAACAGCTTGACTCCATCGAACGGACCGAACGAGAGGGCGCATACGATGCCTACTGCAGAGCAGGCGATGGTGACTATCGTGGCTGCCTTGCGACGCTTCATGTAGAACTCCTCAGATACGTATGCCGTGACTACCTCGTGCATGGAGATGGTGGAGGTGAGGGCCGCTACGACAAGGAGGAAGTAGAAGAGCACCGATACGCCGTAGGAGAGCGCGGGCATGCTGCCGAAAGCCTGTTGGAATACGTTGGGCATGGTGATGAAGAGCAGCGAAGGACCAATGTCGTTGCTGCTGATGGCGTATCCGGCATTGAAGACGGCCGGGAAGATGATGAAGCCCGACATGACGGCCACAAACGTGTCGATGAGTGAAACGCTGAGGGCTGTCTTGCCGATGTTCGTGTCGTTGCGGAAATAGGAACCGTAGGTGCACAGGCAGCCGAGACCGAGACTGAGCGAGAAGAATGCCTGCCCCATAGCGCTGAGCACGGCAGAGCCGGTAATCTTGCTGAAGTCGGGCTTGAGCAGGAACTCGAGACCACGCGATGCGCCCGGGAGCGTCACGGAGCATACGGCCAGGACAATCAGAATGATGAACAGGGCGGGCATCATCACCTTGGAGAACTTCTCAATGCCGCTCTTGACACCGCGCACCACGATGACGTGGGTGACAATCATGAAGGCCAGCATCCACAGTACCGACTTCCACGGATTGCTCACAAACTCATTGAAGATGGTGGGGAAATCAGCTGCGCCCTTACCGTCGAAGCAGTTGCCGATGGCCAAAGTCGTGTACTCGGCCGTCCAACCCGCCACTACCGAATAGTAACTCAGGATGACGAAGCCTGAGAGCACGCCGAGGCGTCCTACCCACTTCCACGGTGTGCCGGGGGAAAGCTTACGGTAGGCGCCGGCCGTATTGGTGTGTGTGTGGCGTCCGATGAAAAATTCGCTCATCATGATGGGAATACCCAGCAGGAATACGCAGGCGATGTATACTATGATAAAGGCGGCTCCGCCGTTCTGTCCTGTTTCGATGGGAAAGCGCCAGATGTTGCCCAGCCCTACGGCCGAGCCGGCTGCGGCAAGGACGGCGCCGAGCTTGCTACCGAAGTTTTCGCGTGAGGGGTTATGGTTGCTCATACTTTTGTTATAGGTATGGGTTGAGAGTTATAATATATAATATAGGGCCGGAATATAACTTCCAGCCCTATACTTTATTTGTTTTGATAAGGTGTTCTCTTAGAGTTTTGCGATGTGAGCGCAGAGCTTAGACTTCAAGTTAGCAGCCTTGTTCTTGTGGATGTTGTTAGTCTTAGCGAGCTTATCCAACATCTTCTGCACTGCGGGGTACATAGCCTGAGCCTCAGCCTTATCAGTTGTTGCGCGGAGCTTACGAACTGCGTTACGCATGGTCTTAGCATAGTATCTGTTGCGCAATCTTCTGGTTTCAGTCTGTCTGATTCTCTTCAGCGATGATTTGTGGTTTGCCATTTCTAATCTTCCTTCTTTTTAATTTAACTTTGTAGCGCTACGGGGAATCGAACCCCGCTTTTGAGAATGAAAATCTCACGTCCTAACCGATAGACGATAGCGCCATCCTTTTGCTTTCTTATCGTGTTACCGATATTTGTTTCTCGAAAGCGGATGCAAAGGTAGATACTTTTTTTGAATCCACAAACACTTTGCGCTTTTTTTTTGCTGTAAAGATGTTTTTTTGTAGCTTTGCATCGTCTACAGCGTGTGAAAGGAGGACAAAAGGAATGTTTATCGATGACAAAGGTATCGTATTGCGTTGTGTGAAGTACGACGACAAGTCGTTCATCGCCCATCTGTTTACGGCATCGCGCGGACATGTGTCGTTCATGGTCAACGGCTCGCGTGGCAAGCGCTCGGGCACGATTGCCCGACTGTTCCAGCCCATGGCGTTCCTGTCGTTCCAATGGGACATGAAGCCCAACGCCTCGCTGCAGCGCATGAAGGAGGCAAGGCTGCTGTTCGTGCAGCAGAGCATTCCCTTCGACCCCATCAAGCGCAGCGTGGCCCTGCTGCTTACCGAGTTTATGGTCTACACCTTGCGCGACGAGGCTGTCAACCCTGACCTATACCTATATATAGAGCACTCGCTGCAGTGGTACGATATGACCGAAGAGGGGTATGCCAACTTTCATCTGGTGTTCCTCCTCAAGCTTGCCCGCTTTCTGGGTATTGCTCCTAACATGGAGACCTATAGCGACGGCGACTTTTTTGACCTTACGAATGGGCACTTCACTCCTTACGGTACGGCCTCCGAAACGGTCATGTCGGCTCATGATGCCCAACTGCTCTTTCAGCTCAGCGGAGCCACCTATGAGACGATGGATGCCATTGCGATGAGCCGCCACGACCGGGCACGCCTGATACGCTATCTGGCCACTTACTATGCGTTGCACATTGCCAATTTCCCCTCTCTGCAATCCTTGGATATCCTGCAGGAGCTATTTTTCGTGGGATAAATTTTGCGTTTCGGGCAAATAACCGTATTTTTGTATCTTAAATATATATAAATGTATAAAAGCATACGGCTATGAGTAATCCGGAGCAACCAACAATGGTCAACTATGCGATGAACTTCGGCGCTGTGGTAGGCCTGTACTACATCGGCAAGTTCTGTCTGTTTCCCTTGAGCCTGCACTCCACGATGGCCGCGCTGCTCTTCCTGAGCCTGACGCTGGTGGTTCCGGTGCTCATCTATAAATTGGTGAAGCACTATCGTGACCGGTATTGTGGCGGACAGATTGACTTTTCCCGTGCCTTTGCCTTTTCGATGCTCACGATGGCCTTCGGCTCCTTGCTGGCGGCGGTGGCTCATTATGCCTATTTCGCTTTTATCGACGGCGGTGCTATGACGGGTGCTTTGGTACAGAGCATAGAACAGCTGCAGGCGGTGGACCTCAGCGCTTTGGAGGGGGCGAATGCCGATGCCATAGCACAGTTCAACCAATACATCGAGCTCATGCAGCAGACCGTCGGGCAGCTGCAAGCCATGTCGCCCATTGACATTACCATGGGCATGCTGAGCAACAACGTGTCGTGGAGCGTTATTCTGTCGTTGCCGATAGCGTTGTTTGTGAAGAAATTGAATCCAACAACTCATAAAGCATAATTTAGAATTCAGAATTCATAATTAAATTACCATGAATATTTCCGTAATCGTACCCCTGTACAATGAAGCCGAGTCGCTGCCCGAGCTGCACGCTTGGATCAAGCGCGTGATGGACAAGCATGGCTTTTCCTACGAGATATACTTTGTCAATGACGGCTCTACCGACGATTCGTGGAAGGTCATCGAGAAACTGCATGCTGCCTATCCCGAGGTGAAAGGTATCAAGTTCCGTCGC
This sequence comes from Bacteroidaceae bacterium, assembly GCA_045126595.1. Taxonomy (GTDB): domain Bacteria; phylum Bacteroidota; class Bacteroidia; order Bacteroidales; family Bacteroidaceae; genus UBA1189. The sequence continues at coordinate 17,534 of JBGVOS010000075.1, read as the reverse complement.
AACTACGGCAAGTCGCCCGCCCTGTACTGTGGCTTTGCTCGTGCCGAGGGTGACGTGGTCATCACCATGGATGCCGACCTGCAGGACTCGCCTGACGAGATTCCCGAACTGTACCGCATGGTTACCGAGGAGGGCTACGATCTGGTATCGGGCTATAAGCAGAAGCGTTACGATCCGCTGTCGAAGACCCTGCCCACGAAACTCTTCAATGCAACGGCACGCAAGGTGTCGGGTATCAAGAATCTGCACGACTTTAACTGCGGCCTCAAGGCTTACCGTCGCGAGGTGGTGAAGAACATAGAGGTCTATGGCGAGATGCACCGCTACATCCCTTATCTGGCCAAGAACGCCGGGTTCAGCAAGATAGGCGAGAAGGTGGTACAGCACCAGGCTCGCAAGTACGGCACCACGAAGTTTGGCCTCGACCGCTTTGTCAACGGCTACCTTGACCTTATCTCGCTGTGGTTCCTCTCCAAGTTCGGTGTCAAGCCCATGCACTTCTTCGGTCTGTGGGGGTCGGTCATGTTCTTCATCTGTCTGCTGTGTGTCATCGGCATCGGAGCAGGCAAGCTCTACTGTCTGGGTAAAGGTATTCCGGCGCGTCTCGTAACCGACAGCCCTTATTTCTACCTTGCCTTGGTGGGCATGCTCTTGGGCTTCCAGCTGTTCCTCACGGGCTTTCTCGGTGAACTCATCAGCCGCAACTCGCAGGAACGCAACAACTATAAGATAGAAAAGGAGTTCTGATGCGTTGTCCACGAAACATCCTCCGCCTGTTGGGCATCCTCCTTATTATAGTAAGTGTAGGGGCCTGCTCGGGCGAAGACTGTCCCATCAACAATACGGTGCAGGGCAAGATGGCGTTCTACAATGCACTGGGCGACCCTGTGTCCTATATCGGAACGCTCACGGTGAGTGTTGTGCGTCCGCAGGGCGACTCGGTGGTGCTGAATCAGAAGACCAACGCTTCGGAAGTGCTCTTCCCATTGAGTTATACGCACGAGACCGACACGCTCATCTTCGCTTATGGAGACGGTGTGTACGACAGCCTTTACGTCAGCCACGCCAACATCCCCACACTCGTTTCCGTCGATTGTGGCACGGCAATGTTCCATACCATCACCTCAGCCTCAAGTACTCATCATTGGATAGATACCCTCATACTCAAATCCCCCGAAGTCAATTATGATGAACGCGAAAACATTCAGGTTATTTATCGTTAGCCTCTTCATCGCTTCGGCCGGCTATGCAGCGTCTCCTTTGCGCGGGCTCTACCTTTCGGGCGATGTCTTTGGCTATATCTATCCGGTGTTTGTAAAGGACAAGTTTTACAGCTCTGAATTGTCGGCTACGCTGGACATCTGCAACCGCTTCTTCCCTACGGTCGAAGTGGGCGTGGGCCATACCGACATGGTGAGTCAGCTTTACGAGATTGGCTACAGCACCCGTGCCCCCTACTATCGTGTAGGTATGGACTACAACATGCAGTACAAAAGCAACAGGCCGGGCTACATATTCCTGGGTGCCCGTGTGGGCTATACCTCGTTTGACTACAGTATTGACGCTCCGCCGCTTGTCGACCCCGTGTGGGGCGATGAGGCTCCAGTGCAGTTCACCGATGTACCCTGCCGTGCCGTGTGGGCAGAGGCCGTGGGCGGTGTGCGGGCTGAGATTCTGAAGAACTTCTACATGGGCTGGACGCTCCGCTACAAGTATCCTATCTACCGGGGGCCCATTGCCAATGGCGGTCCGTGGTATGTCCCCGGTTTCGGGGCGGGCAAGAAGGGTGTGTTGGGCGCTACCTATACCATCGGATATTGCTTCAGGTTTTATCGCAAAAAGTAAATCGTGAAAAAATAAATTGACATGACAACCCTCGAAATTTGGCTCACCGCCCTCGCTCTTGCTGCCGATAGTTTCACCGTGGCCATTGCTGCAGGTCTCATCCTCAAGCGCATCCAACTGCGCCATTTCCTTAGCATAGCCTTCTTCTTTGGTGCGTTCCAGGCACTCATGCCCTTGGTGGGCTGGGCTGGTTCGATATACTTTCACCACTTCATCGAGAACTACGACCACTGGATAGCCTTTGCCATCCTCGTCTTCCTCGGCGTGAAGATGATACGCGAGGGTATACAGGACGGCGAGGACAACCAGTTCGACCCCACCAAACTGGCTACTGTGCTTGTGCTTGCCGTGGGGGTCAGCATCGACGCCTTGGCTGTGGGCATCTCGTTCACGTGTATAGGCATGAACACACTTGCCAGTATCGGCTTTCCCCTCCTGGCCATCGGCCTTGCCTCTTTCGTGATGGCGCTTGGCGGTTGCTTCATAGGCAGTCTCATCGGCAACAAGCTCAGATTCCCCGTTGAGCCCCTCGGTGGAGCCGTGCTCATCATTCTCGGCATCAGGATTCTCTGTGAACACTTGATGTAGGGCGCTTTCGCTCCTGAGGTAGCGGCTGTACCTTACCGTCAGACTGTTTCTGCCGACAAATTATAGCGGGTATATTCATTCTTTCAGATGGGTATACCCGATTTCTTTTCCCTCCGCGATGGGACAATCGTGCCTCCGCGGAGGAAGCGTTTTCCCTCCGCGGAGGGAAGGGTGTCTCTCCGCGGAGGGAAACACTTTTGGGTATATCCTTCAGAATTGATCGCTATAGCGACGGTCGTTGATGGCTTCAGTGGCTCGGAATTAAGGCTCCTCTGTCATTCACAAAGTCGAGCAGGCGAGCAAAGAGCGGATTGGTGCGGAGCAGCGCGGCATTGCCTGCCATGAAGAGGTGTTGGCGGGCGCGGGTCATCACGACATTGAGCTTGCGGTCGATGGTGGCGTCGCCCTCCACGAAGGTCTGTTCGGTGAGAAAGTCGAGTTGCGTGGTGTGGTGCACGGTGAAGCCATAGATGATGACGTCGCGCTGGCTGCCCTGATAGCGCTCTACGGTGTCGATAGTGATGTCGCTCAGTGTATCGATACCGTAGGCTCCGATGGCGCGGCGTACGGCGGCTATCTGGTTGCGGTAGGGCACGATGATGCCGAGCGTGCGGTGTGGGTCAAAGCCCTCCCTATATATATAATAGGTGTTGGCCGCGATGGCTGCGATGAGTGTGGCCTCGGCAAGGTTCACCTTGTCGGCAGGGGCAGCCTCGGTGTTGGCGATGTCAATGAAGGCCACGCGGTGGGTGAAGAGCGACCATGCTATACCGTTTGTTGCGAATGGAGTGATGGATTGAGATTCTGAGCGAAGCGAAGAATGACACACAACATGGAGGTTCTGTTCGTCAATATGCGCTAATGGGGCGCGCTGTTCGGGCGTGGCTTCGGTGAGCTGCCCGCAGTAGAAGGCGGTGTTGGGGAACTGGGCAATGTCGCGGTGCATACGGCCTTGGCGGTGCAGCATGTAGGTGAAGCGCTCGTCGGTGCCGTAGCGCTTGATCATGCGCTCGAAGAGTGACTCGCGGCAGTCGGTGAGCAGTGCTTCGTGGAGCATCGGGTCGGCAACGTGTGACTCCTCTGCCGACTGCTTCACTACGGCGGGCAGTTGCTTGTGGTCGCCGATGAAGACAAAACGCTCTACGGCGCTGCGTCCTTTGTGCATGGCGCCGAGGATGCCGAGCAGATGAGGCTCGAGCAGCTGGGACGCTTCGTCGATGATGGCCAGGGAGAAGGGCTTGAGCGCGAAGAGTTCGCTGTGGGCATTTAGCGTCATGGCGGTACCCACGACGATGCGCGACTGCTCGATGTGGCTGCGCACGTCGGCAAGCGTGGTGCTGGTGGCTACTGCGGTGTCGAGCAGGTAGGGACGGTACTCTTCGGGGCAGGTGTGGGGACTGCCCACACGAATAAAGTCGAGCTGTGCCGTTACAAGGCGGTCGCATATTTCATCGACGGCACGGTTGGTGTAGGCAAGCAGTAGAATGGCGCTGTCAGGTGCCGATGTTAGCTCTTCGTGCAGGATAGACATCAGCCCGAAGGAGGTCTTGCCCGTGCCAGGAGGACCTACGAGGAGAAACAGTTCGCGGGCCTGCTTAGCACGCAGCGCGAGTGTACTGAACTCACCATACTCGCCTTGCAGCGTAAGTGAGGTGTCTGTACACGGTTCGCGGCGCAGCAACAGCAGGTCACGCCGTTCTCGCGGCATGGAGAGGAAGGCGTGCAGGGCGCGGTAGCACGAAGCGTAGGACGATTCCATGAAATCGTGCTCGATGGCCCACAGACTGTCTGCATCGCGTAGAAGTACGCGGGCATCGGTTTGTGGCGCACGGAGCGTGAGAGTCAGCGTGCGCAGTGTCATGGCTGAGAGCACACAGCGGTATACGATGCGTTGGCGGGCATCAGGTTCGGTGCCTTCGGCATAGGGGTATAGTACCACGATGTCGCCCTGTCTGAAGTTGGTCGTCTGCAGGTCGATATCCTCGTCTATGGCCAATGTGAGCTGTTCCACCCGCCCATCGTGTCCCTTGGCAGGACTGATGAGGTGTAACTGGTGGCAGATGTCTCCCTTGGCGAGTTTCTCGTCCAGTGTGTCGTGCCACTTGGCGGCATAGCCATGTTCACCCGTGCCGTTTCCGACCTTGCCGTAGAGGTGCTCGCGACTGACGAATTGCATCATGCGGCAGTAGTAGGCGCGTTCCATGGCATCGGCGTCTGCGATGGGTGCCAGGGTCTGCGCTATCTGCGGACGTTGGTATTGGCTCCAGAGGGTAGAGGCTGTGCCTCGCACGTTGATATCGTCGGCTGAGAGTGAGAGCAGCGTGTCGTAGCCTTCATTGGCGTAGCGGTACTCGGCGTGTACAATGTGATTGCGCAGGCTGATGGCCTCGTGCAGCAACTCCTCGGATGGGGTTAGGGGGAGCAGAGCCTGCCGGTATTTGGAGTAGAGCAGGCAGGTGCGGGGCGACTGCTTATGGTGCAGTTGCTCCACCACAGCTCCGTAGAGCATCATCTGCATGGCGTGTTTGGCCTGTTCTACAGGTGTTTCGGGGTGTTGCTGGGGCCATCCGCATCGTCCGGCCTTCTGCTCGATGAGCAACGAGTGGTCGGCTTGCAGGTAGTCGATACGCCCCTGAAAGCCCAGTTTCTCGCTGATGAAGGAGGGCTCGAGTATCGCTTCGGTGTCGGGGCCAGCCAGTGTGCCGGTGAACACGCGGTGTATGTTGTCGCGTTGGCGGCGGGCATTGTCGTGAAATGAGTCCGAGACTCCGGCAGCCAGCAGGGGGAAGGTGTAGCGGCGGAAGAACTCCATCACGCTGTCGCGATAGGGACGGCCGTACATGCCGTGAACCTCCTCGTCGAGCAGTTGAGAGGCAAAGTGACCGAGCAGTATGGCCTCGGTATGCACCGAAGGCTTCAGACGGTTTATTAGGTGGGTGAGGTGTGTGTTGCCGTACGACTCGCAACAGGCGGCCACGGCCGACACGTCGACCAGATAGTCGGGCTCGAGGATAATGAAGCGTGGATGGTGTATGCCATCGATGACCTTGTAGTCTACGATATTCACTTGGCTGCCCTGCTCAGCGAGTGATGCTATGTAGCGGTGGTCGGTACCCTCGCGTGAGTATAAGGCTATGGCAATCTCTTCTGCGGAGTCTGCATGTCCGTAGAGAAGGTTGCCTTCGATGCGGTCGGTGTGTATGCGTAAGTATTGGGTCACGCTATCTCAATGGTTAGTCCATCATAGGCCAAGTGTACATGTGCGGGTAGCGCAGCGTCGGTCTCGGCATGCAATCCAGCCTCGTGGTTCATATGGATGAGGTAGGTTTCCCTTGCTCCGAGGCGCTGGGCAATGGCTATGGCCTCGTCGATGGTCTGGTGCGTGGCATGTTTGCGTTGGCGCAGGGCACCGATGACCAAGGTGTCGATTCCCATGAGTTGTTGGAGTGTCTCTTCGGGTGCATCAGTCATATCGGTCACGAAGCCTAACTTTCCGATGCGGAAACCAAGGATGGGCAGCTTGCCGTGCATCACCTGCAGCGGCATCACCTCTATCTCCTTGACGGTGAACGGCACGTAGGGTTCTACGGTGTGGAAGTGCAGTACCGGTACACCGGGATACAGAACCTCGCGGAAGAAATAGGGCAGCCGCTCGCGCAAATGGCGGTGGGTGAGGTCGTCGGCAAAGACATCGATGTCGCCGAATCGGCAGAAGGGGCGCAGGTCATCGATACCGCCCGTATGGTCGTAGTGCTCGTGAGTGAGTAGCACGCCGTCGATACGGCGGAAGGGGATGCCGAGCATCTGCGCACGGAAGTCGGGGCCGCAGTCGATGAGTATACGTACGTCATCCGTTTCCACGAGTGCCGACACGCGCAGCCGCTTGTCGCGCTCATCCGTAGAGCGGCATACGGGGCAAGTGCACCCTATTTCGGGTACTCCTTTCGAGGTGCCGGTGCCGAGGAAGGTCAGTTTCATTTCGGAATCTTAGATAAAGTTCACTTCGGGTGTGATACGTATCCCATACCTATTATATATATCCTCGCAAATGCGCTCGGCCAGCGTCATCACTTCACGACCCGTAGCTCCGCCCAGATTCACGAGAACCAAAGCCTGACGGTTGTGCACGGCAGCACGCCCGAGCGCACGGCCCTTCCATCCCGCACTGTCAATGAGCCATCCGGCAGGCACCTTCACGTGGGTATCGTCGATAGGGTAGGAGGGCATGTTGGGGTATTGTATCTTTAATGCCTCGTATTGCAGACGCGGTATCACTGGATTGGTGAAGAAACTGCCGGCATTGCCCAATACCTTTGGGTCGGGCAGCTTGCTGTCGCGTATGGCCGTTACGGCATCGCGCACGGCCTGTAGTGTCGGTGCTCCGTTGGCTTCCACGCGAGCGCGCAGGTCACCATAGTCGAGACGAAAGGTAGGTGTCTTGTCCAACCGGTAGATTACGTGTGTGATGATATACTGTCCGCGCAGTTCGCGCTTGAAGATGGAGTCGCGGTAGCCGTAGCGACATTCCTCGTTGGTAAACGTGCATAGCGTACCATCGAGTGCCATAGCCTCTACGCGGTCTATCACATCGCGCACCTCCACGCCGTAGGCCCCTATGTTCTGCACGGCACTGGCGCCTACCTCGCCCGGTATGGCACTGAGGTTCTCTACGCCGGCCCATCCCTGTGACACGCAGTAGCCCACAAAGTCATCCCACACGTAGCCCGAGCCTACACGGACCCACAAGTGATAATCGTCTTCAGCCACCACCTCAAGATCGCGTAGGGCCGAGTGCATCACGATGCCTCGGTAGTCGCTGCTGAAGAGTAGGTTGCTGCCACTGCCGATATGCAGATATCGGTCGTGTCGGGTGAAGTCGTCAGACAGCATGAACGCCCGCAACTCATCCACCGTATCGTACTCGACAAACAGCGCAGCACGCACATCCATACCGAAAGTGTTATGTGCTAATAAAGAGTAGTTCTCGTATTGTTTCATATTGGCAGTAAAATTAGTGCAAGGCGAGTGAAAAAACAAATTTATTTAGATTTTTCCGAGCCGTAACTTAAATTCGGACTTCGCAGAGTGAATGTTAAAGCTCTCTTTTTTATTAGCAGGGGGGAACTATCAAAAAAGGGGGGATTATTGTACAATTATCAGTTTGTCCCCTCATAAAAGAACATTTTTACCCCTTGAGGAAATACGTCGTGGATTACTTTTGCAGCAGTTTCATTAACCAATAAAAAAGTAATTATGAACGACACTTTCAATCGGGACCTTATCGCAGTACAGGACGAACTTTTGCGTTATGCCTACAAGTTGACTATGGATCATGAGGAAGCCAACGACCTCCTTCAAGAGACTTCGCTTAAGGCGCTTGACAATCGCGAAAAGTATACCCCCGACACCAATTTCAAGGGATGGGTATACACCATCATGCGTAATATCTTCATCAATAATTATCGCAAGACTGTGCGCGACCAGACTTTTGTGGACCGCACCGACAACCTCTTTCACCTTTCCTTACCGCAGGATGCAGGATTCGAGAGTACCGAGAGTGCCTACGATACCAAGGAAATACGCCGTGTGGTAAACGCACTGCCCAAGGAGTATCGCGTACCCTTTGCCATGCACGTATCGGGATTCAAGTATCGTGAGATAGCTGAAAAGCTGTCATTGCCCCTCGGTACGGTCAAGAGCCGTATCTTCTTCACCCGCCAGCGTTTGCAAATACAGCTGAAGGATTTCAGATAAAATGTTTACCCAGCCTCTCTACCATCCTGACCATGGCGCCAATGTTAATGCTCTTCGTTGGTGCTATGGTCAGGATGGCAAAGGCAATTTGCTTATCGGAGGAGAAGATCCATCACCGCATCTTCGAGTAACGGCGATGAGAAAGTAAGTCTTATAGGTGTTCCCCTATCTCCATCCGCCTGTACATAGGCGACGAGATAACCCTGATACACACGACGAGTATGCGATTTTGGATGACTCATATCGTTGTTGTCAGAGTTTTCCAAACCGAGCAGACGAGCTTCACCTTCTATTTGGCAAGTAATGGAATTGTCTGCTAATTTTACTAATATATCCTTTTCATCAAGGACCTCTACAAGTATTTGATAAGTACGTGGAGTGTCATGTGGCTCCTGTACAACAGACTCCGTCTCTATCAATGTCGCACGTAAGCGATAGGGACGGTTGCTTGTCTGTATAGTATAGGTTGCCAGAAGTTTGCCTTCGGTGTCATAACCTTCAGCGGTGAGCACACCTGGGGTATAAGGGATATCCCAATATACCATGCCGTTCACATCATCGTAGGGCTTCATCGGGCCAATGACATTGCCGTTGAGTTTCAGTTGTGCCTGTGCAGTGTTGGTATAGCATACAACACGTATCAACTGTCCATCGCGGTAGTTCCACGAGTCGAAGGCATCGATAGAGAGCTGGTCGCCCCAACGACCACGGCCACGGCGATATGTACCTATATATATAGTGGGTTTGTCGCTCCATAACGCCTCGCGGAACTTGCCACGAGGTTTGGGAAAATTGGCAAAGTTGAGCAATCCCGTGTGCAGACCTCGTGAGGGCCATGCACCCGACTCGCCCAGATAGTCGGTGCCGGTCCAGACGAACTGTCCGAAAATGTGCTCCTTATCACGTACGGCCTTCCACGCACTGAAATCACTACGTGTCTCACTGCCATAGATGATGCGGTCGGGATAGGCTTTGTGGTCGGTGTCATAACGATCTTCAGTGTAATTGTAGCCTACCACATCCACAGCTTCAGGATAATCCGTTTCGTTACTCATTACCACCCCTGCCAGAGCTCCCGTTACGGGGCGCGAAGAGTCCACGGCACGTATGCAGGCCGCCAGGCGCTTGGCAATCTTACCAATACGTTCGGCATGCGGACGTTCTGGGTCGTAACCGCCAAACATGGGTTGGCTGATGCTACTTCCGTTAAGCACAGGATGCGAGTAGGGGTCGTTGGGGTAGTCCACCTCATTTCCTACGCTCCAAAGGAATACGCTCGGGTGATTGCGGTCACGGCGTACGATGTCGGTGATGTCGCGTTCGATCCATTCCTCGAAGAAGTCGTATGTGCCCTCATAACCTGGTTCTCCCTTGTTCCATCCCTTTATCCACTTACGCTTAGGGAACTCCCATTCATCGCTTCCCTCATCCATGACGAGCATACCCAGTTCATCGCACAGATCGTACACGATGGGGGCTTGTGGATTATGACTCATGCGTATGGCATTGGCACCCATAGCCTTGAGCTGCTCGATGCGACGACGCCACACTTCGGGAGGGACTACAGCGCCCAATACGCCTGCATCGTGGTGCAGGCATACACCTTTTACTTTCATGCTCTCTCCGTTGATTGCAAATCCTTTGTCAGCGCTAAAGTCGAGTGTACGAAGCCCTGCACGTATCTCGGTCTTGTCTATCACTTCCCCTTCGATGAGCAGTTCCACTTTTAAGGTATACAGATAAGGATCGTCAAGCCTCCAACGGTGAGGGTTCTTGACTTGACAATGGAGAATGGATAATGGATTATTAATACTTTTCGAAGCTATCGTAGCATTCTTCGTTGTCATTGCCACTTGGTTGCCCTCGGCATCAAGCATTGTAACACGTGCCTGCACCTTCTGAGGCAGAGCTGTATGGTTGTCTACCGCCACATCAATTTCCATGGTGGCGCTGCGGTCAGTGAACTTGGTTGCGCGATAGCCTACGCCCCACTGAGACAGATGTATCTCGGGAGCAGTGATGAGATACACATCACGATAGATGCCTGAGCCTGTGTACCAACGCGAATCGGCATAGCGACTGTGGTCTACACGTACGGCAAGTACATTATCCTCCTCGCGATTCAGGTAAGGTGTGAGGTCGTACATGAACGAGACATACCCGTTGGGACGATGCCCCAAATGTTGTCCGTTGATATAGACGTCGCTACGGTTATACACTCCTTCGAAATAGATATAATGACGTGCGTCCTCATCAGTGACACGGAATGTCTTACGATACCAGCCAATGCCTCCTGGTAAATAGCCGGTGCAACTGGCGAGTGTTTGTGAAGGTGAACTTTCCACACTCCAGTCATGGGGCAACGTAAGGGTCCGCCAACGACTGTCGTCATAATCAGAATTGATAGCCGCGCTATCGTCGGTAAGTACGAATGACCATTTGTCATTAAACTTCTTCGCTGTGCCGAACGATACTTGTGCCATAACACTGACACTTACCCAACACAGTAATGACGCCAACACTTTTCGCATAGATATAGTGAATTATAAATCAAACTATGCAAATGTATAAAAACAATGATAAATATCAAACAATACGCGCCGTTTCACCTATTTTTTCATTATCTTCGCACCTATATTTATATATAGAGGATATGGCAAAGGAAAAGATTGCATACGTATGTTCCGAATGTGGCTACGACTCTCCCAAGTGGGCAGGCCGCTGCCCCTCGTGTGGTGCATGGAACACAATGAAAGAGCAGGTGGTTCGCCCAGCGACAGCAGAAAAACGTGCTGCTTCGGGCTTCACTTTCGAGAAGGCACGCCCCATACGCCTCGAAGAGATTGCCACAGGTGAGGAACCCCGTATCGACATGCACGACGAAGAATTGAACCGCGTGCTGGGAGGAGGTCTCGTCCCCGGCTCACTCATCCTCCTCGGTGGCGAACCTGGTATAGGCAAGAGCACACTAGTACTACAAACTGTGCTACACATGCCCGAGCAGCGCGTGCTCTACGTGTCGGGTGAGGAGAGTGCACGCCAACTCAAGCTACGCGCCGATCGCATCGCCCACACCGACACCAACCTGTTCATCGTGTGCGAAACCTCACTGGAAAAGATATATGCCCACATCAAGGAGACGCAACCCGACATCATCATCATCGATTCCATACAGACGATCTCTACCGAGACAGCCGAATCATCCCCAGGAAGTATCGTACAGATACGCGAATGTGCCGCCTCATTGCTCAAATTCACCAAAGAAAGCAACATTCCCACCATCCTCATAGGCCATATCAATAAGGAGGGCAGTATCGCTGGCCCCAAGATATTGGAACACATTGTCGACTGCGTGCTCCAGTTCGAGGGCGACCAGCACTATATGTACCGCATCCTGCGTGGCATCAAGAACCGCTTTGGCAGCACTGCCGAGCTGGGCATCTATGAGATGCGCGGCGATGGCCTCCGCCAGGTGAGCAACCCTTCGGAACTGCTCCTCACTGACCGCCACGAGGGTATGAGTGGTATCGCCATTGCCTCGGCTATCGAGGGCATACGTCCCTTCCTCATCGAGACACAAGCGCTTGTGAGCACCGCAGCCTATGGCACACCGCAGCGCTCAGCTACGGGCTTCGATCTCCGTCGTATGAATATGCTTCTTGCCGTGCTCGAAAAACGTGTAGGCTTCAAATTGGTACAGAAGGATGTATTCCTCAATATCGCCGGTGGCCTCCGCGTCAACGACCCCGCCATCGACCTCAGCGTCATCAGCGCCATTCTCTCGAGCAATATGGATACCGAGATAGAACCTACCGTATGCATGGCAGGCGAGGTTGGCCTTTCGGGCGAAATACGCCCTGTGAGCCGCATCGAGCAACGCATTGCCGAAGCCGAGAAGCTGGGCTTCAAGCAAATCATCATCCCTAAGCACAACATGCAGGGCCTCGACGCTACGCGTTTCGGTATTGAGATATGTCCCGTGCGTAAGGTAGAAGAGGCATTCAGAATATTGTTCGGGTAGGATTGATGAACAAATCGGATTGCTTTTTGTTTGATTTGCAACTCTTATTTTTAGGCAAATTCATTCCGATAGAACTTAGAGAAATTAGTTCAATGATCTCATGGGTAGAGTGACGATGGAATTTAGGTGAAGCTATGTCGGAAATGGATGAATCTTTAAGAAGTATAGGGGATTCTTGATATATTTTATCATATATTTAAGCCTGAAAATTACAAAAAAAAACAGACGGTGCTGATGGAAGAATCAGAACCGTCTGATAAAACTATTGGAACCGTTCGATTAAAAAACTTTGTTCGTTTTTCAATCGGAACTATCCGTTTTCCTTCAAGCGAGGATTAGAGGTTATCCTTCTCGATATCCTTGAAGTAGTTTACGGTACCTACCTTGAGTTCTACGGTAGCGGCGTCGTCACATACGATGATGCCGTGGGGGTGGAGCTGGAGTACGCTGATGGTCCACATCTGAGTGATGGCACCCTCAACAGCGTGGTAGAGAGCCTGGGCCTTGTTGTGGCCGTTGGCGAGGATGAGCACCTCCTTGGCGTCCATCACGGTGCCAACACCTACAGTAACGGCGGTCTTGGGCACCTTATTCACGTCGTTGTCGAAGAAGCGTGAGTTGGCAATGATGGTGTCGGTAGTCAAGGTCTTCACACGAGTGCGTGAGGTGAGTGATGAACCCGGCTCGTTGAATGCGATGTGGCCGTCAGGACCGATACCACCCATGAAGAGGTCGATACCGCCGTATGACTTGATTTTCTCTTCGTAGCGAGCGCACTCTGCCTCGAGGTTCTCGGCATTACCGTTAAGGATGTTTACGTTCTCCTTCTTCACATCAACGTGGCTGAAGAAGTTGTTCCACATGAATGAGTGGTAGCTCTCGGGATGATCCTCGGGGAGGTTGCAGTACTCGTCCATGTTGAAGGTTACTACGTTCTGGAAACTTACCTTACCCTCCTTGTGCAGACGGATAAGTTCCTTGTAGGTAGCCAAGGGTGTGCCACCAGTGGGAAGACCGAGCACGAAAGGTTTCTCGGGTGTGGGACCGAACTCATTGATTCTCTTTACGATGTGAGTGGCAGCCCATACTGCCATCTGCTGCGGGTTTTTCTGGATAATTAAACGCATAACTTTACTGTTTAATAATTTATGAATTATGTTGGTTATATTTATTAACTAATTTTCTGTGTCATGCTCAGGCTGACAATGTCCTTTACTCCTCCGACTTCCTGGTTAGTGCCTCCACAATCTTGGCCTCGAGTTCTTCGGCCAATTCGGGATTGTCGGCAAGGAGCTGCTTCACGGCATCGCGACCCTGAGCCAGTTTGGTCTCGCCATAGGAGAACCATGAGCCCGACTTCTTGATGATACCATGATCTACGCCAAGGTCGATAATCTCGCCAATCTTTGAGATACCTTCACCGAACATGATGTCAAACTCAGCCTTGCGGAAGGGAGGTGCCACCTTGTTCTTCACAATCTTCACCTTGGTGAGGTGACCGAGTACCTCCTCGCCATCCTTAATGGGAGTCGACTTGCGGATATCGATACGTACCGATGCGTAGAACTTCAGGGCATTACCACCGGTCGTGGTTTCAGGGTTACCGAACATCACGCCAATCTTCTCGCGCAATTGGTTGATGAAGATACAGGTGGTGTTGGTCTTCGATATGGTAGCAGTGAGCTTACGCAGTGCCTGGCTCATGAGACGTGCCTGGAGACCCACCTTGTTGTCGCCCATGTCACCCTCAATCTCGGCCTTCGGAGTCAAGGCTGCTACAGAGTCGATGATGACGAGGTCTACGGCAGCCGATGAGATGAGCTGGTCAGCAATCTCGAGGGCTTGCTCGCCATTGTCGGGCTGTGCGATAAGCAGACTGTTCACATCCACACCCAACTTCTGTGCATAGAAGCGGTCGAAGGCATGCTCGGCATCGATGATGGCAGCGATACCACCATTCTTCTGCGCCTCAGCAATGGCATGAATAGCCAATGTGGTCTTACCTGATGACTCAGGACCATAGATCTCAATGATACGTCCACGGGGATAACCGCCAACGCCAAGGGCCACATCCAATCCGAGCGACCCCGTGTGGATAACCTCAATCTCCTGTATATTGTCGTCACCGAGCTTCATGATGGAGCCCTTACCGAAATTCTTTTCGATACGGTCCATCGCAGCTTGCAAGGCTTTCAACTTATCGGCAGGCGAACCTGCCGCTACTACTTCTTCTTTCTTTGCCATATATATACTTATATTACTATAATACGTAGTTCAGGAGTCTGAACTCCTAAATACCGAACTCCTCAACAAAGGTTGTCAAAAACGAGCGAATAAACTCGTTTATTCCCAGCAAGTGCCTACAACCTTCGCGGTTTACCGCAAAGATACAAACATTTTCCGAATTGTACACTATTGTCATACGAAAAAGTTATTTTCTGCCATCATGTCACAATGCATGACAGAAAAACTTTCCTCTTTCCTCTTCCCTCTTTCAACTTTTCCCGTGGCACACCATTTGTCCTATATATCGGCGTAAGGTCCTTGGCACTAAAAAAGATTAACCGCCGAACAAAGGCCTACAGAAACAAGTTTTGAATATTAACAATTAAAAAAGAATAAGAAAATGGGAAAGATTATTGGTATTGACTTAGGTACAACCAACTCATGTGTTGCAGTATTTGAAGGTAACGAACCCGTAGTAATCGCCAACAGCGAAGGCAAGCGCACTACTCCTTCGGTAGTAGCATTCGTTGACGGTGGCGAGCGCAAGGTGGGCGACCCTGCCAAGCGTCAGGCTATCACCAACCCCAAGCGCACCATCTACTCTATCAAGCGTTTCATGGGTGAGACCTGGGACCAGGTACAGAAAGAGGTTTCACGCGTACCCTACCCCGTAGTACGTGGCGACAACAACCTCCCCCTCGTTGACATCGACGGTCACAAGTATACTCCCCAGGAGATCTCAGCTATGATTCTCCAGAAGATGAAGAAGACTGCTGAGGACTACCTCGGCCAGGAGGTGACAGAGGCCGTTATCACCGTACCCGCCTACTTCTCAGACTCACAGCGTCAGGCTACCAAGGAGGCCGGTCAGATTGCTGGTCTCGAGGTAAAGCGTATCGTGAACGAGCCTACAGCTGCCGCTCTTGCCTACGGTATCGACAAGGCTAATAAGGATATGAAGATTGCCGTATTCGACCTCGGTGGCGGTACATTTGATATCTCTATCCTCGAGTTCGGTGGTGGCGTATTTGAAGTGCTCTCTACCAACGGTGACACTCACCTTGGTGGTGACGACTTCGACCAGGTAATCATCGACTGGCTCGTACAGGAGTTCAAGAACGACGAGGGTGCCGACCTCACTCAGGACCCCATGGCTCTCCAGCGTCTTAAAGAGGCTGCCGAGAAGGCCAAGATTGAGCTCTCTTCATCAACTTCTACAGAGATCAACCTCCCCTACATCATGCCCGTAGCAGGTGTTCCCCGCCACTTGGTGAAGACCCTCACACGTGCTAAGTTCGAAGCCTTGGCTCACAACCTCATCCAGGCATGTATCGAGCCCTGCCGCAAGGCTGTAGCCGATGCCAAGATCAGCGTAGGTGATATCGACGAGGTAATCCTCGTAGGTGGTTCAACCCGTATCCCCGCCGTACAGCAGATCGTACAGGAATACTTCGGTAAGGCTCCTTCAAAGGGCGTTAACCCCGACGAAGTGGTTGCTCTCGGAGCCTCTATCCAGGGTGCTGTGCTCAACAAGGAGGGCGGTGTAGGCGACATCGTACTGCTCGACGTTACTCCCCTCTCAATGGGTATCGAGACCATGGGTGGCGTGATGACCAAGCTCATCGATGCCAACACCACCATCCCCTGCAAGAAGAGCGAGGTGTTCTCAACCGCTGCCGACAACCAGACAGAGGTAACCATCCACGTACTCCAGGGCGAACGTCCCATGGCTGCACAGAACAAGTCTATCGGTCAGTTCAACCTCACCGGCATCGCTCCCGCACGTCGTGGTGTACCTCAGATCGAGGTAACCTTCGATATCGACGCCAACGGTATCCTCAAGGTATCAGCCAAGGATAAGGCTACCGGTAAGGAGCAGGCTATCCGCATCGAGGCGTCATCAGGTCTCAGCAAGGAGGAGATCGAGCGCATGAAGGCCGAGGCTGAAGCCAACGCAGAGGCCGACCGCAAGGAGCGCGAGAAGGTAGACAAGCTCAACCAGGCCGACTCAATGATCTTCCAGACCGAGAACCAGCTCAAGGAACTCGGCGACAAGATCCCTGCCGACAAGAAGGCTCCCATCGAGGCCGCTTTCGAGAAGCTCAAGGAGGCTCACAAGTCACAAGACCTCGCAGCCATCGACGCAGCGATGAACGAGCTCAACACCGCCTTCCAGGCAGCAAGTGCCGAGATGTACGCACAGACCGGTGGCCAGCAGACAGGTCCTCAGCCCGGTGCCGATAATGCACAGGGTGGTGCTCAGGGTGATAACATCCAGGATGCCGACTTCGAGGAAGTGAAGTAATCTAGGATAATAAACAACAAGGATTAATTAGAGAATAGGCTGATCTATGGGTCAGCCTATTTTTTATGATTTTTACAATAGAACCAATCTGTAGGAATCGTATAACGGACAAAAATATACCTTATTGTGTTAAAATTGGGCAAAAATGTTGCATGATAACAAAATTATGCTTTTCTTTGCCAACGGAAACCATGTGCAATTATTGCCAACGGAATAAAATAAATAGTAACTCAAATAAAGACCGCCTATCGAAACACTCTTACTCTAAAACAATAATAGTAAGCAGTAATGGAAAACTTGAATCAGTTCACCGACGATATGTTGGTGGCTCGTTATTCAGAAGGTGATAATAAGGCGTTTGATGAGTTGCTCGCTCGTTATCAGGGCAAACTTTTCAATTATATCTATTTTATTGTGCGTAGTCAGGAGGTGGCAGAAGATATTTTTCAAGAAACTTTTGTCAAGGCTATCACTACCATCCAGCAGGGACGCTATACGGCCAGTGGCAAGTTTAGTGCATGGCTTATACGTATTGCTCACAATATGATTATCGATGGCTTCCGTCAGGAACGTAACGAGAATACGGTGTCGAACGATGAGACGGAGATGGATCTTTTAAATGATGCAGACCTCTGCGACGATAATATTGAAACGCAGATGGTAAACGAACAGACCCTTACTGATGTGCGCCGTCTCGTAGATGCTTTGCCAGATAATCAGCGTGAAGTCGTATATATGCGTTTTTATCAAGATCTCAGTTTTAAGGAAATTGCTGACATCACGGGCGTGAGCATC
>JBGVOS010000074.1:0-16039 GCA_045126595.1 Bacteroidaceae bacterium | reverse complement strand
CGGACCTACGTAGTGCTCAATCTGGTAGCCCAAGTTGGGGAAGCTGTTGGTCTCGCTCGTTGCGGCATAGGCTCCGTCCTTCTTGCCGATGACTATGGGGGTGCGTCCCCACTGGTCGCGGGCAGCGATGATGCCGTCTTCGGTGAGAATCAGCATGGAACATGAGCCCTTGATCTTGCGGAACACATTCTCGATGCCGTCTACGAAGTCTTTGCCCTGTATAATAAGGAGTGCGATGAGCTCGGTTTGATTGGTCTTCGAGAGACTCATCTCCGAGAAGTGCATGTTAGCAGCCAGCAGGTCCTGCTCCAGTTCCTGCATGTTGTTGACCTTGGCTACGGTGACGATGGCAAACTTGCCCAAATGGGAGTTTATGAGGATGGGCTGGGGGTCGGTGTCGCTGATGACGCCGATGCCGGCATTGCCCTGAAACTTGGAGAGCCCCGACTCGAACTTAGTGCGGAAGTAAGAGCTTTCCAGATTGTGAATCGAGCGCATGAAGCCCACGCCTTTGGCGTATGTGGCCATACCGCCACGCTTCGTTCCCATATGTGAATTGTAGTCTGTGCCGTAGAATAGATCGGTCACACATGCTGCTTTAGAGACTGTTCCGAAGAAACCACCCATAATGATTGTGTCGTTTGTTATTTTTAGGCTTGCAAAGTTACTAAAAAAATGAGAATCCACAGAGTTGTAGAGGAAAAAAATGGTGACCGCACCCAAGTTTTTGCAATAAATTAAATATCCCCCAGTCTCATTCTGATCAATTGACTTTGTATCCTTACTTGCAAACTTATGGCTTTTTTTCAGACTTTGCGCCTATAATAATATATATATTGAGAAAAATATGTAATTTTGTACGCTATGATTGATAATACGCAGTTCAAGGATAAGAAGGCGGTGTATTATACGTTGGGTTGCAAGCTCAATTTTTCGGAGACTTCAACCATAGGACGTACGCTGCAGGAGGCGGGCTTTCGCACGGCTCGTCGTGGCGAACAGGCCGATATCTGTGTGGTGAATACCTGTTCGGTGACCGAGCAGGCCGATAAGAAGTGCCGGCAGGCTATACATAAACTGGTGAGGCAGCATCCTCATGCCTTTGTGGTGGTGACGGGATGTTATGCCCAGCTCAAGCCCGAACAGGTGGCGGCCATCCCAGGGGTGGACCTCGTGTTGGGTATGGACAAGAAGGGTAATTTGCTTGACTACCTCACCTCGCTTGACAAACGCGAGCAGGGCGAGATGGTGACTATTCCTACCAAGGATATACGCACCTTTGTACCCTCATGTTCGCAGGGTGACCGCACACGTTTCTTCCTCAAAGTACAGGACGGATGTGACTACTTTTGTTCCTATTGTACTATCCCTTATGCTCGTGGCCGTAGCCGTAACGGCACCATCGCCTCGCTCGTAGAGCAGGCACGTGGGGCGGCTGCCGAGGGAGCCAAGGAGATTGTAATCACCGGTGTCAACATAGGTGACTTCGGCAAGACGACGGGCGAGACCTTCATTGACCTTATACGCGCTTTGGATGAGGTAGAAGGCATTGAACGCTATCGTATATCCTCTATCGAGCCCAATCTGCTCACGGATGAGGTGATTGAGTTTGTTGCCCGTTCGCGAGCTTTTATGCCTCACTTCCATATTCCCTTGCAGGCTGGCAGCGATGCGGTGTTGAAGCTTATGCGCCGTCGCTACGATACGGCGCTCTTCGCTTCTAAGATACAGAAGATACGTTCACTCATGCTCGATGCCTTCATCGGTGTGGATGTTATCGTGGGTACCCGTGGCGAGGAGGAACAGTATTTTGAGGAGGCCTATCGCTTCATCGAGTCGCTTGACATTACTGCGCTGCATGTCTTCAGCTATTCGGAGCGTCCCGGTACGCAGGCTCTCAAGATAGAATACAAGGTAACTCCGCAGGAGAAGCACCATCGCAGCGAACGCCTTTTGGCACTCTCCGATGCCAAGCAGCAGGCCTTCTATGAACGCCATATCGGTACCGAAGCTGTAGTACTGCTCGAGAAACCCAAGGCGGGACAACCATTCCATGGTTTCACAGATAATTATATACGTGTTGAGGTTTCCGACCCCGCAGCCCGTGATAATGCCTTGGTACGTGTGCGTCTCGGTGGGTTCAATGAAGAGGGTACGGCGTTGAAAGCAACGATATTATGAAAGTAGCAGTAGTAATCCTCAATTGGAATGGCGAGCAGATGCTTCGTCAGTTTCTTCCTTCAGTGGTAGAGCACTCCGTGTTGCCCGAGTTGTTGGGTGAGGCTGTCGTGTATGTGGCAGACAATGGCTCTACCGACGGTTCATTGGCTTTGCTTGCTGCCGAATTTCCTATGGTTAAGACCATCGTCTTTAGCGAGAACTATGGTTTTGCCGACGGTTACAACAAGGCTTTTGAGCAAATTGATGCCGAGTATGCCGTCTTGCTGAACTCCGATGTGGAGGTCACCTCTGGCTGGCTCGTTCCGCTTGTGGAGTATATGGATACCCATCCTATAGTGGCTGCTTGCCAGCCTAAGCTGATGGCTTATTACAAGAAGGAAGAATTTGAATATGCCGGAGCCATGGGCGGATACCTTGACCGCTATGGCTACCCCTACTGCCGTGGACGCATCTTCGATACCGTGGAAAAGGACCATGGGCAGTACGACACCGATGTGTCCCTTTTGTGGGCCACGGGAGCATGTCTCGTGGTACGCCTTCCTATATATAAAGAGGTGGGCGGGCTTGATGGCCGCTTTTTTGCCCATATGGAGGAGATAGACCTCTGCTGGCGTCTTCGCTGCCGTGGCTACGAAGTACGCAGTGTGGCAGCTAGCGTGGTATATCATGTCGGGGGGGCCACACTTAATGCCGGCCATCCGCGCAAGACCTTCCTCAACTTCCGCAACAACCTCTTGATGTTATACAAGAATCTCCCATCAGAGGATTTGAACCATGTGCTCTTTGTACGTGCTTTGCTCGACTATGTGGCTGCCGCCATGTTCTGTGTCAAGGGAGAGTGGGGGAGTGTCAAGGCTGTTTTTCGTGCTCGTCGCGAGTACCGTCGTTTGAAGAAGGAGTTTCGTGCCTCACGTGAGGATAACTTGCAGAAGGCGGTTTCAATGGATGTACCCGAACGCACCCGCTTTTCTATCCTATGGAAGTACCACGTCAGCCGTTGCCATACGTTTGATAAACTTAAATTTTAATATTACAACTCAATTATATATTAGAACCATACAATGCCACTAACCTTACCCGATAGATTACCCGCCATTGACCTGCTGAAGCAGGAAAATATCTTCGTAATGGATACCACACGTGCGTCGTCGCAAGATATACGTCCGTTGCGTATAGCGGTGCTCAATCTTATGCCGCTCAAGATTACCACGGAGACTGACCTCGTGCGTCTGCTATCCAATTCGCCGTTGCAGATTGAACTGAGTCTCATGAAGGTAAAGAGCCATACATCGAAGAATACTCCGGTAGAGCACATGCAGGCTTTCTATACCGACTTCGAGGAGATGCGCCACCATAAGTACGATGGCTTTATCATTACTGGAGCTCCCGTAGAACATATGGCCTTTGAGGAGGTGGGTTACTGGGAAGAGATGACGGAGATATTCGAGTGGGCACGCCATAACGTAACTTCTACACTCTATATTTGTTGGGCTGCACAGGCGGGATTGTACCATTACTATGGAATCCCTAAATATGCGCTTGAGAAGAAGATGTTTGGCATCTTCAAACACCGTGTGAGCAAGCCGGAACTGCCCATCTTCCGTGGCTTCGACGATGAGTTCTATATACCCCATAGCCGCCATACCGAGGTGCGTCGCGAAGATATAGAGCGTAATCCTGAACTTGACATTCTGGCCGAGAGCGAGGAGAGCGGTGTGTATATGGTGATGGCCCGCGGTGGACGCGAGATATTTCTTACCGGGCACTCGGAGTATTCGCCATTGACCCTCGACACCGAGTACAAGCGCGACCTTGCCAAGGGACTCCCTATTGAGATGCCCAAACACTATTATCGCAACGATGACCCCTCGCAATCCCCCGTGGTGACTTGGCGAGGCCATGCTAACCTGCTCTTCAATAACTGGCTTAACTACTACGTATATCAGGCTACTCCGTATAGATTGGAGGATATTAAGTAATTGAGAATTATGAAAATTGAGCTGCTTTCTCCCGCCAAGAACCTTGAGTGTGGCATTGAAGCCATACGTCATGGTGCCGATGCCGTATATATAGGTGCGCCTAAGTATGGAGCACGTGCTGCAGCGGGCAACTCGCTCGACGATTTGCAGCAATTGGCCGAATATGCCCACCGCTTCGGAGCCAAGGTATACGTAACACTCAATACCATCATCTACGATGACGAGTTGGCTGAAGTGGAAAACCTTGTGTGGCAGCTTTACCGTATCGGCATCGATGCCCTCATCGTACAGGACATGGCGCTGCTCACCATGAACCTGCCGCCTATAGCGTTGCATGCCAGTACGCAAACTGACAACCGCACATCCGAGAAAGTGAAGTTTCTCTATGAGAACGGCTTCTCTCAGGTGGTACTTGCGCGCGAGCTCTCGCTCGAGGAGATTGCTGCAATACATCGCGACTGCCCTGTACCCCTCGAAGCCTTCGTGCATGGCGCTCTCTGCGTGAGCTATAGCGGACAGTGTTATGCCTCTCAAGCCTGCTTCGGGCGCAGTGCCAATAGGGGAGAGTGTGCGCAGTTCTGTCGCTTGCCCTTCGACCTTGTGGATGCCGATGGACGTGTCATTGAGCGCAATCGCCATCTGCTCTCATTGAAAGATATGAACCGCAGTGCCCACCTCGAAGCCATGATGGATGCCGGGGTATGCTCATTCAAAATTGAAGGTCGACTCAAGGACGTGTCGTACGTGAAGAATGTCACAGCCTATTACCGTCAGGCAATTGATGCCATTCTTGCCCGTCGTCCAGAGTACGAACGTGCTTCATTGGGAGTAAGTACTTACACTTTCACTCCACAGCTTGACAAGAGTTTCAATCGTGGTTTCACCGATTACTTCCTCACGGGGCGTTCCGAGGTATACTCCTTTTCCTCGCCCAAGTCTGTAGGTGAGCCTATAGGGAATGTCAAAGAGGTAGGTCGTGGCTATATCGCTGTATCCTCCACCAAGGCGTTGCACAATGGCGATGGGCTCTGTTTCATTGACGAACGTGGACAACTGCAGGGATTTCGTGTGAACAGGGTGGAGGGTAATCGCCTCTATCCGAAAGAGATGCCTCGTGGACTCACAGCTCGCACACCGCTCTTTCGTAACTACGACCAAGACTTCGAACGCCTTCTTTCGCGACCTTCGGCCGAGCGCCGTATACCTGTTTATATAGGTATGCGCGACCTCCCCTTCGGCTTTTCGCTCACGATGACCGATGAGGAGGGATGTAGCGCTACGGTCAATTTTGCCTGTGATAAGGAATTGGCACGTACCGAACAGCGTGCTGGCATTGAAGCACAGTTGTCTAAGCTGGGTGGTACCATCCTCGCGGCCAAGAGTGTGGCGATAGATTTCACGGACAACTGGTTTATCCCTTCTTCTATGGTGGCCGATATGCGCCGTGCGGGAGTGGAGGCATATGAGAGGGTTAGGAAACTGAAAATTGAAAATTCAAAATTGAAAATAGGCGGTACTGACAATGAAAAAGCAAAGGTCAGTCAGTCGGGCTGTGACAATACTCCATCTTCACATCCCAATGTTCAATTAAGTTATCTTGCCAACATTGCCAATCATCGTGCTGCTGACTTCTACCGTGTTCGTGGAGCCGAGACTGTTGCGCCGGCGTATGAGTTGAGTGCTACGCGTGGAGCCACGCTAATGTTCTGCCGTCATTGCTTGCGCTATGCTATGGGCTGGTGTCCCCATCGTGGAGGCCGTCTCTCACCTTATCGCGAACCTTATACCTTGGTCTCAGCTGATGGAAAACGATTTGCTCTCACTTTTGATTGTAATCAGTGTGTCATGATGGTGAAAGAGAAATAGTTTCTCTATGCCTTACTTATTCTATTTTCGTAGACATACCACAGGTAGCCTTCGACATTGGTGTGTCCCATCTCGTGGAGTCGTTTGATATAGTCGTTCACTTGCTCGTGGTGCTTGTCGCGCTCGCGGGCAAACTTGAAGTCTACGATGATGAACCGCTCACCGTCGGTCATCACGCGGTCGGGGCGCATGCGATGGACGGTTCCGTCATCGGCACGGTAGAGGATGGTGCACTCGTTGAAAAGTTCGTACTCCCCTGAGAACCAGTCGGCTGCTTGGGGTTGCGTGAGGGCGCGGTATACGATGCGCTCTATCTCGTGCTGTGTGGTAGTGTCGATGAGGCCGTCACGCACCATACGGGCGATGACCGTGGGTGCATCATCCGCTGTGCGTATCATGGCAAACAGCTCGTGAAGCAGCAGGCCGCGATCGAGATAAGAGAGGGTAGCGCTTTGAGACCGCTCTGCCGCTGTGTCTTCTTCTGCTGCGGCATACTCCTCCTGCGCTTGGGCGATGAAACGCTTGGCGAGGTTCGACTGGCGGAAGTGTACGCTCAGTTCCTCGGAACACATCGTTACAGGGAGCGCTTCGGGGGATACTTCGAGAGGATTCGTCTTTTGGCTTTCATCCTTGTTCTTGTCTTCGACTGTCGGAATGGCCAGTGTGCCATATTCGAGCACGCCATCGGAATTACTTCCGAGTGCGCTGGTGATGAGTTGGGCTACGTTGTTCATCACTTTGCCTTTGGCTATGGTACTCTTGGATGCGCTCTTGAGGATGATGAGGTTGGCCTTGGGACGTGTGAAGGCTACATAGAGGAGGTTATAGCTGTCGACAATCTGTTGCAGATATTCTTCGTGGTACTCCTCGGTGAAGGCCGAGTGTCTCATGGCTTCACTGTAGGGGATAGGATTGGTGGCAAGCGGGGTGGGGAGGGAGTCGTTGGCGGCTATCCACAGGATTCCCGAATGCTTGTTTAGCTCCCATTCGCAGTGGGGGATGATGACGGTGTGAAACTCCAGTCCTTTTGACTTGTGTACGGTCATGGCCTCTATGCCATCGGCTCCTCCCGAGGGTATGGCCTTGCTCTTCAGTTCGTCGTCCCAATAGTGTATGAACTCCTTGATGCTGCCCGCTGTGGTGGTGCAGTAGTTTGACAGTTGGTCGAAGAATGCCAACAGGTAGCCGTCTTCATTGCTTATGCGGTGCAGTTGCAGGGTACGGTACAAACACTCGGTTAGTTCGTATAGTGGCATCTGTTGTAGAGCCGTGTGTTGTGCCATGAGTGCTTCGGGGAGTCCGTATCCTTGGGGACGAAGAGCGATGATGTCGGCCGTAGAGAGTTCGTCGGCTAACACGTTGCGATGGTAGTGAAGACCTACTTGCAGCAGAGCGACACTCTGCTCAGGATCGGCAATCCAACGTAGGGTGTCGACAAGCATGTTTACCGCGGTCGAGGCATCGAGGCGGTAGGCATCGGCCGAGAAGATATGAATCGTAGGGGCATGGACAGCCATGTAGTCTACGATGCGTTGTATCTGTGTGTTGGTACGCAGTAGCAGGGCGATGTGCTTTTCGCTGATACCGTTGGACAGTAGCTCTTCAATGGTTCTCAACACTTCGCGGCACATTACCTCATCGGCGCTCTCACCCTTTTCATGGGTGACGTCGACCACACGTACATACCCTTCGTGCTCCTCTTTGTGCTCCTGCTCCACGTCGCTATAGGCCTGGATGAGCGGTGCGGCATGCTCTTCGCCGAGGAGGTCGGTGAGCAGCGTATTGCAACGGTCGAAGAGGTGGTTGTTGAACTCGACAATCTCGCGCATGCTGCGGCGGTTTACCGCCAAACGGTGTGCTTCGCGTGGTGTGTAGAGTCCCAGTTCTTGGTGTACCTCGCCGTTGAGGATGCGCCAGTCGCTGCCGCGCCAGCGGTAGATGGCCTGTTTCACATCGCCCACGAGCATGCTCTCGTTACCTTGTGAGAGACCTTCGCGCAGGATATGCAGGAAGTTGTCCCACTGCATGCGTGAGGTGTCCTGGAACTCGTCGATCATGATGTGGCGGATGTAATAGCCCAGCTTTTCGAACACGAAGGAGCTGTCGCCCGTTTGCATCTGGCTCAGCATGCGGCACGTGTCGGCCAGGAGGAAACGGTTCTCCTCGCGGTTGAGCTGTAATATGCGGTCGTGGATGATGTTGATGAGCTGCAGCTGGTAGAGGTGGCGCAGCACGAGGTCGCATGTGTTGATGGTGCGTACCTCGCGGAGGCGTATCTTCTCCGTGTCGTTGAGATGCTGCATCAGTGTATGGGATGCCAGGGCGACAATCTCTTTCTTGTGTGGCGACTTGGCCGAGGCCCATGCCTCGGCTCTCAGGCTGGCATCTGCGGTACGGTTTGTGAACTCTGTGTTGTAGTCACCATTGCGCAGCTTGATGTAGTAGCCACATACACCGCTTGCGCCATAGTTCAGGTCGTCTATGGTGAGCGTGTTCTGCTCTAATATCTTGAAGAATGAGTCAACCTGTGTGTCGATGTTCTCCTTGGCATGTCTCCTTTCCTCGGTGAGCTGTTTGCGTAGGGTGCGTATGATGTCGGCATCTTGTAGCTGGGCGCGCAGGTTGTCGGCTTGCTGTTGGTAGGTCTCGTCGTGTATGTTGCGTGCAAAGTCCTTCAAGCTGTCGGTGATGTTCCAGTGCTTGCCGTCGTCCATTTCGCTGCCGATATATTTCTCTATCCATAGCAGGGTAGGGTCATCGGCCGAGAGCTCGCGCAACAGCAGGTCTACGCCCTCGCTGATGACACGCTTCGTGTCCAGCTCGATGGTCATGCCTGTGCCGAGGTTGAGCTCGCGTGCCAGGCCACGCAGCACCGACTGGAAGAAGCTGTCGATGGTCTCTACGCGGAAGTGGCTGTAGTCGTGGATGAGCATCGTGAGTGCCTGTGAGGCACGTTCTCGAATAAGGTTTTCGCCCAGTCCTGTTACCTTTTGCACCTCTTGGAAATAGATTTCCGAATCCTCCAAACCATGGGCTATACCATATAACTTTCCCAAGATGCGCTGCTTCATCTCGGCTGTGGCCTTGTTCGTAAAGGTCACGGCAAGGATATGACGGTAGTTGTCGGGCTGCTCTATGAGCAGACGGATGAAGTTTACCGCCAAGGTAAATGTCTTGCCTGAACCCGCTGAGGCCTTATATATATGTAGGTAATGGTTGTTCATCGATATGAGCAAATAAATGATACTGCGAAGGTACGTATAATTTTGCAAACGATACCGCTGTTGTACGTGTTTTTATCATTTCAAAAAACTTTGTGTGGTATAAAATAACTGCTCCCCTTATCCCTAAGAGGAGCAGCTCGATAGATTGAATGATTAAGAAAAAGTTATTTATGTAAGGTAGCAGCTTTTGCTGTTGCTCTGACTATATAACACAATGGTGGGATAATGGTTCATGGGTCGCATAAAAAAATTAGGTATACCCGTTTGTGACGGATTTACCCAATTTCTCTCGAGGGTATACCTGAAAAATCTAATTTGGTTACCCCAATTCTTATGTTTAGTGACAGAACATAAAACCGAAGTAAACTCTTGGTCCTTTGGGAAGGTACAACTCTCGATTGCTTATGCCGTTGAGATAGTCAACTTTCAGTGTCAGGTGTAGCTTGTCACTCAAGATATAATCGCATCCGATGAAGGGGACGATGGCCACGAAGGGTGCTTTGTGATAGTAGGCTTCGGCCTCGGCTGTCCAGTCTTTACCGTTTCCTTCTTTCATGATGAAATCTGTGGTACTACCACCTCCTATGGTAATGCCGAGGTAGGGTGCAAAACGTCCCCATGTCCAAGTATAGTCGGTGAGAAGACCGGCCCAGAATGTTTTGATGTAGCTACCTTTCTCGAGTTGTTTTAGTTTAATTGTAGAGGTGTAACCCTCGGTGCCGAGTCGCCAGTGGTCGCCAAAACGAAGACGGATGGCCCCACCGATGCCTTTGGTCAGCCCTTCGGCTTGGTAGGCGAGGGGAGTGATGTTACCACTGAGATAACCTCCGTGGAGCATCATACCCCCTTCGTATCCACGGAAGATTTTCTTCTTGCTGTCATCGTTTGCTGTAATAGTAGTTATGGTGCAGAGTGTGAGTAGAATGGTGAGTAGAAACTTGTAAGTCTTCATCTTATGTAGCATAATAACTCCGAGTGCCTGAATGTTCTTGAGCACTCGGAGTTATTTATAGAATAAAATATTTATAGTTTTGTTTAATCTTTCTTCTTGTTTTTATTGTATTTCTTCTCCTGCTCTACTGTGGGTGCCGATTCTTTATATTTGAAACGACGTATTTTTTGTGTGGCGGTTTTCTCGAAAGGTTCTTTCATCACCTCAACGGAGCTTACCTGTGAGGACTTGTTGACATTCTTGTTAACAGCCTTGAGCAGTTTCTCTTTCCATGATTCCACGAAGTCGTAAATCTTGTCCACGTTTTCGTTGTCCCATTCAATGTAGTTCTCCATGGGCTGCACGAGTGCTACGAGGCGACCGTTGCGTTCTACCACGATTGATTCGCTCACTCCCTCGACGTTGTTGATTACGTTTTCAATCTCTTCAGGATAGATGTTCTCACCCGAGGGGCCGAGTATCATGTTGCTATTGCGGCCCTTGATGAAGTAGCGCCCCTTCTCGTCCACGGTGGCGATGTCGCTGGTGCGGAACCAACCGTCCTCGGTGAATACGCTCTTTGTGCGTGCGGGATCCTTATAATATCCGAGCATCACGTTGGGACCTTTGGTTACGATTTCTCCTTCGCCGGTTTTGGGGTCTACGTTGTGGAGTTTCAACTGTACGTTATATACGGGATAGCCGAACGAGCCTACTGTTCGCCAGCCATGCATGGCATAGCCGAGAAGTGGAGAGGTCTCGGTAAGTCCATAGCCGATGGCATAGGGGAACTTCGCTTTGAGGAGGAAGCGCTCTACCTCGGGGTCGAGCTTGGCACCGCCGATACCGTAGAACGACATGTGTCCACCGAAGGTCTTCTTCAGCTTCATGCCGATGATACGGCACATCAGACCGTTCATGTGCTTGTTCATCCAGGTGAGTGCTGGGCTCTTCTGTATGGTAGGCAGCACGCTACCCTTGTATACCTTTTCGATAATCATCGGTACGGTGAGCATGGTAGTCGGCTTCACGATCTTGATGGCTTTTAACAGCAGTGAGGCTACAGGGGGTTTGGGTAGGTAGTATACCGTAGCACCACAATACATGGGGTATAGCATGCCGAGCGTCATTTCCAATGTGTGTGCCATGGGAAGTACGCTGAGCCAGCGGTCTTTCTCGGTGCGCTTACACGAGTGGTAGCAGGTGATGACATTCGATGTCAGGTTGCGGTGGCTCAGTACCACACCTTTGGCACTACCTGTGGTACCTGATGTATAGATAATGGTGGCAATATCATCGGGGGTAGGCACGCTGGTGTTGCCATCGCAAGTAAATTTATCATCGTCGGCCTTGAGTATCTCCAACGTGTCGAGGTCGAAGATAAGAGTCATCTTGTCCTTTACCTCCTGATTGATGCGTCCGACGAGGCGTTGTGACACGAAGAGTACCTTGCTCTCCGAGTGGTTGACGATATTGGTCACCTCATTTTCCGAACTGTCGGGAAGGATGGGAATGGCGATACGGCCAAAAGGTGCAGTGGCATAGAATGCTACCGACCAGTTGGGCATGCTCTGTGCATAGATAGCCACTTTGTCACCGTCTCCAATGCCATATTGGGTAAGTGTTTTGGATAGGCTGTCACACTTGGTCTTGAATGACTTGTAGGTGTAGCCGCCCTCCTTGGTATTATACCACTGAGTGTACTGGTTCTTGGCGTATGCCGTGGTCGCATATTCGTAAAGTTTGGCGAGAGTGTCTACATAGTTCTCTCTCATGCGCTGCATACGCTTGTAAAGTTGAATCATAGTTAAAAGGTTTATTAGTGTGTGATATACATGTCCTTATGTTTGCCCACGAGGTGCATCTCTTCATACATTTCTTGGATGCGCTTCATGTCGGCACGTGCATCGTCTGTAAGTTCTACTTTCTTGCCCCATCCGACATGCTTGGTTCCCCAGTCGAAGTAGCCCATATATACCGAGCAGCCTACTTCGCGAGCGATAGTGTGGAATCCAGTCTTCCAACGCTTGATGGGCTTGCGTGTACCTTCGGGAGCGATGGCTAAGTGGCAAACCTTTTCCTCCTTCATCTGATGTATCGTGCTGAGCACCATTGATACGGCGTTCTTGCGGTCGACGGGCAATCCGCCCAGTTTGCGCAGTAGTCCACCCAATGGCCAAAAGAAAAACTCTTTTTTAATCATCACTTTGGCATCTCCACCGATTGACTTATAGAAAAGGTACGAAATTACAAAGTCCCATCCCGAGGTGTGGGGTACACCAAGGATAATACATTTGTCTTCGGGTACGATGGTTTCATTATCTACCGTCCATCCCATGCGTTTGAGTAGCCATCCGCAGAATTTTCTCCACATAGATTCTTTGCTTTTTAGGTTAAAAACAATTAAATATGTTGCAAAATTAGTGTAAGGCAAGCGAAATACCAAATTTGCTTATAGTTTTCTTGGATAAACAATTATTCTTATTACCTTTGTTCTCTATAGTAAAACATGGTTATGCGTATCCTTTGGCTTGATCTCAATTGTTCCTATGCTCACAGTTCGTTGGCGCTGCCAGCACTTCATGCTCAGGTGATGTGTCGTCCTGATGTGGAGTGGACAGTAGTACACACCACTACGAACGAAACTGTGGGTACGGCCGTTGATGCCATCTATTCCTATCGCCCCGATGTGGTAGCGGCTACGGCATGGCTCTTTACCCATGAACATTTACTCCACATCGTGGCCCGAGTGAAAGCCTTGCTCCCCCATGTTGTGGTGATATTCGGCGGTCCCGAGTTTCTGGGGGACAATGAACAATATCTGCAGCATCGTCGCGAGGTGGATTGTGTGTTGCGGGGTGAGGGGGAGGAAAGCTTTGCCCGATGGCTCGACGTATGGGATACTCCCGAGGCGTGGGCCAGCATCGCCGGATTATGCTATATATATAAAGGTATATATTATGATGGTGGTATCGCCCGTGTCACAGACTTTGCATCACTGCATGCTCCTGAGGAGAGTCCACTCTTCACGTGGGACAAGCCCTTTGTTCAGGTGGAAACTACCCGAGGTTGTTTCAATACCTGTGCTTTCTGTGTCAGTGGGCTGGGCGACCCCATACGCTTGCTCCCCATAGAAGTTATCCGCCAACGACTCGACCGTATCCGTGAACGGGGCATCCGTGATGTGCGCATCCTTGACCGCACCTTCAACTATCATCCACGCCATGCTGTCGAGTTGTTACAACTTTTTGCGGAGTATCATCCTCACTTGCGATTCCACTTGGAGATACATCCTGCGCTCTTGCCGCAAAGTGTACGGTCGGTATTGTCTGCTATGCCCAATGGGCTTCTCCATCTCGAAGCCGGCATACAGAGCCTCCGTCAAGAGGTGCTCGACCGTAGCTTGCGCAAAGGAACATTGGAACAGGCGCTTGATGGACTTCGCTTCCTTTGTTCGTTGCCCAACTTGGTTACCCATGCTGACCTTATTGCAGGCCTTCCGCTCTATACACTTACACAGATATACGAGGATATCCACACCCTTGCCGAATATCAGGCCGGTGAGATACAGTTAGAGTCCTTGAAACTGCTGCCCGGTACTGCAATGCGTCGCGATGCTGCACTGTTGGGCATACGCTACTCGCCGCTTCCCCCTTACGAAGTGCTTGAGACCGATGCCATCACTAGTAGCGATCTGCAAGAGGCACACCGTCTATCGCGCCTGCTCGATGCCTATTACAACACTGGGGCTTGGCAGCAGATTACACGAAGACTGATCCTTGAAGAACCTGGTTTCGTGCACCATTTTCTTCGTCATCTTACCCAACATAACTATATAGACCAGCCCATGAGCCTTGAACGGCGTGGCGAACAGCTCTACCTCTTTTGTAAAGAACATTACCCTAGTCATGTCATTGATGTAACGATAGCATGGATTGAGGCGGGTATGTCGCTCAAGAAACGCCCTGCCGAGGGAGTGCGCACCAAGCATGTGCAGCCATCAGACGAGTGGACCATCCTTCGTGGCGAGTATAGCGATACCTTACGTCTTTGTTTCCTCCCCATCGACGATTATGGCCACGGCTTCTGGTTTGGCTACGATAGTACCATACAATGTCCCATGCCTGTGTTCAAGGCGAAGGGATAAAAGTCTATAGAATGGAGTAGGGGCGCCTCTCGAGGTACCCCTACTTGTTTGCAATCACAGTTGCGATATTAACATGAAGAATCTTTTTCTATGGGAGAGGGCTTTACATGCGCTCCTTCAGTGAATCCACGATCTGGCCGTCGAAGAGGTTGATGACGCGGTCGGCGTATGAGGCGTCGCGCTGGCTGTGAGTCACCATCACTACGGTGGTTCCTTCGCGGTTGAGTTCGCGCAGCAGCTCCATCACCTCCTTACCGTTCTTCGAGTCGAGGTTACCGGTGGGCTCGTCGGCAAGGATGAGTCCGGGCTTGCACATTACGGCACGGGCTATGGCTACGCGCTGCTGCTGACCACCGCTGAGCTGGTTGGGATAGTGGCCAGCACGGTGGGTGATGCCCATGCGCTCTAGTGTCTCGCTCACCATGCGGCGGCGCTCCTCGCCCTTGATGCCGAGGTAGCCGAGGGGCAGACCCACGTTCTCGGTCACGTTAAGCTCTTCGATGAGGTTGAAGCTCTGGAATACGAAGCCTATCTTGCCACGGCGGTAGGCGGTGCGGTCATCTTCCTTCAGCTTGCTCACCTCGCGGCCGTCGAGCCAGTAGGTGCCTTCGGAGGGGTTGTCCAACAGACCGAGGATGTTGAGCAGGGTTGACTTGCCGCATCCCGAGGGACCCATGATGGCTACAAACTCGCCGTCGTGAATGTCGATGGATACGCCGTTGAGCGCTACTGTTTCTACTACATCGGTACGGAATACCTTTTTTAAATCGTCTGTTCTAAGTTCCATAATGTTTTGAGTTTATAAGTTTTTTTTAGTTTGTCGTTTGTCGTTTTGAGACCCCCTCCGTTACGTTCAGCAGGGCTTCTCTTCGCTCGTCCCCCTTGAAGTGGGGACAGTGCTTTTTGATTATTTTTTTCTCTGTAAGTTCCGCGATGTCCTATCCCCCTCCCTCACAGGGCCGACGCGGGATGAGCGTCGGTTGCGCTGACTGAACCTTTAGGTTCATAAAAGCGTCTCGCCTGCGAGTTTACGGGATGGGGCCGCCTCTCTTTACTCCTTATACAACGAGTTCACCGGATTTTCCCTCGCCGCCTTCCAAGAGCGGGCCATTACGATGGCACTTGTCACGGCGAGCACGATGGCGAGGGCGATGAGGAATACCCACCAGTGGAGTGGTGTGTGGTAGGCGAAGGTCTGCAGCCAGCGCAGCATGATGAGTATGCTGATGGGTACAGCCACAGCGAAGGCCACGAGCACCATCTTGGCATATTGCACCACGAACATGCGCAGTATCTCGCTTATCTGTGCTCCGTGTACACGGCGCAGGGCAATCTCACGACGGCGATACTGGGTCTCGAAGTAGACGAGGCCAAACACACCGAGCAGCGATATCACGATAGAGAGCAGCGAGAAGATGGTGATGAGCTTCGTCAGCTCCTGTTCCTTTTCGTACTCCTGTCCCAGTTCCTGGTCGAAGAACCACACCTGCACATCGTCGGGATTGATGCCGGGCGCCAGTTTCATGGCACACTCTGTCACATGCTTCTGTACGTCCTTGATGTCGGCTCCGGCCACGGTGCGCAAGTAGATATGCGGATGGGCTGCCTGCCAAGGCTCGGGGCCGAAGACATAGAAGGCAAAGGGCTCGATATCATATTGCAGGGGACGTGAATGGAAGTCTTTACAGAAGCCTGCAATCTTGGCTCCTCC
>JBGVOS010000073.1:0-25245 GCA_045126595.1 Bacteroidaceae bacterium | reverse complement strand
GGGTAATAGACCGGAGTTCCGTTGAGGGTCGTGTAGTTGTGGCTGTTGTCACAGCCCTGCACAAACGTTCCGCCTACGTTCTCCGAAGCCGTCTGCACGCCCGGCAACAACTGAATATTGCGCAACGGGTCGGTCATGGGCATGGCCTCCATTGTCTTGATTAACCAGTAGGTCTTGCCCAAGGTATTGTACCGCACAAGCGGTTGGCGTACCTCCTCCACCACCACCTCGTCAATCGAGCAGGTAGACAAGCTGTCGCTCTGTGCATACAGCGGTATGGCACAGAGCGACAGCAGTGACAGGAATATGCGCTTCATCGAATCGATGTTCCTATAGATCAGGATTACCATTCATCGAAATAGTCGCCGTACAAGTCTTCAAACTCTTCGGCCAAGTCCTCTACCGCATCAATGAGGTCAGAGAAAGCACTTTCTGTGAAGTAGTCCTCAATAGAACGTCTGCTATTATCTTTAGCAAACACCATTACAGGATAATATTCAGTATTCGATCCATCCCAACCATTATCTGTTTCTCGAGCCTCTATCTCAAAAGTAGCTTGAGTAGTAGAGGTGTTGTCAATACAGAGTTTCACGCTGTATGTACCATTCATGTCATTAACATAATTGTTAATTTCATCAATTTCTTCTGCATCCATAAGATACATGGCTGCATCGTATGCATTCTTGAATGTCGGGCATGAGGCGGCAATCTGCACTTTACCAAGAATATCGAGATTTGCAGTGACATCCTTGATGTTTCTTGCCTTGAAATCCTCGTTATTGGCATCGGAAATGAGAGCATCGATATTGGCATTTATGCCTGCATTGGCTTTCAGCATAGTTCTACCGTCAATCTTCACGCTTGCGCTCGCAGTAATTCCTTGCTTTGTCACATCAGTCTTGAAGGTCTCTTCGTAGCCGTTTACCGCCAAGGCAGCATCTACATTCAGATTGCTATAGCTGACATTAACAACATAGGTTTCGTCAAGATACTCGTCAGAATCCCACCAATATTCATCCCAATACTCGTTATATACATAATAGTCATTACGTTCATAGTTCTCTTCAATACTACCTTCAAAAGCCAGACTGCTGTTCAAGTCCAGACTAATGATAGTATTGCTACCACATTTAAGAGTGAAAGTAATCTGCTTGGGCACGTCAACGACAATCTCTGCATTTTCAGTATAGCTGTCTGTATAGGAATAATTGCCGTCATAATACTTGTTTTTCAATGACTCGTAATCATAAGAAAGCTGCACACGAGTAGTCTCCTTGCTACCTTTCAATGTAGCCACCCACTGCTGGTCCTTGTCATCAGTGAACGAAGCCTCGATGCGGTCGTTTACGCTTGAGTTCCATTTCCAGATTTCATTTCTATAATCGGGAGTGAATTTACCATAAAGGTCGGTCAATCCAGCTCTAACGACAAATGTATATACTTCGCTTGCACGAGTACTCAGCTGTGCACCGTTTTGTGCCACGTTGAGACAAGCTCTGGTTATACCAGCCATAGCCTCAACAGGATTCTTGCGGCGTGCATACTCCTCAGTCTCTTCATACAAAGACTCCAGATGCTCATAATAAGCTTCATCAAGGTCAAAATCCTCAAAAGTAGCAATAGCATAGTCGGTTACTTCAATGAGATTTTGGTGAGTCTCTGTCTCGATAACATTCACAAACTCGATTCCGACTTCTTCCAATCTGTTCTTGAGTTCCATCGGAGAGAGAACTCTCTTGTCAGTACCACCAGAAACAGTCACTTCGCATGATGCGCTCACTCCACTATCATCATTAGCCGTAGCGGTAATCGTAGCCAATCCACTGCCTACAGCAGTAATCGTACCATTAGCTACAGTAGCTACGCTCTTATCACTGCTTGTCCATGTCAATGAAGTGTCATCAGCATCCTCGGGATAGACTATTGCATTCAAAGTATAGGTTTCACCCTTTTCAAGCTCTACATGTGATCTGCCAAGCGCAATCTCCTCGACCAGCACAACAACATCTGGATTGGGATTGGCAATAACAGTTACTACACACGAAGCACTCTTACCGCTACCATCCTTGGCTGTAGCAGTAATCGCAGCAACACCTTCGGCAACGGCAGTTACTTTACCGTTCTCTACAGTAGCGACACTCTCATCACTGCTACCCCACGCCAGCTTCTTGTTCGTAGCGTCATCGGGGGTTACCGTTGCGGTCAAAGCCAACGTCTTTCCCACCTTAATTTGCGTATACGTTTTGTCAAGAGTCACACTCTTAACCAATACAGGCTCATCAATGTCATCGTCATTGGGACATCCCATCAAGCTAAAAGACAATAAACAAAGCAACAAGGCCTTGTACTTTTTTAATGCTTCCATAATAAGTTGAGTTTATTAAGTTAATAATAGATTTAGCTCAAAACACAAATTCTCGGACAAAGGTAAAAGATTAGTCAAAAAAATGCAACCATTTCTTAATAATAAAGAACTAAGCCATTATCTCATCCGAAGAGTCACCCAGACGGATACGACCCGTTTCGAGGGCCAGCTGCTCATAGCGTTCGCGCAGTCGCGGCATGCGTGAGGCACGGATGGAGAGACGGATGCGGCAGTCCATCTGGAAGTCTTGTTCTACGACTGTCGGGGACTCCTCCTTGACGATGCGCATCACCTCGTTCATCATAGGATATTCAAAGAAGACGTCAAGCGTGAGGTCTACAGTTTTTTCTATCACCTCGGCCACGTCCAGCGCCTCGGCCGCAGCAGCCTTGTAGGCCACGATGAGTCCGCCCGTACCGAGCTTGATACCTCCGAAGTAGCGCACCACGACGACGAGTATGTCCGTCAGCTCGCGGCTGTTGATGGCTCCCAGTATGGGTCGCCCTGCCGTGCCCGAGGGCTCTCCGTTGTCATTGGCGCGGAAGTTGGTGCGCTCATGTCCCAGCATATAGGCATAGCACACGTGCCGAGCATCGAAGTATTTCTTCTGACACTCGGCAAGGTGCTCCTTGATTTCGTCCAGTGTGGTCACGGGGAATGCCATAGCAATAAACTTGCTACGTTTCTCGGTGAACACGCCTTCACACGGGGCGGATATGGTCTTATAGGTATCCACTAACTGAGCTTGTGGATGACGAGTCCTGAGCGGAGCTTGGGCTCGAACCAGGTGGTCTTGGGGGGCATGATGTTGCCGGTGTCGGCAATGTCCATGAGCTGCTTCATCGATACGGGATAGAGGGCGAGGGCCATCTTCATCTCTCCGCTGTCGACACGGCGCTTGAGCTCGCCAAGGCCACGGATACCGCCCACGAAGTCGATGCGCTTGTCCTTGCGCAGGTCGCCGAGGCCAAGGATGTCGTGGAGGATGAGGTTTGACGAGATGGTGACGTCGAGCACGCCGATGGGGTCGTTGTCGTCGTAGGTGCCCTCCTTGGCGGTGAGGCTATACCACTGGCCGTCGACATAGAGGGAGAAGTTGTGCAGGGCACAGGGCTTGTATATCTCGGTGCCCTTGGGTTCTACGATGAAGTTCTCGCTGAGCTTGGCGAGCAGCTGCTCGGGGGTGAGGCCGTTGAGGTCTTTCACCACGCGGTTGTAGTCGATGATGGTGAGCTGCGATTCGGGGAAGCACACTGCCATGAAGTAGTTGTACTCCTCGTTGCCCACATGATTGGGGTTCTGACGGGCTTTCTCGGCACCTACGAGTGCTGCTGCTGCCGAGCGGTGGTGTCCGTCGGCGATGTAGAGGGCGGGCATCTTGGCAAACTCGGCGGTGATGGCGGCCATGTCGGCTTCGTCGTCGATAATCCACAGCTGGTGGCGGAAGCCGTCGCCCTGGGCTACATAGTCGTATTCGGGAGCCTGGGCGGTATAGCGTGCCACGAGGGCATCGAGCAGGGCATTGTCGGGGTAGGCAAAGAAGACGGGCTCGATGTTGGCATTGTTGACGCGCACGTGTTTCATGCGGTCCTCCTCCTTGTCGGCACGGGTGAGCTCATGCTTCTTGATGACGCCATTAAGGTAGTCATCGACATAGGCACACACGACGAGTCCGTACTGGGTCTTGCCGTTCATGGTCTGTGCGTACACATAGTACTGCTCTTTCTCATCCTGCACGAGCCAGCCTTGCTCCTGGAAGCGGGCAAAGTTCTCGGCTGCCTTGTCGTAGACACGAGGGTCGTGCTCGTCGGTGCCCACGGGGAAGTCAATCTCGGGCTTGATGATATGATAGAGCGACATTTCGTTACCTTCGGCTTCAGCACGTGCTTCGTCCGAGTTGAGCACATCGTAGGGACGGCTCTGCACCTTCTCCACCAATGCTTTGGGTGGGCGGATGCCTTTGAATGGTTTGATAACTGCCATGATAAAAATTCTGAATGCTGAATTATGAATTCTGAATGATAGGAATTCTGAATGCTGAATTATGAATTCTGAACGCTAATAACTTCACTTACTTTCTTTTGCTTTGTCGATAGAATTATCGATGTTATCATCTTATATAACTCATGACAATCATCTGCCATCGACTGATACTGAACCTCGGTGATGTAGTCGGTCTTGTAAAGAAGTGTCAACCAATACTGAGTCTCTTTGGTCTCCTTTTGAGAGATTGCCAACTTATGGACAAAGTCCATCGTAGACTCTTCTGCTTGGGCCTCACTGACATTAGCACCGATAGAGGTGCCACTACGAAGCAACTGCTTGCTCATGACACGCTCTTGTTTTTCCTCGGTCAGATATTTATACAATCGAACTATACGAATGGCATATGCCAATGCCTTGTCGTATACAGGATTGCCTTCCATAATTCAAAATTCAAAATTCAGAATTCAGAATTCAGAATTAAAAATTACTTATTCACGCGGAATTTTTCACATCCCTCCTTGATGAAGCCTACAATCTGGTGTGCGGCAGCGATGCCGGCATTGATGTTGGCCTCGGCGGTCTGTGCGCCCATCTTCTTGGGTGTAGAGAAGTAGCGGCCGGCGAAGAGTTCGTTGAACTTGGTGTCAGCAGCGGGCATGATGTCGGTCATGTACTTGAAGTCGGGACGCTCCTCCATGAGCTGGATGAGTTCGGTTTCGTTGATGACCTCCTTGCGGGCTGTGTTGACGAGCAGGGCGCCCTTGGGCATGTCTTTCAGGAGGGCGTAGTTGATGGACTCCTTGGTCTCGGGGGTAGCGGGGATGTGGAGCGACACAATCTGGCACTGCTCATAGAGTTCCTTGGCCGATGCCACGGGAGTGACGCCGTCGGCCGTCATCACTTCGTCGGGGCAGTAGGCATCGTAGGCATAGATGTCCATGCCGAAGCCCTTGGCGATGCGTGCCACGTTGCGGCCTACGTTGCCATAGGCGTGGATACCGAGCTTCTTGCCCTTGAGCTCACCGCCCGAGGTGCCGTTATAGAGGTTACGCATGGCATATACCATCAGGCCCAGCGCGAGCTCGGCCACGGCATTGGAGTTCTGTCCCGGAGTGTTCATCACACATACGCCATGGGCTGTGGCGGCTGCGAGGTCCACATTGTCGTAGCCTGCACCGGCACGCACCACGATCTTCAGCTGCTTGGCGGCATCGAGCACCTCGGCGTCAATCACATCGCTGCGGATGATGATGGCATCGGCATCGGCCACAGCAGCAAGGAGGTTGGCCTTGTCGCCATATTTCTCTAACAACGCCAGTTCGAAACCGGCACCTTCTATCACTTCACGGATACCGTCTACCGCAACCTTGGCAAACGGCTTGTCTGTAGCTACTAAAACTTTCATGTCGTTTAATTCTTAATTATGAATTATGAATGTTGATGAATTCTGAATCGTGAACCAGGCCTGTCGGACGGCAACAAAAGAATTCAGAATTCAGAATTGAAAGCCAGCTTAGTGCAGGCTTTCAAACTCCTTCATACAATCCACCAATGCCTGCACACTCTCGAGGGGCAAAGCATTGTAGCACGATGCACGGAAACCACCTACTGAGCGGTGACCCTTGATGGCTACCATGCCACGCTCCTTGGCAAACTCCAGGAACTCGGTCTCAAGATGCTTGTACTCGTCGGCCATCACGAAGCAGATGTTCATCAGCGAGCGGTCC
Organism: Bacteroidaceae bacterium; assembly: GCA_045126595.1. Taxonomy (GTDB): domain Bacteria; phylum Bacteroidota; class Bacteroidia; order Bacteroidales; family Bacteroidaceae; genus UBA1189. The sequence continues at coordinate 19,167 of JBGVOS010000073.1, read as the reverse complement.
TCCACATGGCATGTGCCGCGGAAGAGCTTGTTGCGATCAATCTCGCCATAGAGCAGGTCGGCACGCTGCTTGGCGCGGCGGGCCATCTCCTCAATGCCACCGTTGGCCTTGATCCAACGCAAGGTGAGCATAGCCGTGTAGATGGGCAACACGGGAGGTGTGTTGAACATAGAGCCGCCGTCGACATGCGTCTGGTAGTTGAGCATCGTAGAGATGGGGCGACCCACCTTGTTCAAGGCATCGTCCTTCACGATAACGAAGGTCACGCCTGAGGGGGCGAGGTTCTTCTGTGCACCACCATATACACAGATATACTTGCTGAAGTCAATGGGGCGTGTGAAGATGTCCGATGACATGTCGGCAACGAGCGGCACGTTCACCTCGGGGTCAATGCGCACCTCGGTACCATGAATCGTATTGTTAGTGGTATAGTGGAAGTAGTCCACATCGTCGGGCACGGTAAAGCCCTTGGGGATATAAGTATAGGTAGTATCAGCCGATGAAGCCACCACCTCAACCTCGCCGAACATCTTGGCCTCCTTAATGGCCTTCTTGGCCCACACACCGGTATCCGTATAGGCTGCCTTCGTCTTGAGGAAGTTGCAGGGTACCATGCAGAACTGCATGCTGGCGCCACCACCGAGGAAGAGCACCGAGTAGCCCTCGGGGATGTTGAGCACCTCCTTGAAGAGAGCCACAGCCTCGTCGAGCACCGCCTGGAACTCCTTTGAGCGGTGACTAATTTCCAATATAGAAAGGCCTGTGCCATTGAAATCCAATACAGCTTGAGCAGTCTGCTCAATCACTTCGCGCGGCAGGATAGAGGGTCCTGCACAGAAATTATGTTTCTTCATACCTTAAAACATTTTATTTAGTTAATATATCCTAAAGGGATGGCAAATGTAATGAGTTTAGATTATACTTCAAAATCTTTGAACGATTATTTATGCACCAAAGTTTCTTTTGTCGGCTCCTGTCCCAATATCTCGTCTATCCGCTGCAGCTCCTCGGCATCAAACTGCGTGTTGTTACAGGCGCGGAGGTTCTTCCCGAGCTGCTCCACCGAGCTGGCTCCCACGATGACCGAGGTCACGCGCTCGTCGCGCAGTATCCAGGCCAGCGCCATCTCGGCCAGCGTCTGTCCTCGCCGCGACGCCACCCCGTCCAAGGCACGCAGCTTGCCCAGCAGTTCGTCGGTGAGCACCTCGGGGCGCAGGAAGTGGTTCTTCGTCATGCGCGACCCCTCGGGGATGCCCTGCAGATAACGGTCGGTGAGCAGCCCCTGAGCCAAGGGAGAGAAGGCCACGAAGCCCGTGCCATGCTCATGAGCCTGCGGCACGACATCCGCTTCGGGCTGACGGGTGAGCATATTGTAACGTCCCTGATAGAGTATGCAATGCACGTCGCGCTCCTCCAGGTAGGCATACGCCCTGGCTGCCACCTCAGCCGGATACTTCGACAGCCCCACATAGAGCGCCTTTCCCGAGCGCACGATATCGACCAGCGCCTGCATCGTCTCTTCGAGCGGCGTGTCCGGGTCGTAGCGATGCGTATAGTAGATATCCACATAGTCCAGGTTCATCCGTCGCAAACTCTGGTCGAGGCTCGCCATCAGGCTCTTCCGTGACCCCCAGTCGCCATAAGGGCCGGGCCACATCAGGTGTCCCGCCTTCGTGGCGATGAACATCTCGTCGCGATGCGCATGCATCGACCGCTTCATGTATCGCCCGAAGCGCTCCTCGGCAGCCCCACACGGAGGGCCATAGTTGTTGGCAAGGTCAAAGTGGCAGATGCCATGGTCGAAGGCATAATGCACGATCTCCAATCCGCGGGCCTCGTCGTGGTTCTCGCCAAAGTTGTGCCAGAAGCCCAGCGACACCTCGGGCAACATCACTCCGCTGCGGCCACAGCGGCGATAGTTCATCACCTCGTATCGGTCAGGACAAGGAGTATAGCTGTCAGCAGTCATTGTGGTTAGTGGTTAGTGTTACTACCGCAAAGTTATAAAAAAACATCTACCCTGCACCATCAGTCACAAAGTATTTTTTATAACGCCTCATGGCTGCGATATTTACGGTCAAATGGTCAGTCAAACGAAACCGCGCGATTCTCAGAGGCCATTTTTCCAGATAACTCGCTCTACCACACCCTGTTAACCCCAATTTTTCTTGTCAGGATTTTTCTCCGTTTCATTAGTCACATCATTTCAAACATCGTGAATCTCGCGCCGTAACTTGACCAGGGCACCTTGCGAAATTTTTCGCTTTTGTCAACTCCTACACTGCAAGTTTCGTGCAATCGAGCGCATGAAAGCCGGCTTTCCATGCTCAGCGAGAGCAGCCGAAACTCGCCTTGTCATCTAATGACATGGCAAAGGTACAAACTTTATTTTTTCCGCTTACGGAAAGTGATTTCTTCTGATTTCTTCTTTCCGTAAGTAACTTATATTCAGTGCAAAAATTTTTATCGCCCCTACGCCCCATCCGCGCCGCGCCTGCCATACGGGACGTAACTCGCTGAGGGGCGGCATACCTGCATAATGCACGTGCGCCACGCGCGCGCAGGTTAGCCGGGTTACGGTTACAGTTACAGTTTTTTTGCTGTGTGCGGTTTTTTCGAGCGAGTATAATAATAGGGCATTATTTTTGTATAATATATCCTATACAAAAATAATGAATTTTATACATAAACCTTTTTACGAAGTTTTTGCCACCGCGCATATTAACTGTAACCTGTAACTGTAACCCCTCTTGGTCTTTTCCTGAAAAGGTTGACTCCTTTAGGCGAACTTCAATTCAGAATTCATCATTCATCATTCAGAATTCTTATCGCAGCCATTTCGTGAGATCTGTGAGATCTGTGTGAGAAAAAAACAATGTCATCAGTGAAATCAGTGTTTTCGTCAACACGATGACACAGATGAAACAGATTTCATGCATTGCTTCGCTCGCATGTTGGCGTCCCGGATGGGTACAAGCGAAGCGCGTACAAGAATCAGTGTCATCAGTGTAATCACGTTGACTGAAAGAATAAATCGTGTTTTTAAGGGTTAAGGGTTAATGTGTCATCCTGAATGAAATGAAGAAGCGTGTTCGCCGCCCGAACCTTTAGGTCGCTGGCCGAAGGGAAAAGCAAGGGGCCAAAGGCAATGCTTGCGCTCGGCTCGTCCGAGAATCTCGCAGTGGACTCTGCTGACATTTTTACCAGGACACTTTGCGAGATCCCTCGGCGCTTCGCTTTGTCGGGATGACATTCATCGCGGTGTGTTAAGCGTCCGTGTCATTTCGAACATCGCGAGAAATCTCGCGTAAGGACTTGGCCAGGGCACTTTGCGAGATCCCTCGCTGCACTCGGGATGACATTCATCGCGGTATACGTTGTTAATGGACGCGAACGATACGGATTTACACGAATATCCCCATCTCACCATACGGATGACGTCAAGGACTAAACGACTTGTTTTCGTGAGACTTATAAAAGATATGTGAGAAAATAACGCGCTGTGATATTGTACAATTTCACCGATATATATCGCACAATATTTACCATGAAAATCGCACGATTTTCACCGCACGGATTGTACATCACGGAGCGTTACATAGCCTCTTCGCTACCCTCCTCCGCTGGCTGATGTGCCTGCAGGAAAGCCTCTTCGCGCAGGCGATACTCGCTGTACTTGTGCTGCACCTTGCGTACAAAGAGGGTGGTCTCGATGCCCGTGAACTTACCGTTACGGCAGAGCGAGTCGGTGTAGTAGATGGAGTCGTTCTTGAGGCGCAGGTAGGTCTCCACGTTGTCGTTCCACACGTGGCGGTTCTTGCCATACTTGTCGGCCAGGCGCATGGCATCGTGTATATGTCCGAAGCCGGCATTGTAGGAGGCCAGGACGAAGTTGATGCGTTCACCCTCGGGCACGCGACGGAAGAGACGGGAGAGGTAGACAAAGTAGGAGGTGGCAGCACGCACGCTCTCGCCGGGGTCGCGCTCCATACCTTCGGGCACGCCCATGGCACGGGCCGTGCGGGGCATCATCTGCATCAGGCCCTGCGCCCCTACGGCCGAGACAGCAGCGGTGTCAAACTTGGACTCCACGTAGGCCACGGCGGCAAGCATCTTCCAGTCCCACCCCACCGTGTCGGCATAGACGCGGAAGAGGCTGTCGTAGGGAGAGATGCGGAACACGGGGCCGTCGTCCTCGTCCTCCAGCGACCCGACAGGCTCCGCCACATGCTCGATGGAGGTCATGGGAGGGATGCTCACCGTGAAGATGGCGGTGACGAGGGTGATGGCTATGATATATACGGTCTTCTCTCGCTTGCGCATGGTGCTAGTTTATAGTTCTTCACACTCGGCCAGCCAACTGGCTGCGCTGGCATCGCTCGGCATGCGCCAGTCGCCACGGGGACTGAGCGACACGCTGCCCACCTTGGGGCCGTCGGGGAGGCAGGAGCGCTTGAACTGCTGCTGGAAGAAGCGGCGGAAGAAGGTGGTGAGCCACTTCTTGATGGTGGCCTCGTCGTACTGTCCCTCGAAGGTGAGGCAGGCGATATAGTAAATCTTCTTCGGCGTATAGCCCGAACGCAGGAAGTGGTAGATGAAGAAGTCGTGCAACTCGTAGGGGCCCACGAGGTCTTCGGTCTTCTGCTTGATGGTGCCGTCGGCCTTTGCGGGGATGAGCTCGGGGCTGATGGGGGTGTTCACAATGTCGAGCAGGATGTCGCGCACCTGGTCGTCGTAGTTGTGCTGTGCCTCCCACTGCACGAGGTGGCGCACGAGGGTCTTGGGGATGCCGGCATTCATGCCATACATCGACATGTGGTCGCCGTTATACGTGGCCCATCCGAGAGCGAGTTCGGAGAGGTCGCCCGTACCTATTACGATGGCATTCTCGCGGTTGGCCACATCCATGAGCAGCTGGGTGCGCTCACGGGCCTGGCTGTTCTCGTAGGTGGTGTCGTGCAGGTCGACATCGTGGCCTATATCCTTGAAGTGCTGTATGCAGGCCTCCTTGATGCTGATTTCGCGCAGCGTCACGCCCAAGAGGCGCATGAGGTCGAGGGCATTCTGGTAGGTGCGGTCGGTGGTGCCGAAACCCGGCATGGTGACCCCGATGATGCCCGTACGGGGCAGGCCGAGGCGGTCGAAGGTGCGCACCGTAGCGAGCAGCGCCAGCGTGGAGTCGAGGCCGCCCGAGATGCCAATCACCGCCTTGGAGCAGTGGATATGGGTGAGGCGCTTGCTCAGGGCCGCCACCTGTATGTTGAGTACTTCGTTGCAGTGGGCATCGAGCTGTCCGCCCTGGGGCACGAAAGGCAGCGGGGCGAAGCGGCGGGTGAGCTGTCCCTCACGTTCGGTAATGGGGGCGGTGTGCACGTGTGTGGCCTTGGGATAGAGGTCGGCCTGTGCGGTGGCGAAGGTGGTGTTGCCGCGGCGCTCCATGCGCAGCTTGTCGAGGTCAATCTCGGTACATACGAGCTGTGCCTCGAAGCTGAAGCGCTCGCCACGGGCTATCATGGCACCGTTCTCGGCGATGAGGGCGTTGCCCGCAAACACGAGGTCGGTGGTCGACTCGCCATAGCCGCTGCTGCTGTATACGTAGCCCGCCATGCAGCGTGCCGACTGCTGGCAGATGAGCGAGCACAAGTAGTCGTGCTTGCCCGTCACCTCGTCCGAAGCGGAGAGGTTGAAGATGACCTCAGCACCCTGCAAGGCCAGTGCCGAGCTGGGCGGAGTCACGCTCCACAGGTCTTCGCATATCTCTACACCAAAGGCATAGCGCCCCGTGTGGAATATCTGGTACGACCCGATGTGTACCGACTGGCCGGCATACAGGATGTTGTCCTCCATGCGGAGGTTGTAGCCCGTGGTAAACCAGCGGCGCTCGCTGAACTCGCCATAGTTGGGGATGTAGCACTTGGGGACGATACCCAGGATGCGACCCTGCTGCACGATGAGCGCACAGTTGTAGAGCGCGCCACACACATAGATGGGTGCACCTATTATATATATATTGTCATACTCCTCGGTAGCGCGGGCAAAGCGGGCGACAGCGGCCTCGGCCTCGCACAGCAGGGTCTGCTGCGTCAGCAGGTCGCCACAGGTGTAGCCCGTGATGCACAATTCGGGAAAGACAGTAACTTCGGCACCCTGCTCATGGGCACGGTGGGCCAAGGCGATGAGTTGCTCTACATTGTAAGTCGGGTCAGCCACACTGACCAAGGGCACCGCGGCCCCTACTCTGATGAATCCGTGTTGCATAATAGCTCTGATTTGTACGACAAAAATAGTGCAAATTTTCGGTTATGCGAATGGAAATGCAAAATTATTGAAAATAATTAGCAACGTTAGCCGATTATACTTATCTTTGCATCACTTATTCAGTAAATAAAATCGTATGACTATGTTTACCCAAGAAGACAAATTGATGTTTGCCAAGAGAGGCGTTACCGAAGCCCAAGTAATGGAACAGTTGGAATCTTTCAAGAAAGGTTTCCCCTACCTGTCGCTGGAGGGCCCTGCCTCAGTAACCAATGGAATAGTAAAAGCTGACGAGAATGCCTTGGAGGAGGCATCGGCTCAGTGGAACGAATATCTGCAATCCAACCACCGCATCGTGAAGTTCGTGCCCGCATCGGGCGCTGCCAGCCGCATGTTCAAGAACCTGTTCGAATTCCTCACCGGCGGTCATGACGAGCCCGTCACCGACTTTGAGCACGTGTTCTTCGACCACATCGAGTTCTTCGGCTTCTATGCAGCCCTCAACGAGAAGTGCACCGAGCTCTACGGTAAGGACATCAACGCATTGATGGAGGAGGGACACCACAGACAAGTGGTAGCGGCACTGCTCAACCCCGAAGGCCTCAACTTCGGCCAGCTGCCCAAGGGCCTCCTGCTCTTCCACCTCTATGCCGACGGCACCGTGCGCACTCCGCTCGAAGAGCATCTCGTGGAAGGTGCACTCTATGCACAGGACGAGAACAAGAACGTACACGTACACTTTACCGTATCGCCCGAGCACCGCGAACTCTTCAAGGCACTCGTCGACAAGGTCGTAGCACGCTACGAAGAGGAGTTCGGCGTGAAGTACGACATCACCTTCTCCGAGCAGAAGGCCAGCACCGACACCATCGCTGCCGACAAGGACAACAACCCCTTCCGCGATACCGACGGCTCGCTCGTGTTCCGTCCCGGTGGTCATGGCGCCCTCATCGAGAACCTCAACGACCTGGATGCCGACGTGGTATTCATCAAGAACATTGACAACGTGGTGCCCGACCGTCTCAAGGACGACACCGTAACCTATAAGACACTGCTCGCCGGCGTACTCGTATCGCTCCAGGCACAGGCATTCGACTACCTCCGCCGCCTCGACGAAGGCAACTGCACCGAAGCCGAGCTGCAAGAGATGGTCGCCTACCTCGAGCATAAGCTCTACTGCAAGCACCCCGCCATCGAGACACTCAAGGGCGATGTGCTCGTAGCCTACCTGAAGAAGAAGCTCAACCGCCCGATGCGCGTTTGTGGCATGGTACAGAATGTGGGTGAGCCCGGCGGTGGTCCGTTCCTCGCATACAATGCCGACGGCACCGTATCGCTGCAGATCCTTGAGAGCTCACAGATCGACATGGACAACCCCGTGAAGAAGGCAATGTTCCTCGAAGGCACACACTTCAACCCCGTAGACCTCGTTTGTGCCATCAAGAACTACAAGGGCGAGAAGTTCGACCTGCCCAAGTACGTGGACAAGTCTACCGGCTTCATCTCATCGAAGTCAAAGGGCGGACGTTCACTCAAGGCACTCGAGCTCCCCGGTCTGTGGAACGGCGCCATGAGCGACTGGAACACTATTTTCGTGGAGGTGCCTTTGGTTACCTTCAACCCCGTGAAGACGGTGAACGACCTGTTGCGTGACCAACACCAGAAATAAACAATCCGTTGCAATTGTAACATAAAACAAGATTCTTCGCTTCGCTCAGAATGACACGAGCACGATAACACACCGGTCATCCTGAGCATAGCGAAGAATCTCTCATATATTATATATATAAGAAATAGTCAAGACATGGGAAGAAACAAGTTCTCACAACGCGAGATAACCATTATAAGCAAACTCCTCGGGCGCAAGATGGCCGGCAACCGCAAGCAGCAGAAGATGGTGAGGCATACGCTGCGTACGGTGTTCGAGTTTAACATCTCGGACTTCAACGTACAAGGCAAAGCCTTCGGTCCCAACGAATTGCAGGAGTGCATACGCCGCGGCGTCATCCACGTACTGGACGACGTCACCATAGAAACCATGAAGGCACGCTATGCCGAGCGAAAGGAGCGCGACGAAGCATTGCGACAGGCCGAAGCGGTAGCCGACGGCGAGGTGGTGGACTGGCAAGAGGTACAGCGACAGTGGGATGCATACTACGGCACTGAACAAGAAACGGTTAACGAGTAAGGTTTTTGAATATTTTTTAGAGTTTCTCATAAAAAATATGTATCTTCGTACCCTATAATGGAATAATACGCAATGACAACTATGAAGAATCTGCTCGCCTGCTGTATTGCAGCATTCGCTGCTGTAGCAACCACCCATGCCCAAGAAAGCACATACGCCATATCGGCCAACGACTACCTTAATGCCAACAAGAAAACTGATGCCACCCTCCTCTTCAACACCACTGACGAAGGAGTGAAAACCCCTGTCCTCTGGGGACTGGACACAGCATGGCCCGACGAATGGAACATAATCCGCGGAGTGTCATTCATAGGCAAAGAGCAATTGGGCGCAGGCCGCGTATCATTCCAACCCAGCGACCTCATCGGTGAGGACGGACAACTGTCTGAAGACCAGAAGAAATACCTTGACGAGCGTCTGAGACTGATGGGCATGACCGGCGTCACAAACATTGCACTCAACTGTGACCACGAAGTATTGTGTGCCTACGGAGACGATGTCACCGACGAATGGAAGGAAAAGGCCGCCCAGCACCGCAAGAACTATGTGGGCAAGCCTGCCGAATGGGTAAAACTGTTCAAGGCGACCACCGACTATTGCCGCGCCAAGGGATTCAACGTGGTATCCATCGCCCCATTCAACGAAGCTGACTACACCGAATGGAACCAAGGAACGATGGCCAACTTCAAGGAGATATGCCGACTGATGCAAGAGGACCCATACTTCGAAGATATCCGCGTAAGCGGCGGAAACACGCTCAACTGCGACCAAGCCCTGAGATGGTACAATGGCCTACAGCCCTACCTTGATGAAGGCAACACGCACCAGTTGGCCGGCTCGTTTGACAACTATGCCAAATTCTTCACCACCGTACGCAATAATGGTCACTATGCCACTGCCGATGAGCTGCACAACGTGATGGAGGCCATGGTAGGCGTAGAATATGGCATGCAAACCGGTATTTGGTGGGGATTTGACGGACGTGCCCGCGGAGAATATTGCAAGGCTACATTCGGAGACCGATTGGCCTATGGCGAAGACCGTGCACACTGGACAGCCGCATCAGTATACCGTATGCCCGACGGACGTGTACAGGCTTTTGGCGGCACCTCGGAGCGCCAAGCCAACAACTCATCATTCCGCATCGTCTCACAGGACAAGGTGGCCTACTTTGACGGCTACGGCCCCATGCACGAGTATATCATGGAGTTGCCCGGAGGTACAGGATACCAGGTAGGACAGACTAATGCCGAGCGTGTATTGGAAATCCATACAGGTGAGGATGTACCCTTAGCACCGACTGAAGGCACATTCATCATCATGAACAAGAAAAGCAGAAAGATACTGACCACCCAAAATGGTTCGACAGCCAAGGGAGTACGCCTTTGTCAAGGACGAAAAGTAAAGGGCAAAACCTATCAGCAATGGACAATCAGCCCGGTGAGCGCACGCATAGGAGGTGACTTCAGCTATTTCCATATCACCAACGTGGGCAGCGACAGCCTGCAACTAAACATCCTCAACAACTCGCTCAGCAACGGAGGAGAAATTATTCTGTACTTGGCAAAATCCATCAATGAACAATGGTATTTCCAATATGCAGGAGACGGCTATTATTATATCATTAACCGCCATAGCGGCAAATGCCTTGAAGTGTCGGGCGGAAGCACTGATGAAGGTGCCATGGTAATACAGAACACCATCAGCGCAAGCAAGAGCCAGCAGCTATGGCGATTGCTTCCCGTCGATGCAGACTGTGAAGTTTCAAAGCCCGACGCACCGACTGAACTCGAAGCCACACCAACAGGAAGCGTCATCAACCTCACATGGAATGCCAGCACCGATGAAGACGTCACCGGATATTGTGTGCTACGTGCCGCCACACCCGATGGTGAGTGGAACACCATAGCACGAAACGTTGCAGACACCTCATTCGTGGACAATACGGTAAGCAGCGGACAATCATACACCTACAAGATCGTAGCTGTAGACTATTCACAGAACCGTTCAAGGAAGGCCTCCAACACGGCAACAGCCTGCACCACAGCAGACAAGGAGCTGGTAGCCAACTATACTTTTGAGAACAACCTTGAGGACCAGACAAGCCACCTCATGCATTGTGACCACTATGGCAAGACAACATACGCCACGGGCAAAACAGGTGAAAATGCCTTGAGCCTCAACGGCAGCTCCAACTTCGTACAGCTCCCAACGGCCATAGCCCATCGTGAAGAGATGACCATTGCCCTTTGGATGAAATGGTATTCAGGAAACATGTGGCAACGTATCTTCGACTTCGGCAATGGAGAACAGCAATATATGTTCCTCACAGCCAATGCTGACAATGGCATGATGCGCCTTGCAGCCAAGAACGGAAATGCCGAGCAACGAATGGATATATGCAAGCTGAAGACCAACTACACATGGCAGCACATTGTCATTACCATCAATAATGACAGTATCGTCGCCTATGTCGATGGCCAAAGACAAGCCATGTCAACCGACATCACCATACGCACGGCAGACTTCAAGCCAGTATTCAACTACATCGGACGCAGTCAATTTACCGGAGACCCTATGCTCAAGGCTGATATCGATGATGTGAGAGTATACAACTTTGCCTTGTCTGCCAACGAAGTGGAGAACCTGTACCAAGGCATCGAGATAGACACAAACATAGACAACACCACAATGCCCCATACGAGTATCGTAAATACACGCTATTATACTCTCGACGGAAAGTGCCACACCACTCCACAAAAGGGTATAAACATCGTACGAACACACTATAGCGATGGCAGCATCACTGTGGAGAAGATATTGGAGCGATAAATATAATAAGGAGTAACAAGCAGTAATGTCACAGATAAACTATCATAACGTCGAGATCCGCCAGCAAGAGATGATTGTGCTGGAGGATGTGGACTTGAAGATTCAGTCCGGTGAGTTTGTATACCTCATCGGCAAGGTAGGTTCGGGCAAGTCGAGCCTGCTCAAGACCATGTATGGCGAGTTGGATGTACACAGCGGCAATGCCGAGGTGCTGGGGTACGACATGGCACAGATCCGCCGCAAACAGATACCCGCCTTACGCAAACGTATCGGTATCGTATTCCAGGATTTCCAGTTGCTCACAGACCGTAACGTGAGAGAAAACCTCGACTTCGTACTCAAAGCCACCGGATGGAGCGACAAGCACAAACGCCAGTTGCGCATTGCAGAGGTATTGGAACAGGTGGGCATGGAAACCAAAGGCTACAAGATGCCCCACGAACTATCGGGTGGCGAGCAGCAACGCATTGTCATTGCCCGCGCTATCCTCAACACACCGGAAATCATTCTCGCCGACGAGCCCACCGGCAATCTTGACCCCGAAACCGGACGACAGATCGTACAGTTGTTGCGCAATATCCGTGCTAACGGCTCTACCGTTATCATGACCACCCACAACTTGCAACTGCTCGAAGAGTTCCCGGGAAAAGTATACCGTTGTGAGAATCATCGTGTAGTAGAGGTTATGCAAGAAACCACAGTTCATACAGAGGCCCCGGAGGTATCCGAGAACTCAGAAGAGATTGAAAACGAAATAAATTAAATACACATAACAATGAAAATAATGAAATTCGGCGGCACCTCAGTAGGTTCCGCACAGCGTATGAAGCACGTAGCTTCGCTCATCAACGATGGCGAAGAAAAGATTGTAGTACTCTCGGCCATGTCGGGCACTACCAACTCATTGGTAGAGATTTGTGGCTACCTTGCCAACAACAACCCCGAAGGAGCCAACGAAGTAATCAACAAGCTCGAAAGCCTCTACAAGAAGCATATCAACGAGCTGTACAGCACCGAGGAATACAAGCAGCAGACTGCCGCATTGGTAAAAGAGGTTTTCGACTACCTCCGCTCATTCACCAAGCAGCTGTTCACCTCCGTGGAGGAACGCATCATCCTGGCACAAGGAGAAATCATCTCTACCAACATGGTGACCAACTACCTCAAGGAGCAGGGCATCAGCGCACACCTCATCGCTGCGCTCGACTACATGCGTACCGACAAGAACGGTGAGCCCGATGCTGCCTACATCAAGGAGAAGATTACCGACGTATTGGCCCACAGCCCCAAGGCACAGATATACATCACCCAAGGTTTCATCTGCCGCAACATCAACGGCGAGATTGACAATCTGCAGCGCGGCGGAAGCGACTATACCGCATCGCTTGTAGGTGCTGCCGTAGGTGCCAGCGAGATACAGATATGGACCGATATCGATGGCATGCACAACAACGACCCCCGTATCGTAGAGGGAACAACAGCCGTGCGTCACCTTCACTTCGAGGAGGCAGCCGAGCTGGGTTACTTCGGAGCCAAGATCCTCCACCCCACCTGTATCCAGCCCGCCAAGTTTGCCAACATCCCTGTAAAGCTCCTCAACACCATGGAGCCCGAAGCACCCGGTACCACCATCAACAACGATGCTGACCCCGGCACGATCAAGGCCGTAGCAGCCAAGGAGAACATCACCGCCATCAAGATCAAGTCGAGCCGCATGCTCCTGGCTCATGGTTTCTTGCGCAAGGTATTCGAAATCTTCGAGAGCTACCAGACCTCTATCGACATGATCTGTACCTCAGAGGTGGGTGTATCCATGAGTATCGACAATACCAAGCACCTCAACGAGATTGTACACGACCTGAAGAAGTACGGCACCGTGAGCATCGACCACAACATGTGTATCATCTGCGTGGTGGGCGATATGGACTGGGAGAACATCGGCTTCGAGGCACGCGCCATGGATGCCATGCGCGACATTCCCGTTCGTATGATTTCGTTCGGTGGAAGCAACTACAACATCTCTTTCCTCATCAAAGAGAGCGACAAGAAGCGTGCGCTGCAGGCATTGCAGGACAAGTTGTTTAATAATTAGGAGTTCAAGGAGTTCAGGAGTTCAGGAGTTCAGACGATAGTTTATTCGCTGTGTTCGTTTTCTTCAGTCATAACACTTGTCTGAACTCCTGAACTCCTGTCTCCTGAACTCCTTGAACTTTCTAATTTAAAGAAATGATCAAAGGAACCTTCCCCATAGAGCGTTTCAAAGACATCGAGACGCCTTTCTACTACTACGACACCAAGGTGCTGCGCGAGACGCTCGACACCATCCGTGAGGAGCTGCACCGCAACTCTGAATATGAGATGCACTATGCCATCAAGGCCAATGCCAACCCCAAGGTGTTGCGCATCATCAGTGCTGCAGGCTTCGGAGCCGACTGCGTGAGTGGCGGTGAGGTGCGTGCAGCCATCGAGGCGGGCTTCCCCGCCAGCAAGATTGTGTTTGCTGGTGTAGGCAAGAGCGACAAGGAGATAAACCTTGCCCTCGACTACGGCATCCACTGCTTCAACGTGGAGTCCGAGGCCGAGCTGTTCATCATCAACGAGCTTGCTGCACAGAAAGGCAAGGTGGCACGCATTGCCCTGCGCATCAACCCCAACGTAGGTGCCCACACCCACAGCAACATCACTACGGGACTGGCTGAAAACAAGTTTGGCATCAACCTCGAACAAATCGAGGGAGTCATCGAGCAGGCCATCGCCCTACCCCACATCGACTTTGAGGGCGTACACTTCCACATCGGGTCTCAGATACTCGACATGATTGACTTCGTGGCCCTGTGTAACCGTGTAAACGAGCTCACCGAGCTCTTTGAGCGCCGCAAGTACCCCATCCGCAGCATCAATGTGGGCGGTGGTCTCGGCATCGACTACGGACACCCCAACCACAAGTACATCCCCGACTTCCACAACTACTTCGAAGTGTTCCGCAAGCACCTCCGTGTGCAACCCGGACAGACCGTACACTTCGAGCTTGGCCGCAGCATCGTGGCCCAGTGTGGCAGCCTCATCTCGCGCGTACTATATATAAAGGAGGGCACCTGCAAACGCTTTGCCATCATTGACGGCAGCATGACACAGCTCATCCGCCCCGCCCTGTACCAAGCCTATCACCGCATCGAGAACATCTCATCCGATGAGCCCGAGATGACCTACGACGTAGTGGGCCCCGTATGCGAGAGTTCCGACGTGTTCGGCAAGGCCGTAGACCTCAATGCCACCCACCGCGGCGACTTCATCGCCATCCGCTCGGCTGGAGCATACGGTGAGATTATGGCATCGCACTACAACTGCCACGAATTGCCCGTAGGATACTTGAGCGAAGAATTCTATTAAAATGTACAAACCATGATAGCATTGAGGGTGTGTCTGTGACACACCCTCAATGTTTCATGTTATATATCCAGCCCCATGATATAGTCGTTCATATAATACCCGTTACCTATAGGGAAATCACCTTCATCTATCTTTTTCATATCCATCTTCTGATAGAATGTCAAAGCCTTGTTATGTCGGTTCACATTCAATCGCATTTGGCAAGGAGCGGGGTGCAGTGCCTTGATAGCTGAGATGGCTTGTGCAAAGAGCTGCTTGCCCAGATGCATCCCCTGAAAAGAGGGAAGGATATAGAGTTTCTGCAAATGATACACGTGCTCCCCTTCGGGTTGTATGGAGAGATACCCTGCTGCCTTGCCCTCCCGATAGGCTACGTAATAGATGTGTCCCTCCTCGTTCATTTGTCTACACAGGCTCTCCTCGGAGTACATCCATTCCATCATATAATCTATCTGGGCGGCACTGAGTATCTCCTTATACGTCTCGGGGAATACCACTACGGCCATAGTACGGATTACGGGGATATCTTCTATCGTGGCTTTTCTTATATCAAACATCTTATATTCCTTGATAATGTTTACACAGTGCCTGCAATCCGCAACCCTCACATTTGGGCTTGCGTGCAATACAGGTATATCGTCCATGCAAGATGAGCCAGTGGTGAGCGATGGGGATGAGTTCATCGGGGATATGCTTCGTAAGCTCCTTCTCTACGCTGTAAGGCGTGGTGCAACGTGCGGACACCAACCCTATGCGATGGCTCACACGGAACACATGCGTATCGACCGCAAAGGCCGCCTTGCCCCACACCACGGATTGAATCACATTGGCTGTCTTGCGCCCCACACCCGGCAAACGCACCAACTCCTCCAACGTATCGGGCACCTCGCCACCAAAGTCGCGCACGAGCATCTGCGCCATTCCCACCAAGTGTTTGGCCTTGTTGTTGGGGTACGACACACTCTTGATATACTCGAAGATAACCTCGGGCGTTGCCAGCGCCATAGCCTCTGCCGTAGGGTAATCGTGCATAAGGCGCGGCGTCACCATGTTAACTCGTTTGTCTGTACACTGCGCCGACAGGATGACAGCCACTAACAGGCTGAACGGCGAGTCGTAGTCCAACTCCGTCTCGGCTACCGGCATTGCCTCCTTGAAGTACTCAATCACCCGGCTATATAGTTCTTTCTTACGCATAGCAAATGAAATATTAACATGCAAAAGTAGTAAAAAACTTTCACAAAGGGCGATATAAAATCAGACAAATTAAAAAGGTACTTCTCCCATTTCAGGGAGGAGTACCTTTTGATCAGATAGCTTATACTTAGCACTACATCTTCCGCGCCTCGTACATCTCGCGCAGCTCATCGAAGGAGATCTTCAGCGTATCCATCTTGCGGAATAGCTCGGGCAGCTCTTCGGTGAGGAAGGTGCGCTTGCGCTCCTTGGTGATGCGGCGCACGGCACCCTTGGCCACGAAGTAGCCGAGGCCACGCTTGTTGTAGATGACTTCGAGCGACTGCAGGTGGTCGAAGGTGCGCACCACGGTGTTGGCATTGACCTCGACCATCGCGGCATACTCGCGCACCGAGGGGATGCGGTCGTCCTCGCTATACCGGCCTTGCAGTATCTCGTCGCAGATGCGCTCGGCTATCTGCAGGTAGATGGGGTTGTTGTCCTTGAAGTTCATGCGACCTCCTTTCTCTTGATGATATAACCCGCACGGCGCACAATCATTTTGTGAGAGAAGTAATAGTAGGTGAGCCACCAGTTGAAAAGGATGAGAATGGCAAACGTCACAAGCGTAGGCACGGGATGTTTTAATATCAGATTGTCCAAGATTGCCATGTCGTCCATCAGTATCACTAAATACATGAATCCCGCGAGTGGAGCAAAACGGGCAAGGTAAAAACGGAAGATAGATGCACCGAGCAGTACAAGCGAGTGGCAGTATACATAGAGTAGCACCAAGGCATAATTAACAGCCAAAGGGTGAGGGGCACCTTCATAAGCAGAGTAACTTTTTGAAAATACGCGTCCCAAAGTAGCCAATGTGTCATCCATGACAAACGTATTGCATTCGGCTGGTATATTGGCAAAGCGAGGCAATGTACCCACAATGGCCATGCGCGCCAAGTCTGCCAGGAGCAACACAAGAACCGCCATGCCGAGTGTAGCAACAATCGTGATGAGTATGCGCGACACGTACTTCTCGGCACACGAAGCGGGCAGCATCAAGTAGTTGATGGCGCTCTTTTTCTTTGTCATCGGGTTACACAAAGTCGCTGTCATAATAAAGAGATAGAGCACTAATACCGGGAACGAGATTTGCCATATTCCGAATGACACTTGAGAGATTGCCTTGTCAATATATCCATTGACAATGTAATACTCAAAAATCGAAACATTTTGGTTAGTTAAATCAATCTTAAAAAATTCTAATTGAAGAAAAGTCAGTAGCACCACCATGCCGAGGAATATACCCAAATAAAGCATTCCGTCAGCCGTGATATCGCGCTTCATCACCATCCATAGGCGACGGGGGCTGAATGTATTATTTACTTGTTTCATGAGTGTGCTTTATTAAAGAGATGATGAGGGTGCTTGCTCCCAAAGAGATGTGTGCGAGAAATCATCTGCTTACGTGAGAAGAGGCGGTAGGCAAGCCACCAGTTGAAGACGACAAAAGCAAGATTCAAGAAAGCGACAATAGGGAATCCCACTCGTAGCAAATCTTCTTCCGTCTCAAATCTTTGTTCGAGCCAAGGAGCCAGTCTGTTTTCTGCCCAAACATCAATGCTGGGAGCGATATTGACAAGCAACCAAAGAACCAAAAGGCTTATAATCATTGCAGATGCTATAGTCTTCAAGAGTGCTCCCTTGCGCCAAATGCATCCACCCAATAGGAATACAGAATGACTCCAAAGACCCGAGAGAACAATGCACACAACAGCCATAAAGCACATACCAAAGCTCCATACGGGGGTAAGAACTTCGTCATTGACAATCACAGCATTGGTAGTACTTCCATTCTCAAACACCGCTTTGAAAGGGTCAAACAAATTTACAAATATCTGATGCACCGTGAATCCGTAAAAGCCATCTGCCTCAAAGAAAGGTACGCAAAGCATACGCACGAGGTCGGCAAGGAAGAGTGCTACATAAGCCATAACGATAACCAACACTGTATTGATGAACGCGCGCGAGAGGAACTTCTCCAATTTAGAAGCCGGCATCACCAAATAGTTCAATGCACGACCCTTTGTTTTGAAGGGCACACTGCTCATATCTGCCGCAGCACAAATCAGGGCAAACATCAATACCACATAAAAGAAAGCTGTACAGTTTTCAGCCAGTCGATGCATAAACAGAGAGGAATCAGTGCCGCGAAGACTACTCCATTCTATAATCTCATTTATGTGCATCAACTGACAACCCAAGAGAGCCACAAACATTATAAAGAACACACTGATATAGCGCCAACGGTGCTCCACCAAATCACACTTCAGCACGGCGGCGAAGCGTGAGAAACTGAATCGATTGTTCATAGCGACCACATTTAGGCGTTAAACAATGCCAAGAACTTTTCACGCTCGGCCAACACCCCATTGAAGAGCAGCTCGAGGTTCAGGCGACTCTCCTCATCGAACTCATTAGGCAGGATGACGCTGTTTCCCGCTACCGAGGGCTGCACGAAGAGTGCCCCGTCGGTAGGCTCCGAGATGGGCTGCTCGGTGAAGAGGAGGCGACGGCAAATCTCGGCATGCGAGGCGTTGAGCAACACGCTGGAGCGGTCGATAATGACGATATGGTCGAGCAGGCTGTCGATGTCGCGCACCTGATGGGTAGAGATGATGATGGTCTTGTCATCGCTCATATTGCTCGCAATCAAGCGGCGGAACTCACTCTTCGAGGGGATGTCGAGGCCGTTCGTTGGCTCGTCCATCACGAGGAGCGAGGTGTTGGTGGCGAGGGCAAAGCACATATAGGCCTTCTTCTGCTGACCCATAGAGAGGTTGTTGAACACCACGCTGTCGTCGAGCCCGAACATCGCGAGGTTCTGAAGTAACTGCTCGTAGCTGAAGCGCGGATAGAAGCCGCTGTGCAGCTTGGCATACTGCTTCATGCTCATGCGCGGCAGTTCAAACTCCTCGGGCACGATGTACATGTCGCTCAATGTTGAGGGGAGGCGCTTCTGCACATCCTCGCCCTTGAACTCGATGCTGCCCTCTTGCGGACGCAACAGTCCCGTCAAGAGATAGAGCAGTGTACTCTTACCCGTACCATTCAGCCCGAGCAATCCGTACACTGCACCCTTCTCAAAACTCAACGAAAAATCGTTGAAAACCTTACAGCCGTTGCCGCTGTAAGAAAACGCTAACTCGTTAATCTTTAACATACTCACTTCTTTTAATAGTTATACTTACGGTTAATCTTATGTGTACCACCTTAATAGTACACTGCAAAAGTATGGCTTTTTATTTAATGTGCAAAGATTT
>JBGVOS010000072.1:0-7360 GCA_045126595.1 Bacteroidaceae bacterium | reverse complement strand
TTGCAAATGCAAACAATTATGATACAGTAAACACAAACAGTAATGTTACAACAAAGGAAAATGAATGCAAAACAATCGATGACGTAATGATGAGTTTTCTGCAGTTTAACGACGAATTCGTTGCGCATTCACTCAGGTATCTTTTCAGTTCACATAGGAGTCCCGGTGATGACATCAACATCAAGCATAAAGAATCTTATTACAGATACTTCTCTGGTCAATTAAGGAAGAATCAATTAACAAACTTGGAAGTTGAACAAATTCTATGCTGCGATGAAAAAAAATTCCATGAACAAATAAAGACTATCTTCCAAGAACATAAGACTGACTCTTTTATTACAAGAATGATGGAGTGGTCTAAAAAATGGAGGAACTCACCAATCTTATTTGTGCGAAAAGTCTATTTATTTGTCAAATATGATTTTCCTGTAGAATATAATAAAAGTACTCATGAATTAGACAAGTGGGACTACAAAGATAATGTCTATTATACACATAGGCTTAAATACTCTCAAATACTATATAGCCTATACAAGAAAGATAACAAAAACACGATTGATGATAACGAAAAAGGGTTATTGTATGAATTTATAATGGAAGATGACCATTATGATTTTTCGGCAATTACGCTAAACGCATTAGACGGGTGTCTGCCCTATGATTTATCAATTAAATATGATGAACTCTTATTATGGAGACAAGAGTTAATAAAACAATATATAAACAATCACATTAAAAACAATCCAAATCCTTTTAGAGATGAAATCTTAGATATTATCCCATTGTTAAAAGGGAAGGTTGCGGAAGGTCCTTGGGACAAAGAATTTGCTAATTACCTAAGTTGTATCCCCGACTTTATGAATTGGTTTGAGTATATGGTGATTTATAAAAATGGGAACTTTACATGGAATGATAAATATATGGCACAATTAGATTTTACTTTCAGAGAGAATTTAAAAAATCTGATAAGATGTTGCCAAGTACACATACAGCAAGATGAAAGAATAAAAGATCTAATGAATCTGATTCGTTGCCCCTATTTAGAGCATGAAAATTATGAAGAACACCCATTCCTCCTATATATAAAGGACAAATGTTAGATTTTTAGGTAGAAGCCCCCCGTAAACGTCACTTTTTAGTTTACGGGGATTTTTTTATCTAACTAAAATCATTCAGCAGTTTTCTTACTCGCCAACACCTCTCTAATATGTCGCTGATTTTTCTCGTCAATGCCGAATAGTGCGTAGAGTTGGTTATTTACATTGCCACTATAGTCTATGAGGCCATTATTGTCAGAGTAGTCCAATAGGTCGGGGACTTTCTTGGCAAGTGAGGTGAGGGATTCGTCAGTGAGGAGGAAGGCGAAGCGGATAATTTCGCTTGTTGCGTACTTGAAGAAGTTCTTGGCTTCTTGCTTTGTTGCAAAGGTTTTCAATGCTACACGAGAGCGACCGAATGCGCTATAGTTATCAACGATTGCAATCTGATTGCTACGCTTCTGACCTCCGGCGTTGGCACTTGATACAATAACCTTCCATCTATCTAAGTATTCAACACCAGTTTGGATAACATTTCTATTGGCAACATACCATCGTGCTCTTCCACTCTTTCCTGCCTTATCGTTGGTGAAGAGTTTTATTTCAGAGTTAGAATCAAATGTATCACCATTATCATATTCTCTTACGAGTGTTGGATTCTTCTCTACAAAATCACTTTCAATAGAGAAAAGACAACGGGGAAGAATCGCTTCGTGTAAACATCCAAATTTTTGAATTGCTTGACTGAGCAATGTTGCTATCTCATTGTTCAGAGGATTCAAAGGAAAGAGTTCTTCTCCGGGATTATCGGCATAAACGGATACATCTATACCACCTTGAGAATAAATGTACTTAAATCCACGACTATCTTTCTGTGTATCTTTCATTACTATAGATAGTCCATCCGCAATACCTACTTCTTTGAATACATCAGTGGAGTTGGGGAAAAACTTCAACAAGCATAAGCGTGGATCATTGATTTGTGATAAACCAAATTGTTCGAATCCTTTTCCTGAGCGATGAATCCATCTTGCTCCAGGGTAAATGAGTGCTGTATATCTACCTAACTTTTCGCTTATCATTTGGAAATATTGGAATATACTAACACTAACTTTCTGTCCATTAGCACTCTCTTTTTGCGCCACGACCTCTTGATACGGCGGGTTACCTACTACAGCATTGAATTTCATATCTTTTATGCCTATTCTTTCTGAAACGAACTTTTCAACTTGCTTGATGAAATGTTCCGGTTTATTCTTTATTTGATTGATAAGGTCCTCGAAATAGCGTGTGTTCACTTTGGCTTTGCGGAAGCCGATGAGGGTGCGCTTGGTGATGCTCTTGGCCATCGGGGTCTTGCAGATGACGAAGATGCTTTCGGCTACCACCTTGTCCCATATCCGTTGCTCTTCCTCTATGCTTGATGGAGAGGTGAGCAGGCCAGCCACTCGTGTGCGGTAGATGCTATAGGCCATATACAAGGGGTACAAACCCGACTTGGAGTTGATTTCGAGGATGCGCGAGTCTTCGGCAAACACCTCCTCGGTCACCTTGCCACGATCTATGAAGCGGGGGTCGGTGAGTGATGTCTCGTAGCCCTGCTCAAAGAAGTTGTATCCTCCCAAGCAGTCGCCCAAGTGCATATTGACCACGCGCCACGGAGTGAGCACGGTCTCCTTGTCGGGGTTGCGGAAGGTGCTGAAGATGTCGGTGATGCGCTCGATGCGCTCCTCCACGCTCAGCTTGTCGGCCGCACGAGCCATAGCACGGATGCGCTTGCCCGCTGCACTGAAGATATCGGGGTCGTAGTACTTCTTGATGCTCTCGAACTTCTCCTTGGTGACGCCCTTGGGCATGAACTCTTCCCACGACTGGTCATCGACAAGCGAAGAGAAGTTGTCGATGGTGATTTCCTCATCCTCGTTGCTCACCTCAGCTCCATAGATGAGCAGAGGCATACGGATAGAGATACCGCGCAGGATGGAGATGGCGGCCTCGCGGTTCTCGCGCTTCTTCTTCAGCTCTTCGAGCCGTCGCTTCTCCTCCTCGGTGAGCGGTTGCTTGTCCTTGCCTTTCTTCTTGTTTTTCTTCTCCAGCGACTCCAGCTCTTCGTATTGTTCATCGGTCAAGCCTTGGTTGTTGATGTCCACCTGATTGGTCTTGGGCATGGCCTTGGTCTGGCCGATTATCTTCTTCAGGTCGTCGAAGGCTTGCAGCTCCAGGTCGTTGAGTTTCATCAGTTCGTCGTTGTAGAGGCTCTTGTCCTCGAAACCGTTGCGCACGACACGCTCCACGTATACCTTCTTCAGTTGTTCGAGCATACGGGGTACATCGAACGGATTCATCTTGCTGCCCTCAACGGATATGATGGGGCAGAAGTTGAGGAAGTCGCCCATCGTCTTGCGGTCATCGCTGCTCGTCTTGCCCGCCTTGGCCGATATCTTGGCGGTCTCGGCAATGACCTTGAGCGTGCGGTCGGGAGCAAAGTCGAAAACATAGCACTGCTCCTTCACACGGCCATTGATGGTGGCGGGTGTCTGCACACGGAAGATGGTCTGCATATAACTTGCAGCTCCCGTATTGTATGAGCCCGACAGCATGAAGACCGCCGTCCACGCCTTGACACTGACGCCCGTCGTGAGTCGTCCACACGAGAGGGTGATGGTGCGTGTGGCATCGGGGTCGGGACCTATGGCCTCCTCTACGGCTGCCAGTGCATCCTTGCTCTCCTCTTCCAGGTCACCATCGCCAGCCACGTTGACTATCTTGAAGTGCTGGAATACGGGGTGGCTCTGCAGCATCGCACTCAGCGCACGGGCAGAGGCTACGCCCGGTACTATCCACAGGGAGTGACGGAAGATGTTGCGGTACTCGGCGTTGGCAAAGGGGTAGCAGCTCTCCTTGTCCTCTTTGGTGAGTAGGTTGAGGAATGCCCACACATCCTTTTCGTGGACAAACTTTCCCTCGTCATTGGCACGGAAGAACTCGCGGAAGTTGAAGGCTATGTCCTCATCGGCAAAGTCGTTGAGCAGTCGGCCGAGGTCATAGGTGTAGATATTCATCGTGGGCAACGAGGCATAGGGGTTGGGGTCGCCGAAGTGGAGGTCGTCCCACGTGGCCTTGGCCTGCTGCTCCATCACATAGTCCCAGGTGTATATCTCGCCCTCGGCAAAGTCGTCGAGTAGGTTGAATGGCGTGCCCGACAGGCGCAACACTTTGGTGTTCTCCTTCACGAGTTCGATCATCACGGCCTTGCCCAGTTCGGTCTGCGTGCCCTCGTGTGCTTCGTCCACGATGATGAAGTCCCACTTGGTGGCAAACACCTCGTCGTTCTTGTCGAAGTTGCCACCCACGAGTTCAGAGCCGCGAAGGTCCTGCATCGAAGCGAAGTAGACATACTGACATTTGCCTTGGCTGGCTCTTGTCTCCAGTGAGGCGTGGCTGTCGCCGTTGTTCTTCGAGCCGTAGGCAAACTCGGGGCGGTCGTAGAATATCTTGCCGAAGTCCTCGAACCATCCGCTATCCACCACGGGGCGATGGGTGAGGATGAGCGTGCGCTTGAAGTCCACCTCCTTGACCACTTGCAGGGCCGACAGTGTCTTGCCGAAACGCATCTTGGCATTCCATAGCATCTGGTTGCCCTTCCGGTATTGCTTCTTGGTGTCGTCGATGGCCTTGCGCTGCTCGGGACGGAAGATGATGGGTGTGCGGTCGTGCGATAACTCTGCCGTGGAGAGCGACTCGCGCCCCTCCTTCACAGCTGCGATGGCTCGCTTCACGGTGTCGAGGTCGGCGATGAACCACTCGTTGGCCTTGTTGGCTGTGTCGAACACCTTCTTCTTGATGCCCGAGCGCTCCAGCACATTGTGCACCTCCTTGTCGTTGAACGAGCAGAGCCCCTTCTTCTTGCTATTATATATGGTAAGCTCCGTATACAGGAGGTCGTAGGCGATGCCTGCCGTCTGGGTGTATTGGTTGATACGCTTCTTGGCCGAGTCGTTGAGCGCCTTGCTGTTGGGCGCGAGGCAAGTGACATCGTCGCTGTCGCACGTGGCTTCGCCCACCTTCAGACAACCCTGATGTGCGGCATCGTTGATGCGGAACACATAGATCAACTTCAGCTTGAGTAATGAGGTGAATTTCATAGTGCACTATTTTATGAGGTCGATAAATCGTATTTTCTTATGATCGCGGGTTCCCCAGTCGCGGATGAGGCAATAGGTGCCGTTGTGGCGGCGGATGTCATCTCTGGCGCATCCCTCGCAAGGGGTTACCCTCTCGATGGGGCCATCGAAGAGCGTCTGCTCTATCTCCACCTTGTCGCCACACGAGTCGGGGGCTACACCTTTGAGGCCGTCCATCTGCCACACGTTCCACGAGATGATGTAGGCGATGTAGTTGAGCGATTTGAGCATGGGCTGCTTGCCAAACTTGGCCTCGAAGTACTCGATGAAGGAGATGAGCATCGCTTCGCGGGCAATCAGGAGATTGTCGCCCTGCCACTCGTAGCCGTAGGTGCTCTTGTAGGCAAGTTGTGCAGCTTTGAGCCACTCGTCGGTGGTCTCGGTGTTTTCGCTCACGACGCGTAGTTTGCGGTCGAGCAATCCGATGCGCTGTGCCAGGGGGATGGCTTCGCCCGTAGTCGTGTCGTAACGGCTCACGATGTAGGGAGCCTCGCCACAGGTAATCTCCAGTCGGGTGTCGCGCACATAGTCGCGCCACGTCTTGCCTTCGGGGAAGGTGATCTTCTCCGTGGTGGCTGTCCAGCGGTGTTGTCCCTGCTCGTCGATGTACTCCGTGTTGAAGATATCCTTGCGGGCAAACCACGCCTCGTCGATGAGGTTGTTCTGCGCATTGCATATCCACGAAGGGGTGAACACCTCGGCCATGTCGCGTGAGCGGGCCGATTGCGTATCGCGGCTCTTCAGCACGCGCGGCATGATGACGTGGCCGTTCGTGCCCGTGATAAGATGGGGAAGTATGGGGGAATGGTAGCCGTAGTCCTCGCCCAGATGTTCGTAGTCCGAGGTGGCCCAAAAGATGTTGCGCTGCGGCTCTCCCTCTCGGCTCGTGGTGTGGTCCTTGAGCAGGGTGGTGAGCAGGTCGGGGGATAGGTTATAGATGTAGTCCTCCAGTATGTCTACTTCGATGGCCATAGGCTATCTGTTTAGGGAAGAGGACGATATGGGATTATTCCTATGCCAACTCCCCCTCTGTTTATAGAGGGGGTGCCCGTAGGGCGGGGGCGTTATAAGCGAAGCGCGTAGGGAAACAAAGACTCCGCGCTACGCTTGGAACTCCCTCCGCTTCACTTTGTTTCGCTCGTCCCTCTATAAACAGAGGGACAGTTGGTTATGCGCACCCCTTTTTATCGCACTCTTTCTACGGCCGAGGACTACAGCAACCGCGGGTTTCAACTAAGGTAATGTAAAGACAAAAAGAAAGCGTGAAGCCCTGCACTGTCGCTCGCTCCACGTTCTGAGGCACCTGAGAATCGCCCTGTTTGTCGAAGCGAGCAACAAGAGAAGCCCCACGCTATATACGATATACTAACACCCCTGCTGTGCCCAAAGTTGCCATTGGCGTACGGGTACACCAATGGCCTTGACACAATGAGGGCTGTACATAAATACAACCAAGGGGCATTCACCGCTGCCTTGTTTTTGACAAACATTATGAAATTTTCTCAGGATTTCAGAACGTCAAAACCAAGCGTAGTAAACGCCTTTCAATATGTCTTGTCGCCCACACGACACATCCACAGGGGATGGTGGCGCGAGTGACGAGTGCGAAATTAGTGCAAACAGCGCGAAAAAGCAAGACTTATCTCCAAAATGTCGTAAAATAAACCACTAATGGACTAGAAGTCCATAGTTTTAGAAACAAAACTAAAGTTTTGTCATCCTGACAGAACGTAGTGTCGGAAGGATCCCGCGCTGGGACTAGAGACATTTGCGAGATTGCCTTTAGCCCCTTCGGGCGGCGAACACGTTTCTTCGCGTCGCTCAGAACCTTTAGGTCGCTGGCCGAAGGGAAAAGCAATGACAAAGCAAAACATAAAATTTATAGAAACTAAAGTAGCTGCAATTAATTGCAGGGTTTTAACCCCAAATAAGATAATAAACAGACAGAGTCTGTACGAAAACGATGACTATGCAGCAGAGTTCCGTTTAGTGTTTAGAGTTTAGTGTTTAGAGTTAATCATTGGTCGTGTCATCCTGAATGAAATGAAGAAACGTGTTCGCCGCCCGTAGGGGCTAAAGGCAATTGCCATGAATGTCCATATCTCCACATAGAGAACAGTGAACGCAGGCTTCGAAAAT
>JBGVOS010000071.1:0-33605 GCA_045126595.1 Bacteroidaceae bacterium | reverse complement strand
CTGTCGAAGACCACTCTCCAGCCCGGCTCAACAATCTCCTTGTTTGAGGTGCGGAAGGGGATACTCTCGGTCTCGCCCAGCACGGTGGTGGTGCGCGTCTTGCAGTCGGGATGGAAAACGGCGATGAAGCGACGTACGATGAGGTCGTAGACCTTCTTTTCCGTATCGGTCAGTGCCTGGGGGTATACGCCCGTGGGGATGATGGCATGGTGGTCGGTCACCTTCTTGTTGTCGAATACCTTTTTCGACTTCTGCAAGGGACGGCCGTGGAGGGGTGTGATGTATTGCTGGTAGTCGCGCAACCCCATGAGTATCTGCGGACACTTGGCATATACGTCGTCGCTCAGATAGGTGGTGTCTACACGGGGGTAGGTGGTTACCTTCTTCTCGTAGAGCGACTGCACGGTCTGCAGGGTGACATCGACGGGGAGGCCGAACTTCTTGTTGCATTCAGTCTGCAGCGAACCCAGGTCGAAGAGCGATGACGGCAGCTCCTTGCCCTCCTTCTTGGTCACCGAGGTCACGGTGAATGGGGCCTCCTTGATTCGGTCGAGGATGGCCTGTCCCTGCTCCTCATTGGCGATGGGGTCGATGCCCACGTTGGCCGCTTCGGCACGGCGCCATGCCTCGGCAGCGTCGAAGGGCTCGTTCTTCTTCTCGGCCTTCTCCTTCAACTTCTCGATATCGGCCATCAGGTCCTCCTCGCTGCGCTTCTGGATGACGTTGAAGATGACGTCGCGGTATGTTGTCTTCAGCACCCAGTACTGCTGGGGGACGAAGTTCTCAATCTCCTGCTGTCGTTTCACGATGAGGGCGAGGGTAGGGGTCTGCACACGGCCTATCGAGAGCACCTGGCGGTTCTGTCCATATTTCAGGGTGTAGAGGCGCGTGGCGTTCATGCCCAGTATCCAGTCGCCGATGGCGCGACACAGTCCCGCCTCGTAGAGCGACTGCTTGTCCTTAGCGTCGAGCAGCTTGGCGAAGCCTTCGCGTATGGCCTCCTCGGTGAGCGACGACACCCACAGGCGCTTCACGGGACACTTGGCCTCGGCCTTCTGCATCACCCATCGCTGTATCAGCTCTCCCTCCTGGCCGGCATCACCGCAGTTGATGATCATGTCGGCTTGCTGCATGAGGGTCTTGATGATGCCGAACTGCTTCGCTATGCCCTGGTTGTCGATGAGCTTGATACCGAAGCGGGGCGGAATCATGGGCAGGCTTCCCAGCGACCAGTTCTTCCATTGCGCAGTGTAGTCGTGCGGTTCCTTGAGGGTACACAGGTGGCCGAAGGTCCACGTCACTTGGTATCCGTTACCTTCCAGATAGCCCTCACGGCGCGTGGTGGCACCCAGTACGTCGGCTATCTCTTTCGCTACGCTCGGTTTCTCGGCTATGCAGACTATCATCGCTATGCTGTCGTATTTGTCGGGTTAACCTAATCTTGCCATGAACTTCTCCCTGTCGACGATGAAGCGTGTGTGCTCTCCTTCGCCGATGAGGCCGTCTTCGTCCGAGGCCGTGACGGTGAACTGCAGCTTGCGGCCCTCCACAGCGGTGAGGGTGGCCGTGGCCGTGATGGTGCGCCCGTGGGCTGTGGGCTTGAGGTGCGATACGGCAATCTTGCCGCCTACGGTGGTCTGCCCTTCGCCTAAGTGGGGAACCACGCAGCGCATGGCCGCCTCCTCCATCAATGCAATCATCGATGGTGTGGAGAGTACGCGCAGGTCGCCGCTGCCTACATGGGCGGCCAGGTGATGCTCCTCTACGGAGCGGGTGCAGGTATAGGTGAGTCCGTTTTTTAACATGATGTCTTTTCTTTCAATTGGAGGGCAAAGGTACGAATAAGCGGGCGAAATACAAAGCAAAGTTCGCTTTTGTATTCCTCGGCGTGTGGGTGAAGCTTCTGGGATGTGGCTGCTAAAGGTACTCCGTTTTTGGTGAATGTCGGAACTTTTCTTGCTTTTTTACACACTTTATTCTACCTTTGGAGCGTATAAATCATAACCGCTATGAACAAGGAAATCACCTTTGACCGTTTCATCCGTGGACTCATCGCCATTGCCGCGTGCGTGGTGGCCTATCTGCTCATCAACCGGTTGAGCGGGGCGCTGTTGCCGTTTCTCATCGCCTGGCTGTTCTGCTATCTGGTGTACCCCATCGTGAAGTTCTTCCAGTACAAGCTGGGGTTGAAGAGCCGTCTGCTCTCCATCGCTGTGGTGCTGCTGCTCATTACGGGCCTTGTGGTGGGTGTCTGTTTCCTGGTGATACCGCCTGTGATACAGGAGTTTGCCACGCTCAAGGAATTTGTGGTCAATTACGTCACGTCGGGTGGTAACAATGCGTCGATTCCCGATGTGGTGAACGAGTTCGTGCACAGGCATATCGATAGGACGGCTGTGGAGAGCTACTTCTCGGCCGACCGCATCAGCGAACTTGTGAAAGGTGCCTTGCCCAAGATATGGAACGTGCTGACCCAGTCGTTCAGCCTCGTGTGGGGCCTCGTGGCCGCCTTCATGGTGATGGTCTATGTCCTCTTCATCCTCAAGGACTATGAGAAACTGGCCCGCGGGTGGGTGAGCCTCATCCCGGAGAAGTACCGCGAGCGTGTGGTGCGCCTTGCCGAAGATGTGGAAGACAGCATGAGCGATTATTTCCGCGGACAGTCGCTCGTAGCCTTGTGTGTGGGCATCCTGTTCAGCATAGGCTTTGTCATCATCGATTTCCCCTTGGCAATCGGCTTCGGCCTTTTCGTGGGCCTGCTCAATATCGTACCCTACCTGCAGACGGTGGCCCTCGTGCCCACCGTGTTCCTCGCTCTGGTCAAGGCGGCCAATACGGGCGGTAACTTCTGGTGGATACTCCTTTCTGCCGGCATCGTGTTCCTCGTGGTGCAGGCGATACAGGAGACGATTCTCATCCCGCGCATTATGAATAAGGTGACGGGGCTCAATCCGGCCGTCATCCTGCTCTCGCTCTCCATCTGGGGCAGTCTGTTGGGTTTGGTCGGTATGATTATCGCGTTGCCCGCCACCTCGCTGTTGCTTTCGTATTACCGCCGTTTCTTGCGTAGGCAGGCAGCGGAGGAACGGCAGGGATAACCTGCGGGAAAAACCGTAGGACACTTGTCCCGAACCGCTGGACCGGAAGAAAAAACGGGGTAAAAAGCAAAAAGGGGACGAAAAAGTTTGCAATCTCGCAAAAACTTTCTACCTTTGCACTCGCAAATGCGAAAGCAGGCGCAACCGCTTAACGGCGTAAGAGGTCGATTCGCTAGCTCAGCAGGTAGAGCACATCCCTTTTAAGGATGGGGTCTTGGGTTCGAACCCCAAGCGAATCACAGGAAGAGACATCCTACTGGATGTCTCTTTTTTTTGTATCTCCTTTATTTATATTCCATCGTCATCCCGTATACCTTGTTGCGCAGCCAGAGCCCGAACTCTTCGGTAGTGTGCGAGGCGAGGTATTCCTCTTGTTCCTCTACGCTGACGAGAGGGGCTATGCTGAGGCGTGCGGGGTGCCCGGCCTTGTTGAACACCTCGGCGGGGAGACGCAACAGGCGGATACGCCAGTCGATGAGGCCCAGTGAGTAGTAGAGCAGCGAATTGCCGTCGAAGAAGCGCACGGGGAGGATGGGTACGCGGGCTTTGGCTATGAGGCGGATGATGGCGGGCTGCCACTCGCGGTCCTCTATATTGCGGTGGCGCAGGCTGAGGTTACTCACGGCACCGGCGGGGAAAAGGCCCAGGGAGCCTCCCGAGCGCAGGTGCTCCAGGGCGTGGCGTATGCCGAGGATGCTGGCCGCAGTGGGTGTGTGGTGTGTGCCGTCGGTGGGGGTGACGGGGATGAACGAGGGGGCAAGGGCCTCGATGCGGCCCAGCAGGCGGTTGGCCATGAGCTTGTAGCCGGGGATGAGGTGCCCGAAGTAGTCGGTCTGGATGATGCCGTCGATGCTCCCATAAGGGTGGTTGCTGATGGTGATGAAGGGGGTGTGCAGTTGCAGTTGTTGCAGTTGCTTGATCACGTCAGGCGTCTCGGCAAAGATGGTGTAGTGTATGCCCAGGTCCTTCAGCACGCTGCCAGCGAAGTCGGGGCCGCTGAGGTGACTGTGGCGGTCGTAGAGGGCATTGACCCTGTCGATGGCGAGCAGGCGCATGAGGCCCTTCCCGGCGAGGTGGCCTGCACGGCCGCGGAAGAGGGGCGACATGCCGGCGAGTTCCTGTAGTGTGACGAGTGGCATGGGCTGTCAGTAGGGTTTCGCGGGGTCAAGTTTGGCATAGGCATCGGCATCATGCTTGAAGTTGCTCAGATGGATGACGATGAGCACGGCAAGGATGATGATGCCCACGAAGTCGAACGCACCAAGGACTATGGGATTATTGAAGAGGCTGAAGCGCACGGCCCATTCGCGCAAGGGAGGGATGGTGGCAAACAGGGTGTTCACAACGATCATGACAAGCCGGAACTCCGTAGGCCCCATACCGGCATAGGTCAGCTTGAACTCGCCCTTCAGGTGAGCATTGATGTAAACCGAGATGGAGAGCAGCAGGTATACGGCCAGTACTCCCATGGCGATGTAGAGGTTGAGCAGATTGCTCAGCCCCGCTCCGATGCACATGATGGCCATGGTGATGCCGTCGATGTTGTGGTCGAGGTAGAAGCCGTAGATGGGCCGCTGTGTCTTGCGTACACGGGCCAGCGTGCCGTCAAGCGAGTCGCCGTACCAGTTGATGGCATAGCCTAAGGATGCCAACCATAGCCATCCCGGTTGGATGTTCGAGAGAACGTAGCCTATGGCTACGATGACGGCCCCCACGACACCTATGGCGGTAAGGATGTCCGAGGTCATCCACCGCGGCTGCCTCTCGGCAAGCCATACGAGCACGCGCTTCTCGGCAGCGTTGAGCACGGAGGTCTGGATGCGTTTGGATTGTTCTTGTTTCATGTGAAGGTGAAATTAAATGTTGCAGTTTGTGAACCGAGGGAGCCCGTCGGCCCCGATATAATAAAAAAAGTAGACAAAAAATGTTCAAAAAAACTCCCCTCGTTGACAAGGGAAATAATTTAATCATTATCTTTGCAGATGCATTGTGCACAAAACGGTGACAATTCTATTTTCATACACTTAATACATCAAGACAATGAAAGCGTTAGTAAAGAAAGAGCCCATGAAGGGCATTTGGATGGAAGACGTTCCCATGCCCGTTGTAGGCGTTAACGATGTGCTCATCAAGATTAAGAAGACCGCCATCTGCGGTACCGACCTGCACATCTACAAGTGGGACGAGTGGAGCCAGAAGACCATCAAGACCCCGATGACCATCGGCCACGAGTACGTGGGTGTGGTAGCCGAGGTAGGTCCCGGCGTACGCAACATCAAGGTGGGAGACCGTGTGACGGGTGAAGGCCACATCGCTTGCGGCCACTGCCGCAACTGCCGCCGTGGTCTCCAGCACATCTGTGAAAACAGCATCGGCGTGGGTGTGAACCGCGATGGAGCTTTTGCTGAGTACCTCTGCATCCCCGAGTCAAACGTAGTGAAGCTCGACGACCGTATCACCGACGATATGGCTGCCATCATGGACCCCTTCGGCAACGCTACACATACCGCCCTCTCATTCCCCCTCCTCGGTGAAGACGTACTCATCACCGGAGCCGGCCTCATCGGCACGATGGCTACCGCCATTGCCAAGTTTGCCGGTGCGAAGAACATCGTCGTTACCGACCTCAGCGACTACCGCCTCGACATCGCCAAGAAGATGGGTGCTACCTGCACCGTGAACGCATCGAAGGGCGAGACCGTACAGGGTGCGATGGAGCAGCTCGGTATCCGTGGCTTCGACGTGGGTCTCGAGATGTCAGGTGCCCCCGTGGCTTTCCGCGAGATGGTATCCAAGATGTACAACGGCTCTAAGATTGCCCAGCTCGGTATCCTGCCCCCGACAACCACAGTTGACTGGAGCGAAATCATCTTCAAGGCACTCACTATTAAGGGTATCTATGGCCGCGAGATGTGGGAGACATGGTACAAGATGGAGCAGATGCTCGTCTCTGGTCTCGACCTCACACCCGTAATCACCCACCACTTCCCCGTGGCTGAGTTCCAGAAGGGATTCGACGTGATGGAGTCAGGTCAGTGCGGTAAGGTAATCCTCGACTGGGAATAATTTTCGGGATTTACACCTATTATATAATAAAGGGAAGGGCATGAGGCCTTTCCCTTTATTTTTTTATTTTATTTTCTTTGCAGTTTCACTTGTTTACTCTATCTTTGCCACCTGGAAATAGCAAAATGGTAAAAAGATCGTAGGTAATCGTAAATATATCCAGCCCTTTGGACGCATTTCCATTTGTTGTAGATTAATAATTTAATGAAAGATATTTATATGAAAAAGAAGCATTTGCTGTTGGCTGTCCTGACGCTTGTGTCTGTGGGTATGTATGCACAGGACAAGGTAACCATCAAAGGACATGTGAAGTTTATTGAAGAGGGATTTAAGGTGACCGTTTTCCAGCGTAGCGGTACTTCGCGCAAAGTGTTGGCCGAAACCGTGGTTAATGATGACCACACCTACTCGTTGGAAGTGCCCGTGAGTCTGCCCGGCGAGGCTGTGGTGGATTGTGGCAAATGGCAGTCGGTCAATGTGTGGTTGGAGGACGAGAATCTCGACATTGACTTCCGTGGACTCGATACGGCCAAGATTAAGATCAAGAACCCTCCTTACGTATATATCCGCGGTGGCAAGAACAACGAGTTGATGAACCTCATCAATTATGAAGGTTATCGTAATTATCAGAGAATGATTGCCATCTCACAGAACATCTATCGCGCAAACATCCAGGACGAGGCCGAGAAGAGCAAGCTCAGCATGTCGATGTATGACATGAATGGAGACAATTTCACTGCCTACATGCGCTATTTTGCCGAGCACTATGCCGATCGCAACAGTGTGCTGGTAGCCATTGCCGCTTTGAACGAAGAGGAGGACAAGGAACTGATTGAAGAGTCGTTGTCGAAGCTCGAGGGCCAGTCTCCGGTATCCAAGACCTTGGTTGACAACTTGAGAAAGGCACGTGCCGAGAAGAAGGCTCGCGAAGAACGCATGAAGGTGGGTAATCCCGCCCCTGCATTCACCTGTCTGAATCCCAAGGGAAAGAGCCTGTCACCTGCCAAGTATAAGGGCAAGGTACTCGTGCTCGACTTCTGGGCTTCATGGTGTGGACCTTGCCGTCAGGAAATTCCCAATATGAAGAAGTTCTACGAAGAGTTCAAGGGACAGGGCGTAGAGTTCCTCAGCGTCTCTATCGATGCCAAGGAGGAGGCTTGGCGCAAGGCTCTGTCCGAAGAGAACATGGCTTGGCCGCAAGGTTGGGTAAAAGATGCCGGCAAGGAGGTCATGAGCCTGTACCAATTCGGTGGTATTCCCTTCATCCTCGTAATTGACAAGGAGGGCAACATCTATAAGAAGAACGTCAGAGGAGAGAACATCAGAACTGCCATTCAGGACTGTCTCGATGGTAAGGCAGCATCAGCGCCTAAGACCATCAGCATGGGCGGCATGATGATGGGCGCATCGATGTAATCGAGACATCAGGTAGAATTTTTAAGGTAATTATTTATATTTGTTTAATTTAAATCAAAAAAAACATTATGAAAGCAAAATTTTCATGGATGTACTTGGCTGCTCTCGTTGCAGCATTTACATGGACTTCATGTGAGCCCGAACCCGATCCTGCTCCCGCAGTAGGTATCACAGAGATTAAGGTTACTCCCGAGGGTAGCGCAGTAAGTTACACTGCAGCCATCGAGGCTACTAATGCAGTAGTTTCTGTTTCTTGGGATATTACAGACGCACAGTTGGCTGCTGCTACAATCGAGGCAACACCTACTATGGGATCAGAAGTATTCTGTAATGAGCAGGCTGTAGGTGCAGGTATCGTTGTAAACCTTACATCACCCGTTACTTTGGTAGCAAAGGGTGCTGATGGCAAAACTGTAGCCTATACCGTAACTGCAACTCGTGCTGCTGCAGAGAATGGCGACATGCTTGTGAAGTCTTCTAAGTTCGTCGGTTTCCCCGAGGGCTTGATTGATTACGATGTAACTTTCTTCAACAATAAGTTCTATGCCATCACTACATCTGTTTCTGGTGCAGGTACTGAGGAGGATCCTATGATTGAGAACTACAAATTGTACTCTTCATCTGATGCGATCAACTGGTCTGAGGTGAAGTACAATGCTTCTACCGAGGGTGTTGACTTGCCCGAGGGTCAGGATGGCTATGTTATCGGTGGTGAAGGTGCACGCTTGGTAGTTCACAACGGTCGCATGCATGTTCTTGGTGGTGCTCGCACAAAGGGCGAAGACATCTATGGTAACCCTGCTGAAGTAGACGACTGGGGCTTTATGGTAATGACGTACATTGACCACTGGCGTTCATTCTCTACTACCGACGGCGTAAACTTTGTATGTGATACAATTGGTGCTACCTACACTAGACTCGACGAGACCCGTTCTATTGACGATGTGGCTGCAGCACATGTGAACGTTGTTTCATTTAATGGTAAGTTGTTTATGCAGGGCGGCTACTATCCTGCATTCGGTATGTGGCAGGGTACTCGCCGTTACTTGTCTTCTACCGACGGAAAGAACTGGGACTATGTAGCACCTGTAAGTACAAGCGAGGAGAACACTGTGGATGTTGATAAACGCATGGGCAACGCATTCTTCGTATACGACAATAAGGTGTGGTGCTTGGGTGGTTACCAAAACTTCGTAGACGCCAGCATGATGGTGAATAGCGTATGGTCTTCTGAGGATGGTGTGAACTGGACCATGGAGGTAGACGCAGTACAGGGCTTCAGCAACATTTTCGATGCAGAGGTGCTTGCTACAGAGGAGGCTGTTTACTTGTTCGGTGGAAACATTTGCAATGCAGACGGAAACTCTGTTTCTAACAAGGTTTACCGCTCTACTGACTGTATCAACTGGGAAGAGGTGGAGACTCCTGAGGCATTTACCGCTCGTCGCCACATCGCTGGTGTAGCACAGGGTAATTCAGCTTGGTTGTTCGGTGGTATCGCTACTCCTTGTGGAGACACTTACGGATATCCCGTATCAGATACTGACGATTTCACTACAGAGACATGGGTTAAACTCATGAAATAAAACTCAGTTAAGAACAAAAGGTGTGTGCCCGTGCATGGGCACACCCTTTTTTATTTTCACTCGGAATGAAACTTAAATCACTTCTTATATCTTGCCTTTCACTGGTGTCATTTACAGCAGTTGCACAGACCCAGCAGGTAAGCGGTATCGTGGTAGACGAGCGAGGCCTTCCTATGGAGATGGTCAGCGTATACGTAAAGGGAACTGCAAATGTGGTGCCCACAGATACCTATGGTAAATACTCCATCGAAGCAACCCCTAAGGACACGCTGCTCTTCACCTTTTTGGGTTACTTAAAACAGGAGATTGTCGTTGGGAAACGTAAGAATATAGACGTTGCCTTGAGACCAAGCAATGACTTCAAACTGACCGACCTGGTCGTTACAGGTTATGGCCGACAGGAGCGTAGAGACCTCACCGGTTCTGTATCTTCCGTGAAGCCGGATGACCGTGTGGGATTCCAATCCGTGGACCAATTGCTTCAAGGTAAGGCTCCTGGCGTATATATGACCAACTCTTCGGGTGCTTTGGGTTCGGCCAATCTGCTCACCATTCGAGGCGTAAGTTCTATCATGGGCGACAACACCCCTCTCTATGTCATTGACGGTGTGCCTGTGTATAGTACCGACCGCGATGCCAACTCGATGGATGTATCGGGAGGCTCTGTCCCCGGTATTGCCATGGGAGGAACGCAGATAGGAGGCGGTTCGCTCAAGTATAACTATGATTTAAGATATTCATTCGAGAAAAACCCTCTGGCAACACTCAACCCCGACGATATCGAATCGATCGAGATTCTGAAGGATGCCTTCGCCACCGCCATCTATGGTTCGCGCGGTGCAGCGGGTGTTATCCTTATCACCACAAAGAAGGGTAGCCGAGACCGCGTACAGGTAAACGTTGGCTACACCACATCTATTGACAACCCGTTGGGCAAACTCGAACTGCTCAATGGAGATGAGTACTCAGACGTCTACAACAGGTACTACAAGATGGGTTATCCTCGCTTAACAAATACCGACTGGGTCGATGCCGTGACCCGTACGGCCGTAAGCCACTCTACCAATGCATCCGTCTCTGGAGGTATCGGTAAGACCACCTATTTTGCCAGTCTGTCGTACGATGACAATGAGTCTTATGTGATAAACAACGACATGCAGCGCTACGCTGCCCGCATGAACTTGAACACGGCAATCAACGATCGTCTGAACATGGGCATGAACATGTCGGTGACCAAACTTTACAACAATGCCCTTTCAGCAAGCAGCATCTATGCATTGGCACTTAAGAAAGCCCCGAACCTCCCTATCTGGGACGACAAAACGGGCGACTACTACTACGGCTACTCACCCAATGCGAAAGGCGATTCTGAGGCGTTCAACCCAGTAGCCATGGCATATATCAACGATGAAGGTCTGGAAGATACCCGTGTCGTGGGCAACGGATTCCTGGAATACAAGCCAACCAACTGGATTTCGCTACGAAGCGAGATTGGTATTGACAACTACAACTCTTTCACTTCAATCCGTAAAGGTGCTTTACCTGAGAGCCTAAGTGGCGCTATCGGCAATCAGGCCACTGAGTCAACAGCCCTTAAAAATAAGATGGTTATCAACAACCTCATAAACTTCAACAAGAGTTTTGGTGACCAGTTTATTCTTGGAGTCATCGGACAGAGTTACGAATACAGTCAGGAGCGTTCCATGTCGGTCGCAGGAAGTGACTTCTTCAGCCCTGACCTCAACGGTGTAGGCGCAGCCCAGAGCAAGCGTGTGACGGGCGCTTCGATGAGACAATATGCACTGTTCTCCGCTTTTACCCGCTTGAACTACCAATTGAAGCAGCGCTACTTGGCAGGTGTGACCTACCGCCTCGACGGTTCTTCACGCTTCAACAGAAACCACAGATACCTCAGCACCCCCTCTTTCTCGTTGGGATGGAGATTGTCTGAAGAAAACTTCATCAAGAACAATACCGACCTGTTCAGCGAACTGAAACTCCGCGGCTCGGTGGGTCTGTCCAGCAAGGATGGTAACAACAGTTACTATGGCGCACAGGCCGTATACACCCTCAACACACTGACCAGTTACGGTGGTTACAACTATCTGCAGATGTCACAGCCCGGCAACGAGAACCTCGACTGGGAACGTACCATCACTTACGACGCAGGTCTCGACATGGAGATGTTTGAGGGACGTATCAAGATGACTCTTGACTATTACTATAAGAAGACGACAGATATGCTTTTCGCTTCTGACCTGCCACTCTATACCGGTTACACGAAAGAGAATCAAAACATTGCAGATATGATGAATCAGGGTATAGACCTGCAGCTCATCACCACAAATATCCAGACCAATGACTTCCAATGGCAGACCATTGTCAATCTGTCCAGATCTACGAATAAAATCCTCAAATTGAAATTTGAAGGTAATCAATTAGATAATGCCAATAGTTCGTACAAGTATTATGCCGAGGGAGCACCTGTCGCACAATGGTATTTGCACGAATGGGTGGGAGTAGACCCCATGACAGGAGACCCTCTATGGAAATATGCCGATGGAACCATCTCCAATATTGCACCAGAGTCTAACTATGCGACATCGCAAGCGAACAAGTTCGTTAAAGGTACCGCATTGCCAGACCTTTATGGTTCATTGAACAATTCTTTGTTCTATAAGAATTTTGAGTTAAACTTCATGTTTACATTTGCTCTCGGAAGCAAGATGATGAATAGCACCCGCGCAACCCTGTTGACCTATACGAACACTGATGCCAACAACCTCGGCAAGGAGGTACTGAGCATGTGGCAGATTCCTGGACAGGAAACCGACATTCCTAAACTGAACAACAGTTCGATTGTCAATGGCTACGACTACACCACTGCCATTACAACAACCCGTTTCCTGGAAGACAACTCATACCTGCGACTCAAGAATGTGACATTGACCTACAATGTACCACAACGCCTCCTTATCAGGACTAAGACATTCAAGCAACTGAGTGTGTTCGCCACATTTACCAACCTTCTCACTTTCACGAAGTACTCAGGTTTGGACCCCGAGGTCAGTGCTTTCGGCTCTTCAGCCATAGGTGCTGGTTATGACAACAGTACCATGCCACAGTCGCGCAGTTGTCAATTCGGTATCAGAGCAAGTTTCTAATCTTAACGCACTAGAAGAAAATGACTACAAAGAAAAATATTGCATATCTGTTGGTATGTTCTCTTGCGATGCTCGCCTCTTGCGAACTCGACTACGCTCCTGAGAACACGCTCGTGGATGAGAAAGTATACAAGAATGAGAAAACGGCAGAAGCAGCCTTGATGGGCAACTATGTCCGCCTTAATGTCTTCATGGCCGGTGCTCCACAAGACCAGAACAACTATGCCAACACGGGCTATACCTATCAACTCGGTGACTTGACAACGGAGAACTTTGCCATCCGTGAAAACAGAACCGCATATCTTGCCATCGAAAAGGGTGAGTTCAGTAGCACGGAGCATGATGGCGTGCTGAAAAACATCTGGCAATGGGGATACAATGCGATAGACTTTTCCAATAATATCATTATAGGAATCTCACGCTACGGCCAATACAATGAGGCGATAGAGCGTCAGCATATAGCGGAAGCCAAGTTCATACGTGCTTACATCTATTTCTACCTATTGGCAGCCTATGGAGACCAGGCCCTCTTGGGCAACGATACGGGAGATGGTGTAGTGCTCAATCTTGAACCATACAACGGCTACAACCCCAATGAGGTATCGGGACGTTCTTCCAATGCTGCAATATGGGATCAGATTATCACTGACCTTGAAGATGCAATCAAAGATTTGCCTGCCAGTGTTCCCGACATCAAGTCCAGAATACGTGCCAACAAGGCTGCTGCCCAGGCGCTTCTAAGTAGAGTCTATTTGTATAAGGGTACATACACCAATAACCAAGCAGAACTGGGCCTGGCGCGTGATATGGCCGAAGCCGTACTCAAGACCACCGGCTACACATTCGCCAACTCCAGCACAGAGTTCAGCACGGCTTTGTTCCCCAGCAATGAGTATACACAATCGGGCTCTTATCCCGACCCGACAACCCGCAGCAACGAACTGATTTTCTATCAGCCCAGCAGATTGTATATCGACAACTACCCCAGTGGCATCAACTACTATCGTAAGAACTCGCTGTATGTGCCATCTACCATGAAGGAACTGTATGATGAGAATGATGCCCGCAGGACATACCTCATCTGGGCCGGTTCAAAAAATGACAATCAGAAGGACAGCACCACGATGAAGTATAGTGGAGGAGAGTACAACGATGTTATCTACATCAGACTGGCTGAGGTGAAGCTCACCTATGCCGAGACGTTGGTGAGAACCGCGAATGCGGTGACGAAAGAGGCCGTTGACCACCTCAATGACATCCGCCAGCGGGCATTCCCCGAGGGACTGAAACCGGCACTGTACACCACTGCCGATTTCTCCTCCGTGGAGGATTTCCTGAAGGTGCTGCTCAAGGAGCGCAACAGGGAACTGGCCTACGAGGGCCACTACCGCTGGGACCTCATGCGCACAAACAACCTTCTGGGCGACACGAAGCTGGGCGCCATCGACAAGGCACGGTGGAACCTGCCCGTCTCAGACTACGAAATCCGCCTGTCGGACGGGAAGATAAAGCAGAACACTGGTTTTAAATGATTTATACAACTTCAATGACACACACAATGAAAAAGACACTGTTTGCATGCTTCGTAGCTATTGCAGGTGCATGCTTCTCACATTTGAGCGCACAGGAAAATGAGGGCGTCGTATTTCTCGAGGGAAAGACCTTCGCCGAGGCGGTAGACCTGGCCCGTGAATCCGGGAAAAAGGTGTTCCTCGACTGCTACACCAGCTGGTGTGGCCCGTGCAAGATGATGACGAGGGAAATCTTCCCACAGAAGGCGGCCGGTGACTACTTCAACCGCGAGTATGTCAATATCAAGATAGACATGGAGAAGGGCGAGGGTCCCGAGCTGGCCAAGCGCTTTGGGGTGAGAGCCTACCCCACATTCATCATCTTCGATGGCGAGGGCAAGGAGATAGGCCGTCTTGTAGGCGGTAAGAAGAGCGCCGAGGAGTTTGTCGAGGATGTGAAGAATGCCGTGGGCGAGAACAGCCTCTCGGCCATGAACGACAAGTACGACAGCGGAGAGCGCAGCTCCGAATTCCTGTACCGGTATCTGACCGTGCTGGACAAGGCTTACGACAGCGAAAAGGCAAAGGCCGTGGCCGGAGGAATGCTCGAAGGAAAGACCGAGGAACTGTTGGCCGATGAGCAGCTCTTCAACACCTTCCTTAAATATAACTCGTCGCCCATGTCGCCGGCCTTCCAGTATGTATTGCAGCACGAGGACGAGTTCAAGGCCAAATACCCCGGCCCTGCTCTGGACCGCATGATGGGCTCCACGTGGATGAGCTATCCGCGCACACTGCTCACGAAGGAGGCTGACGGTACGGCGACCTTTGACAGCAAGGCCATGAAGGCATACGTCAAGGAGATGAAGAAATGGGGCGTGGAGAACCGCGACGAAATCGTCCTTATGTCGGACATCCATGTAGCCGAGACTACCGGGAACTGGCGCGAGTATGCAAAGCAGTGCAGCAAATACCTTAAGAAGTTTGGCGATAACGACATGTACATCTACAACTGGGCGCTGCGCATACAGCGGAACAGCGATGACGCCAAGGTCCGTAAGACGGCTATAGGCTGGATGCAGAGACGAATCGACGAGTTCAAGAAGGAAGAGGCGAACCGCGCACCGCTGAAGGAGGGCGAGATGAGGCCCATCCCGATGAACGGCTTCGTGAATGCGTACGAAGGACTTATCGAAGAACTGAAATGACACGACAAAGGGAAGGGCATGAGCCCTTTCCCTTTATTGTTTCATGTCCTTGAGTGACGGATAATGGACCGAATAGCCGTCAAGGACAATGATACGGAAAATCAGGTGGACCCTCCGCATGAAACGGGTTCACCTGATTTTCTTCGACGGTATACCCGTTTTGCAAATCGGGTATACCCTCCGTACCGGTCGGGTATACCCGAAACGAAGATGAGCGCGGCCTTGGGGGATGCGCTCATCGGTTCGTTGTGACCGGTAACGGCTGTCGGGGTAGGGTTCAGTCTACTTGTCCGAGGCTGTTGCCGTATTCCATCTCGGCCTGCACCACGAGTTCAATGTCCTCGGGGAGCCAGTCGCCGATCTTGTCCTTCTTGGCCTCCTTGACGATGTAGGCTACGATCTTGTCGGTGTCGATTTCCACACAGCCGTCGGCATCGGGTTTGGCATCGAGCAGTCCGCTTGAGAAGTAGTAGTCGGCGATGACGTCGATGATGTAGTAGAGGTCGTCGTCGGTGAACTTCTCCTTGAGCTCTACGGGAAGGAAGTTACGGATGAACTCGACGGTCTTGTCGTCATCGAGGTCGTCCATGAGGAATTCGTCGTTCATATGATTGGCCTTTATTAGAGCAATGCCTTGATCTTCTCGTCGAAGGCGGCCTTGGTGGCTGCGCCTACGGTCTTGTCCACCACCTCGCCGTTCTTGAGGAAGATGACGGTGGGGATGTTGCGTACGCCGAACTTTGATGTGAGCTCGTCGTTGTCGTCTACGTCGCACTTGCCGATGATGACACGGCCGTCGTACTCTTCGGCCAGGGCTTCGATATCGGGAGCGATTTTCTTGCAGGGACCGCACCATGTGGCCCAAAAGTCTACTACTACAGGTTTGCCCTGTGCCAAGAGTTCTTCAAAATTGCTGTCGGTGATTTGTATTGCCATTTCAGTATATGTTTATAAAGTTATATAATCAAGATTCGGTGTCATTCTGAGCGTAGCGAAGAATCTCGCGCAATGTCCTAGAAATTCTTCGCTCCGTTTAGAATGCCAGTGGGGATTAGT
This sequence comes from Bacteroidaceae bacterium, assembly GCA_045126595.1. GTDB lineage: Bacteria > Bacteroidota > Bacteroidia > Bacteroidales > Bacteroidaceae > UBA1189. The sequence goes on along the minus strand of JBGVOS010000071.1, from coordinate 17,500 downwards.
AGTTCTCGGGCTTGAGTTGGAAGTGTGCCTGGGGATGGTCACATACGGGGCATACTTCGGGGGCCTCCTTGCCTACGCAGATGTGTCCGCAGTTGCGGCACTGCCATATGCAGTCGCCGTCGCGTGAGAAGACGAGTTTGCCCTGTACGTTGGCCAGCAGCTTGAGGTAGCGCTCCTCGTGCTCCTTCTCGATCTTAGCTACGCCCTCGAACTGTTCGGCGATGGCGATGAAGCCCTCTTCGCGGGCCTCGCGGGCCATTTGTGCGTACATGTCGGTCCACTCTTCGTGTTCGCCGGCAGCGGCAGCGATGAGGTTCTCGGCGGTGGTGCCTATGCCGCCCAGATGCTTGAACCACAACTTGGCGTGCTCCTTCTCATTGTCGGCGGTCTCCTGGAAGATGGCTGCAATCTGTTCGTAGCCCTCTTTCTTTGCCTTTGATGCGAAGTAGGTGTACTTATTACGTGCTTGTGACTCGCCTGCAAATGCCATCTGCAGGTTCTTCTCGGTCTTTGTTCCTTTCAGTTCTTTCATAATCTGTTTTGTTTTTAAGTTGTGTGTATGATCTTTGTTGCAAAATTAGTTTTTATTTGTGTTACGGCAAATATAAAGCCATAAAAAGTTTGCAGGTTAAATGCATTATGCCTCGCCCTTGAAGTCGCTTAATCGGGGGATGTAGGTTCCCTTTCCCTGCTCGGGCAGGCGGATGGGACCGAACGTCTGCTCATACTTCTTGATGTTGTCCTGCAGGGCAAGCATGAGGCGCATGGCGTGTTCGGGGGTGAGGATGGCGCGTGTCTGTACCTGGGCCTTGGGCATGCCGGGGAGCACGCGGATGAGGTCCATGATGAACTCTGACGAGGAGTGTGAGATGACGGCCAGGTTGCAATATACGCCCTGTGCTACGTCTTCCTTCAGTTCTATTTGAAGCTGGTTTTCGGGTTTCTTTTCCATTTTTATATGTTATTTGCGTTTACATTCCAGGTCGCTGAGGTCCTGCTTCGAGCGGGTATAGGTGGGCAGCGAGTCGATGGCGTCGATGAGGTCGTCGTTGAAGAGGTCGTCGCCCTCGAGCTTAAAGATGTGGAAGCTACGCTTGGTGGCCAAGTTGTTGTCGCCATAATAGTCCTTAATCATCTTTGCGTTCTTCTGTTCCTCTTCGAGTCGTTGTATCTTCTCTTCGGGCGTTTCCTCGCGGGTTTCCGCGGGGGCGTTGTTCACCTCGATGGTCTTGTTCATGCCCGGGATGTTGCTTACGCCGAAGCCTGTGGCGAGGATGGTAATCTTGACTTCCTCGTCGAGATTCTCGTCGGTAGCCATACCCCAGATGACCTCGATGTCCTTGCTGATGAACTTGTCGGTGAAGCGTCCTATCTCCTCCATCTCCTCCACCACGAGCGGGTGCTTGGGGCTGTCGTAGATGTTGAAGAGTATCTTCTTCGAGTTGTAGATGTCGTTATCGTTGAGCAGAGGCGAGTGCAGGGCGTTCTCGATGGCTTGTGCCAGACGCTTCTCGCCCTTGCCGGTGCCGTAGCTCATGATGGCCACGCCGCCGTTGCGGAGTACCTTGCTGACGTCGCGGAAGTCGAGGTTGATGGTACCCTCTGTGGTGATGATTTCCGAAATGCTCTTCACGGCGATGGTCAGCGTGTCGTCCACGCGGCGGAAGCCCTCGCTCACCTTCAGGTTGGGGTATATCTCGAAGAGGCGCTCATTGTTGATGACGAGCAGCGCGTCCACGTGTTTCGAGATGGCGTCGACGCCCTTCAGGGCCTGCACAATCTTCGGGCGCAGCTCAAACTTGAAGGGGATGGTCACCACACCTACGGTGAGCACGCCGGCCTCCTTGGCTGCGCGGGCCACTACGGGAGCGGCGCCTGTACCCGTGCCGCCACCCATGCCGGCAGTGATGAATACCATCTCCGTCCCGTCCTGGAACTGCTTGCGTATGTCCTCGATGTTCTCCTCGGCTGCCTGGCGGGCCACCTCGGGGTCGTTACCTGCGCCAAGGCCCTTGGTGGTCTCGCGACCAATCTGCAGTTTGACGGGTATCTCCGACTTGGCCAGTGCCTGATTGTCGGTGTTGCACAAGACGAATGACACGTCCTGTATGCCGGTGCGGTACATGTTCTTCACCGCATTACCGCCACCGCCACCCACACCGATGACCTTGATTATCTTCCTTTCCTCGGTGGGCAGGTCAAAAGGCATTATATCGTTATCGTTCATAGTGTTGTTTGCTGTTTTTATTTGTTATCCTCTTTATCTTCATCGGCAAGGAAGTCGCCCACTCTGTCTTCAAAGTCATCGGTCAGCGTCTTGATGCGCTTCATGATGCCCGACAGGAATCCTTTCTGCTTCTCCTTAATCTCTTTCTTCTTTCTCTCGGCCTCTTCGCGCTTGCGCCGTATCTCCTCTTCGCGCTTGCGGTCGCGCTCCTCCTGTGCGCTCTCGCCGTCGTCGGTGAAGAGGTTGCCTGTCACGGCCTTACTCTCATCTTCGGGCTTTATCTCCGGTATGTATTCCGAGCAGCAGGCCTCGTCGCCGTTCATGAGCAGGCCCACGAGAACTCCCTGTGTGCCGTTTTCGGGCTGTTCGGCGGTGCTCCACTCCACTTGGATTGCGGTGTTGCGTGCCAGGCGCGCCTTGCCGGTCTGCGGCTTTTGTGCCAAGGCTGTCTCTATTCCCTTGAGGTTGATGCCTCCGCCACAGCATACCACGCCGGCATGCAGTTTGTCGGCATAGCCCGAAGCTTCAATCTGGTGGCATACGTTGGCCAGTATCTCCTCGAAGCGGGCTTCGATGACCTCGTGCACCTGGCGCAACTCTACCGAGCGGTCGTCGGCGAGTTTGACACGCTCGTCGGCACTCTCGGGGAGGGTGAGGCCATACTCGCACTTCAACTGCTCGGCCTCCTGCTCGTCAAGCTTCAGCGAACAAAGGTCACGGGTGATGTTCTGCGAGCCCAAGGGGATTACCGTGAGGAAACGCAGGCAGCCGCCCTTGTAGATGGACAGGGTCGTGGTGTCGGCACCGAAGTCCACCAAGGCGCAGCCCTGGCGGCGTTCGTTCTCGGTGAGCAGTGCCTCGGCCGCTGCGAGAGGCGCTATGGAGTCGTCGGCAATGCTGATCTTGGCAATCTCGAAGCTCTTCGATGTGCCCGCCATCACCGAGGTGCGGGCAAGCACGTTGAGATAGTTTCCCTCGATACGGGTGCAGTTGACACCCACGGGGTCGTTCAGCAGGTTGTTGCCTATCTTGTATTCCTGCGATACCATGAGCAGGATGTTGTTTCCGGGGTATTGAAGGGTGGCGTTGCTCTCCTCCATGTCGGCCACGATAGCATCCGATACGCGTGTCTCCTCCTCGAAAGTGCGTGTTACGGTGTTCAGCTCCGAGTGCAAGGTATATCCTCCCACACTCACGTATACCTGCTCTATCGTCTTTCCGCCCAGTTCGGGTTCCAACCGGTTGATAAGGTTCGAGAGGCATTGTGCCGTCTTGTCTATGTTGTACACCACGCCACGGCGCACGAATCCCGTTACCGGTTCGTCGGCATAGGCGATCACCTGCAAGCTGCCGTCGGGACGCTTGTAGCCTACGGCGCCGGCAATCTTCGATGAGCCCAGCTCGATAGCTACGATCAAATCATTTGTTGCCATATATGTTGTCTGTTTTTATGCTGTGGATTGCGATTTCGCGAATTTCCTACAAAAGTACGCAATCTTTTTATATTCGGCAACTCGGTGCTTCGGTTTGTCGGGATTTTTTTTATACCTTTGCCCATGATATGAACACACCTCGTCCCATACCCTATACGCTGAACCTTGGCGGGCGGCTTGTTTCGCTCGACCGTCCCTTGGTGATGGGCATCCTGAATGTCACTACCGAGTCGTTCTATGAGGCTTCGCAGATGCACACGGCCGATGCCATTGCCCGTCGTGCCCGAGCCATTGTGAGTGAAGGCGGCGCCATCATCGACATCGGCGCCTGCTCGACGAAGCCGGGACTTGCTCCCGTCAGTGAGGAGGAGGAGTTGCGCCGCTTGTCATTGGCTCTGCCTGTGATACGCGATGCCGTGCCCGAGGCCATCCTTTCGGTCGACACGTTTCGCGCCTCGGTGGCCGAGCGATGTGTCAAGGAGCATGGCGTGCATATCATCAACGACATTTCGGGCGGAAAGATGGATGACCGCATGTTCGACACCGTGGCGCGTCTTGGCGTACCCTACATCCTGACCCACAATGGCAACGGGATGTGGCAGGAGATGATGTACGACCTTGCCGGGCGCATCGGACGCCTGCACCTCATGGGGGTGAACGACATAGTGGTAGACCCCGGCTTCGGTTTCGGAAAGACGATTGACGAGAACTATCGCCTTATGGCGCATCTCGAGGAACTGCATCTGCTCGAATGTCCGTTGCTCGTGGGAGTGTCTCGTAAGTCGATGATATACAAACATCTCGGCTGTACCCCCGAGGAGGCTCTCAATGGCACCACGGCGCTGCACACCATAGCTCTCATGAAGGGAGCCCACATCTTGCGCGTCCACGATGTGAAAGCCGCCGTAGAGGCAGTGGAAATAGTAGAGAAAATTCACAATTCATAATTCACCATTAGTATTCAATGCCATGTTACTCGGATTCAGTATAAAGGATTTGATAGATGTCTTTCTGGTTGCGCTCATGCTCTTCTACCTGTACAAGTTCATGAAGACGTCCGGCTCACTCAATCTGTTTGTCGGTATCCTCACGATTGTTGTCGTTTGGGTGTTGGTGTCACAGATTTTCCAGATGCGTCTCTTGGGCGGTATTCTTGATACGCTGGTCAACGTAGGTGCCTTGGCGCTCATCGTGCTCTTCCAGGACGAGATACGTCACTTCCTTCGCGATGTAGGCTCGCAGCGTCGTGTACGTCGTTTCTTTGATTTGTTCACCAAGAAAGAGTCTGCCTCTACCGACCACAGCGCCCTGATGCCCATCGTGATGGCCTGCATGAACATGGCCAAGCGCAAGGAGGGCGCCCTCATAGTCATCGAGCAGGGCGACAAGCTGGGCGAGGTAATCAAGACGGGCGAGACGGTAAATGCCGACATCAACCAACTGCTCATCGAGAACATCTTCTTCAAGAACAGCCCTCTGCATGATGGAGCCATGATTATCGGTCAGAAACGTATTTTGGCTGCCGGCTGCTTGCTGCCCGTATCGCACAGCATGGACATCCCCAAGTCGATGGGGCTGCGCCACCGTGCCGCTCTCGGCATATCGCAGGAGACCGATGCTCTGGCCATCGTGGTTTCTGAGGAGACAGGTGGCATCACCGTAGCTCACCGTGGTTCGCTGCACCGCTGGCTCACTGCCGAGCAGTTGGAGAAGTTGCTTTTCGAACTCGACTGACTGCCAATCTGTCATCACGACATTCCTCGTAGGCAATCAATATGACACGAAACAGCCCCGCAAACAAACGTGGCATGTATTTCGTTTCTTTGTCTGCGGAGAAAAGTGCAACAATATTCTATAAACATATAAAAACTAAGAAATAATGAACATTAAACCATTAGCAGACCGCGTGCTCGTTATCCCTGCACCGGCCGAAGAAAAGACCATCGGCGGCATCATCATTCCCGACACCGCCAAGGAGAAACCCCTCAAGGGTGAGGTAGTAGCTGTAGGCAACGGCACCAAGGACGAAGAGATGCTCGTAAAGGTGGGCGACACCATCCTCTACGGCAAGTATGCCGGAACCGAGCTTGAATTCGAAGGTACCAAGTATCTCATCATGCGCCAGAGCGACATTCTGGCAATCTTGGGATAACAAACATTCGTGTCATCCTGAACGGATGTGAAGGGTCTCCCGGACGCAATAAGATTCTTCGCGATGCTCTGAATGACGTATTCTGATTCTTAACTTGAAATTAAACAATACTATGGCAAAAGAAATTGTATTCAATATGGAAGCTCGCGAGCAGCTCAAGAAGGGTGTCGACGAGCTTGCCAACGCAGTGAAAGTAACCCTCGGCCCCAAAGGCCGCAACGTAATCATCGAGAAGAAGTTCGGCGCTCCCCACATCACCAAGGACGGTGTCACCGTAGCCAAGGAGGTGGAGCTGGCCGACCCCTTCATGAACACCGGCGCACAGCTTGTGAAGTCGGTTGCTTCGAAGACCGGTGACGATGCCGGCGACGGTACCACTACCGCTACCGTACTTGCACAGAGCATCGTAAACGTAGGCATCAAGAACGTCACTGCCGGTGCCAATCCCATGGACCTCAAGCGCGGTATTGACAAGGCCGTAGCCAAGGTGGTAGAGAACATCAAGGAGCAATCTGAGGCTGTAGGCAGCGACTACGACAAGATTGAACAGGTGGCTACCATCTCGGCCAACAACGACCCCGAAATAGGTAAGCTCATCGCCGACGCCATGCGCCGCGTATCCAAGGATGGCGTCATCACCATCGAGGAGGCCAAGGGCACCGAGACCTCTATCGGCGTGGTTGAGGGTATGCAGTTCGACCGCGGCTACCTTTCTCCCTACTTCGTCACCGACACCGAGAAGATGGAGTGCGTGATGGACAACCCCTATATCCTCATCTATGACAAGAAAATCTCTAACCTGAAGGAGTTCCTCCCCATCCTCGAGCCTGCTATCCAGACGGGCCGTCCGCTCCTCGTCATCGCTGAGGACGTAGACAGCGAGGCGCTCACCACACTCGTAGTGAACCGTCTCCGTGCACAGCTCAAGATCTGTGCCGTGAAGGCTCCCGGCTTCGGTGACCGTCGCAAGGAGATGCTCGAAGACATCGCCATCCTCACCGGCGGCATCGTCATCAGCGAGGAGAAGGGCCTCTCACTCGAGCAGGCTACCCTTGAGATGCTGGGCCGCTGCGACAAGGTGACCGTGTCGAAGGACAACACGACCATCGTCAACGGTGCAGGCAGCAAGGATGCCATTGCCGAGCGCGTGGCACAGATCAAGGCACAGATTGCCGCTACCAAGAGCGACTACGACAAGGAGAAGCTCCAGGAGCGTCTGGCCAAGCTCGCAGGCGGTGTAGCCGTACTCTACGTGGGAGCAGCCTCTGAGGTAGAGATGAAGGAGAAGAAAGACCGCGTTGACGACGCACTCTGCGCTACCCGCGCAGCCATCGAGGAGGGTATCGTGCCTGGTGGTGGTGTAGCCTACATCCGTGCCATCGATGCACTCGAAGGCCTCAAGGGCGACAATGCCGACGAGACCACCGGTATCGACATCATCAAGCGTGCCATCGAGGAGCCTCTGCGCCAGATTGTGGCCAATGCCGGTAAGGAGGGTGCCGTAGTGGTGCAGAAGGTACGTGAGGGCGAAGGCGACTTCGGCTACAATGCCCGCACCGATGTATACGAGCACATGAAGGCCGCCGGTGTCGTTGACCCCGCCAAGGTGACCCGCGTGGCATTGGAGAACGCCGCCTCTATCGCCGGCATGTTCCTCACCACCGAGTGTGTCATCGTGGAGAAGAAGGAAGACAAGCCCGCACCCATGGCTCCCGGTATGGGCGGCATGGACGGCATGATGTAATCATCCCGCTCTGCACATCGCATAGCTACGAGGAGGCAGGCATCCGTAGGGTGCCTGCCTCTTCTTTCCCCTTGTGCCTCTTCTTTCCCCTTGTACCACCTCTTTTCCCCTGTGGTCCCCTTTGCTTGCTTGTGGCTCTTTTCCTGTTTTCGTGAGAATTTATAGTGTCGGCCTTTAGGATTTTGCGGATAAATTGTATCTTTGCAGCATGTCTTTAAAAAAGAATCGCTATGAAGAACATGAATGTAGGTTTTCTTTCTCTGGCAGCCCTTCCGGGTGCGCTTTTTGCGCAGGAGGCACAGGAGGCCGCAACTAGGCCTGATACCCGCAGTGCTCGTCCTAATGTAGTCATGATTTATGCCGACGACTTGGGGTTTGGCGACCTTGAGTGCTACGGTGCTGTAGGTGTCAAGACACCGAATGTCAATCGCTTGGCCAACAGTGGATTGCGCTTTACCAACGCCCATGCCGTGGCCTCTACGAGTACTCCTTCGCGTTACTCCCTGCTCACGGGTGAGTATCCTTGGCGCAAGTCGGGCACCGATGTGGCGGCAGGCGATGCGGCGATGATTGTCTCTCCCGACCAGTATACTGTAGCCGACGTCTTCAAGGCTGCTGGCTATACCACGGCCGCATTCGGCAAGTGGCACCTCGGTCTGGGTGCGCAGACGGGCAAGCAGGACTGGAACAAGCCCATCTCGCCGGCCCTGCCCGACATAGGCTTCGACTACTCCTACATTATGGCCGCCACGGCCGACCGCGTACCTTGCGTCTTCATCGAGAACAGCAGCGTGGCCAACTACGACCCCACGGCACCCATCTACGTCAGCTACAACCAGAACTTCGACGGCGAACCCACGGGAAGCAGCAATCCCGAATTGCTCTACAACCTCAAGAGTTCGCACGGGCACAACAACTCGATAGTCAACGGCATAGGCCGCATCGGCTACATGAAGGGTGGCGGCAAGGCACTCTGGAAAGACGAGAACATTGCCGACAGCATCACCCGTCATGCGGTCGACTTCATCAAGGCCAATAGCGATGAGCCCTTCTTCATTTACTTTGCCACCAATGACGTGCACGTGCCCCGCTTCCCGCACCCCCGTTTCCGCGGTCAGAGCTCGATGGGCCTGCGTGGCGATGCCATCGTGCAGTTCGACTGGAGCGTGGGTGAGATTGTAGCTGCCCTCGAGGAGCAGGGCCTGCTCGACAATACCCTCATCATCCTTACCAGTGACAACGGTCCCGTGCTCGACGACGGCTACGTAGACCAGTCTGAAGAGCTTGTGGGCGAGCACTCGCCTACGGGTGGTTTGCGCGGCGGCAAGTACAGTGCCTACGAGGGCGGCACCCGCGTGCCCTTCATCGTACACTGGCCTGCCCTCATCGGGGAGGCAGCCGTGAAGGATGCTCTGGTATCGCAGATCGACTTCCTCGACGTGATGGCCAGCGTAGTGGGTGTGGGCGACGGCAAGGCTCTCTCGCCCGACGGCCAGCCCGAGCAGGTGGCTGCATGGCTCGGCGATGAGGACGAGGGCCGCAGCTATGCTATCGGTATGGCACAGAACCATACGCTCACCCTCCGCACTCCGGAATGGAAGTATATCGAGCCCAAGGGCGGTGCTGCGATGATACCCTGGGGTCCCAAGATCGAGACCGGATACTCCACGTCGCCGCAGATCTTCCGCCGTGTCGATGGCGAGTATGACGAGACGGCAAACAGGGCCGTCGAGTATCCTCAAGTGGTAGACAGCCTGCGCGACGAGCTGGAGCGGGTGCGCATCGCCCCCTCCTCTTCGGTCACCTCGGAGCTTTACGGTGCCTACCATATCAAGTACAACGGCAAGCCCCTCTTCATCGCTTACAATGCCACTCATGACCGCCACAACAGCGAGGGCTACAAGCTCCTCTCGCCCGATCATTTCACCTCCACGGCCGCGGGCGACGAGGTGGTCATCGTGCGTCCCTCGGGCTTGGGCTATACCCTCTCCATGCAGGGCAAGGTGCTGTGTGAGCCGCGTCTTACTACCTGGGGCCACTTCATGTTTTCCGACGATGAGTCCGAGGCCGGTGTATACCTCTTCGAGGAGACTGCCACGGCCTCTCTCTATAAGATACGCAGCACGAGCGAGGGCATCAACTACCTGAACATCTACACCGAGCACGGCGTGGCCGGCAACGACAAGTCGGTCAAGGCTGGCCTTGCCAGCTATACCGTAGAGCCGCTTGCCGCCTTCCCGCTCACCCTCCCCTCCACCGGCACGGCGGCCATCTGCCTGCCCTTCAGTGTGGTCATCCCCGAGGGAGCCTGTGCCTACGATGCCACGGCCACGGGCATCGCCTTCGACAGCGAGGCGGGTGGCTACACCTGTACGCTGAGCCCCATCGCCACTCCGGGCGAGACGCTCAAGGGCGGCACTCCCGCTATCATCAACGGCCACGAGGGGAGCTATGCCCTGCCCATCACGATGAACGATGGGGGTGCCAAGAGCTCTCTCGACCAGTCGCTGCTCAAGGGGCACTATGTGTCCGGGACGCTTACCCAGGGCGACGACATGCGCAAGTATCTCCTTGCCATGCAGGACGGTGAGGCCGGGTTTGAGACCTTCGAGGGCTCGGCTCCTGTAGCCGCCAACCAGTGTTGGATGGAGTGCAGCATGCCCGAGGCCGACGAGCTCATCCTGCGCTTCGGCACATCTACGGGCATCAGTGCCGTTTCTGCCGTAGGTGCTTCCCCGCAGGTCTACAACATCGCCGGGCAGCGCCTGCTTGCTCCGCAGAGGGGGATCAACATCGTGGAGGGCAAGAAGGTCTTCGTCGAATGAGGGTAGGGCAGTGTCTCTGCCATACATATACAGCGGCAGGCAAGCATCTCGGGTGCTTGCCTGCCGTCTTTTGGGTCCCGGCGTGGCGGGGTGTTACGCTATCACCTGGCAGCGCAGGTCGCTGGGCACGTATGAGAGGTGTATCCATCTCCCACCGCCCTCCCATATCAATTGGGTGAAGCGTATCTTGCCCTGCTCCTGCATCTGCTGGATGAGCTGGAACAGGCGGCGGTGGTCGGCTCTGTTTCCTGCGATGATGTCGGCTGCGCAGCCGAGGATGTGGTGGCTGTTCTTCACGCCCCCAATGAGCTCGTTGAGCTGCTTGCAGCGGTAGCCCGAGGACACTACTATCGGTTTGCCCCACGCTTTGCGGATGGGGTCGAGGAGTTGCTCTACGAGTACGTGCAGCAGGTGGTATGCACACTTTGACGGGCGGTTGTCTATGCCCTCGCGCAGTGCGGTGGCGCTGGCGGTGAGTTCTGATATACTAAAATACTTCATTGAATCTATATTATTTATTCATGATAAATTCGTGGAAAATTCATGGCAATTCGTGTTCTTTTTCTTTTCGACATGAATTATCACAAATTGCCCACGAATTTTCCATAAATTATTATTGTGCTAATTCACGTGTAATTACGCGATGAGTGTGAGTGCGCTGCCGATGAGCAGCAGCGCACGTAGGAGCGTGTTCATAGCTCAGACGCAGCTTGCTATGCCCAGCGAGCTGGCGAGGGCGGTGAGCAGTGCGATGAGTACTTTGAGGAGACGGCTCCAGTTGAAAGGGGTTTTTGTGTTCATAGTTTTTAAGTTTCTGAGTTTGTGGCATTTGGGCAGTCGTTAGCTTCGTGCCGCATAGAGCGGCACAGAAGCTACTCCATCACCTCCGACGACACGCGCTTCAGCGAGAAGTCCATGGCTACGGCCTTCTTGAGCTTGACGTCGGGGCGGAATACGATCTTGTGTCCCTTGATCTGTGCTGTGGGCGAGAAGTCCTCGGCCTGCATCATCTCGGCGGGGTAGCACTTGCCCTGGAGGGTCACCTGGAAGCGGCCGAGGTCGTCGAGCACCACCACCTGTCCCTCGGTGAGGGCTTCGATGATGTGTTCCTTCATCGAGATGAGCACGGCGCGGCAGTCGGTCTGCGTCACGGTGGTCGAGTTGTTGATGCGCTTGGCCAGCTTCTCGAGGGTGAGCTCGCCGGTCTTGATGGCCTGTGCGTGGTAGAAGGGGGTCTCAGGGTTCTTGGGGTTCTTGGTTTTCTTTACGGCATACGTGATAGGCATGGTGTAATAGTTTTTAAGGGTTAATGATTAGGGTTGGTTGAAAGCGGTGAACGGTTGGGGTTAAGGGTGAACGGTGCCCTCCGGATGGCTTCATTCGTCTGTCCCTCATTCATCGTTTTCGTAGTACAAAGATAAGCATTAGCGGCGCTTCCTCAGTACCGCTGTTGAGGGGGTGTGGAGGGTGTGTTTTCCCGGTGTGGCAAAAAAAAGAGGGCGCATCGGTTGATGCGCCCTCGTGGGACTGTCTGCCGGTCTTGGCGACCGTCTCTTTCTGTCGTTTAGAATCTGAAGCTGAGTCCTGCCTTGAGGAACGAGAGGCCGTAGCCAGCCTCGAGGTTCACGCCGAGGAAGTCGGTGAACCAGTAGCGTGCACCGAGCGAGATGCCGTAGTAGAATCCGCTGGCATTCTCGTTAGTGTTGCTGTCAAAGCTTTCCTTGTTGTCGCCAGCCTTGCCGTAGGCCTTGACGCTTGCGATGGTGTATCCCAGCGAGAGGCTTACGTAGGTGTCGAGCTTCTCCACGCCGAGGTTGTAGTGGAGGGCACCCTTGGCGCCGAGGATGGTGGCGCTGTTTCTCCAGCCGGCCTTGATGTCACCGAAGCCCCCCTCTATCTTGGCCTGGGTGTACGATGCGAGTGCGCCTACGCCGAGGCTGAGGCTCTCTACGTCGAAGAGGTTTTCGGCTACGCCTACCTCAACGTCGAGGTTGAGGGGGATGAGCTTGCTGGTGTAGTCGTCGCCTGAGTATACGGTGTTACCTACGCCTACGCTTGCGCCCAATACTACTTCTCCTTTTCCGATCTGTGCGTTTGCGCCGAGGGCAAACACGATGGCTGCTGCCATTGCAATAAGTTTTTTCATACCGTTTGTTGTTTGGGGTTGTTAATGAAGTTAAACGTTTGTGAGTGCAAAGGTAGCCCTACTTATTGTGATGGGCAACTTTTTTGTATTATTTTTCGGTTCCTGAGACTAAACTTTTAGGGGAAATGCTTGCCTATGTTGTGACTTTTTTGTAACTTTACATACAGATAATCAGTTGCTAACCATTCTTTTTTAACCCTTATCCCCATGACCGACTATGACGACGAGCGCCCCGAGCTGCGCTCCTACACCAAGGGCGAGCTGGCCTGCCTGTATTCGCCTCGCGCCACGCGCGAGAGTGCCATTCGCATGTTGAACCGTTACCTGCACCGCTGCCACGGCCTGCTCGACGAGCTCTCCCGTCTCGGCTATCGGGCCGATGACCGCCGCTTCACCCGTCCTCAGGTGGCGGTGATCTTCCGTCATCTGGGCGAGCCGTAGGGTTTAGTGTTTAGAGTGTAGGGCTTAGGGTGAAAGGTTCGGGTTGGCATTGTTTGTTTGGAGAAAAAGCATTACTTTTGCGGTAATCGAAACCTACCTGTATGAACTACGATGTCTTTGTCAGCTATTCGATGAGTTGGTCGAGCCGTGCCTATGAGCTATCGGCACAGTTGGACCGTGAGCACCTGCGGTGCTACCTCGACTGTGTGGAGAGCGGCTATGCGCTGGGCGACTATGCGCGCACCATCCTTGAGGAGTGTGGCGTGTTTGTGGCGCTGGGCGACAGCCTTCCTGCCACGCCCTATGCCACGGCGTTGCTGCAGTGTGTCATTGGCAGGGAGATGCCCGTGCTCCTGTGCCTTGCCGACGGCGTCCCGCTGCCCGAGGAACTGTGCGAGCGCTGCACCATCACTACCGACGCTGCGCTGCTGGAGGATATCCTGCGCCTACTGCGCGAGGAGGAGGAAGAAGAGGAGGAGCCTGGTCGGGATACCTATTCTGCTCCCCTCCGTCCCGCCGCTTCGCCCTGGATGACCGTCGAGGCCGACGAGCCCGTCGACGAGCCTGCGGCACCTCTCTATACCGAGAGCCGTGGCGACATCAAGGAATTCTACGAGGCGTGCCGCAGGAGCGCTAGCGACATTGCCTATGACAGGGTGATGGAGCGTCGCGATGAGGATGCCGTGAATGAGCTCGAAAGGTTGCGTCATGAGGTGCAGCAGAGGGAGCTGGAGCATGCCCTGCTGCCCCACGACGATGAGGCCGAGGAAGCTGAGGAGACCGAGATGCCCCGCTATACCGAGCATCGTGGCGACATCAAGGAGTTCTACGAATCGGTCGATCGCCCCCTTACCCCGTGGGAGGAGTTCGTCCTCCTGGTGAAGAGGAACATGTCGGAGACGACGCAGGCCGACCTCACGCGCAAGGTGCTGGTCGTGGTGCTGTCGCTCATCGGTCTCTGGTTCCTTTCCTCCATCTTGTCGATCCTGTCATTGGCATTCAGCTAGGGATGCCTCCGTTACGGGGGATGTGCATTCATCCCCTATAGATAATCCTTCACGATCGCCTCGGCATACTGTCGGCACAGTGTGGTGTACTCCTCTTCGGTGAGGAGGCGCTGTAGCAAGCCGAGCACGCGGGCATGGGTCACCGGTTCCGTCTTTTTTTGTGCATCAGGCGGTAGTAGCTCTTGGTGGAGATGCCCGCCTCGCGGCAAAAGTCAGTCACGGTGCAGCCACACAACTGGCGGGCTGCATGGATGGTTGCGCCTATGGCGCAGATGTTGTCGTCTTTTCTCATAAGCATAGTGTTAATGATTGTTAATTCTGAGTCCGTATTGGTCGCCATGGCCACCAATACCCTACAAATATACTCAGTATCTTTGGGCTATGGAATTCACTGACTCAAAATCTTATGCTTCACCCCTTTACCCTTCACCCTTCCTCCCTTCACCCCCAATCGGGCTTACCCGATTTCCTTCGCGGGCTTACCCGATTATTCTCTCGGGTATACTGGATTTTTCCGTCGGGTATACCCGATTTCGGGCGTAGTTTCCGCCATTCCGCCATTCCGCCACTATATATATTTTTTTTGGCAACAAACCTTTAAAATGATGCATATATGAAAGACAATCAAGTAGTTAAGAGCCATGCGCTCGCCAGCCTCGCGGACGATGACCGCCACGCACCGACCGTTACACGCTTCGTCTCCGAGCACTTCACCGACCTCGTGCCCTGTGCCGACTACTTCACCCACCTCGTACACGACGACGTGGGCGGCGAGATGCTGCCTCCCCTGCCCGAGGAGGTGATCTCCCGCCTGCCGCGCTACTACACCGGTGTGGCCGACCTCTACGACGCGCCCTTCCTGAAGACCTCGCAGGTGACCGCCCTCTTCGCCCTCACCGGGGCGATGATGCCCAACGCCTACGTGCGTCACGGCCGCCGCCTCATGTCGCCCGCGGTGATGGTCATCCACTACGGCACGAGCGGCGCCGGCAAGGGCAACATCAGCGACCTGCGCACCCTCTTCGAGGCCGTCGACCGCCGCCGCATCGAGGAGAGCGAGCAGGCCCTGCAGCAGTACGACTACGACCAGGAGGCCTACAAGCAGAACCTCAAGTGCCACTTCTCGAACCGCAAGGAGGTGCAGCCCACCGGCCGCCGCGCCCCCGAGGGGCTGCAGAAGCCCAAGAAGCCCCTGCGCCGCTCGCTCGAGATCCCTGCCGACACCTCGTCGGCCGACTTCGTGCTGCGCCTCAAGGGCAACGAGCCCTACCCCTCGCTGATCATGTCCGAGGAACTGCTCACCACCGTCTCCTCCAACCGCGCCAAGCACGGCGACTTCGTCCACTACATCCTCAACTGCTATCACGAGGAGCCCATCCACCGTGGCCGCAAGACCGACGACGAGGACACCATCGTCTACCGCCCCCGACTCGCCATGCTGCTCAGCGGTACGATGGGCGCCGTGCGCCAGTTCATCCCCTCGGTCGAGGACGGCCTCGCCTCGCGCATGCTCTTCGTGGAGCTCCCCTTCATCCTGCCCTGGATCGACGAGCTCACCGATGCCGAGGCACACCGCTTCAACAGCACCCTGCGCGAGACGGCCGACGTGGCCACACAGATGTACGAGGCCCTGCGCCGCTTCGACACGTCGCACACCAAGGTCACCCTCGCCCTCACCGAGCAGCAGAGCCGCTACGTCAACCGCCTCATGGCACGCATGAACGACCACTTCTTCTTCCTCTACGGCCATCAGGACATCGTCCCGGCCGTACGCCGCCGCCACCTCGACGCCAAGCGCCTCATGCTGCAGGTGGCCCTCATGCGCCGCTACGAGCAGTGCGGCTCCTGGATGGAAGCGCTCGCCCAGCCTGCCGTCACCATTGACGACGACGACATCGACACCGTGCTCTTCATCGCCTACTGGAGCGTACAGCAGACCATGCACCTCTACCGCCGCCTCGTGAGCTACAACGATGCCGAGCCCGCCGTCACGACAGCGGCCAAGCCCGAAGAACTCCTGTCGCGACTCCCCGCCGAGTTCACCCGAAAGGATGCGGTGCGTGTCGGTGACGAATTGGGAGTGGCCGTGCGTACCGTCGAGCGATACCTTACTATCTGGCAGAAAACCAATGCGATACAGTCAGTCAGCCGAGGCCATTACCGCCGCGTCGCCGTATAAAATATATATAGTGGCGGAATGGCGGAATGGCGGAAACTCGCCCTCTTTGCAGTGTCATCTTGAGCGTGGCGAGGATCCCGCGCTCGGGACTCTGCGAGACCCCTCGGCGCTCCGCTCTGGCGGGGTGACACGAACTTCTGGCACGAACACTGATTTTTTAATTCTAAACGTTCAATTCACATGCGTTACCGTTACCGTTTAGCTACCTACCGCGAGTGCAAGGCTCATCGCGAGTGGAACACCACCTGCCCGGCCTGTGGACGGAAGGGCAAGTTTGTACCCTACATAGACACCGCCACCATGCGCCCCGTGGACGACCGGCAGTGTGGCCGCTGCAACCGCGAGAGCAACTGCGGGTATCACCTCCCGCCAAGAGAAATGGCCTCCCCCAACCCCCTCCCGAAGAGGGAGCTTGCAGGCATCGCGGAGCCCTCTCCCTCTCTTCGCGGGAGGGCGGGGGGAGAGGATGCCCATTACGAGAAGATGCGCCGCGCCTGCGAGCAGTCGCAACCCTGGGGCAGCCACCTCGTCACCTGGCTGCGCACCCGGTTCTCCCGCGAGGCCGTCGCCGACGCCATCAAGCGCTACCGCGTGGGAGGCACACCCGACGGTGCCACCCTATGGTGGCAGATAGACAGCCAAGGCCGTGTCCGTACAGGCAAGGCCATGCAGTATAATCCGCTGACGGGACACCGCGTGAAGGAGAGTGGAGGAGCCGTCAACTGGGCACACCGCATGCGCCGCTATGGCGAACCCACCGAGCTGGTGGTGGAGCAATGCCTCTTCGGCGAACATCTGGCCTTTCCTCGCGATGGTGCCAGGCTGGGCACCGCAAACCTTCAGGTCGCTGGCCCGAAGGGGAAAAGCAAGCATCCCGCAGCCGCTCCTGCTGAGGAATCCTTCGTCGCACTCGGGATGACACATCCTGCACCCTCTCTCGCGCTCGTCGAAAGCGAGAAGACCGCCCTCATCATGAGCCTCGTCTGCCCCGACAAGGCGTGGCTCGCCACCGGAGGCAAGCAGAACCTCAAGCAGCAGATGCTATGGCCCCTCCTCGGCCACGAGGTCGCCGTATACCCCGATGCCGACGCCCTCGCCGACTGGCAGCAGCGCATCCTCCACCTCAACCGCGAGCTCGGACACCGCCTCTACATCCCCGTGTGGTACTACAACCTCATGGACCACGAAGTCCCACGCCGCGAAGGGTGGGACCTCGCCGATGTGATGACAGAAACCTGATGCCCGGCCCGCAGCCCCCACCGACTGGCATGTACAAAAAAAGGAAAAAGCATCGACAATCATCAGATTATCAATGCTTCTCCTCAGTCGGGGTGACTGGATTCGAA
>JBGVOS010000070.1:0-13888 GCA_045126595.1 Bacteroidaceae bacterium | reverse complement strand
GGAATCTCGGTGATGGCGAGCGTCTTGTTGTCCACCTTGTTGATGCGGGCACGCACGCGCACCGCTCCGCCACGCTCACCGTCGTTGTAGCGGGCCACGTCGACGAAGCCACCCGTCTGGAAGTCGGGGTAGAGCACGAAGTCCTCGCCCTTGAGGTAGCTCACGGCAGCATCGCACAGCTCGTTGAAGTTGTGAGGAAGAATCTTCGATGACAGACCTACGGCAATACCCTCCACGCCCTGGGCGAGGAGTAGGGGGAACTTCACGGGCAGCGTGATGGGCTCCTTGTTGCGGCCGTCATAGGAGAGCTTCCACTCCGTCGTCTTGGGGTTGAACACCACTTCGAGCGCAAACTTCGACAGGCGTGCCTCGATGTAACGCGGTGCGGCAGCACCGTCGCCCGTAAGGATGTTGCCCCAGTTACCCTGGCAGTCGATGAGCAGCTCCTTCTGTCCCAGCTGTACCAAGGCGTCGCCGATGGAGGCATCGCCGTGGGGATGGTACTGCATGGTATGTCCCACGAGGTTAGCCACCTTGTTGTAGCGCCCGTCGTGCTTCTCCTTCATCGAGTGCAGGATGCGGCGCTGCACGGGCTTGAGACCGTCGTTGATGTGCGGCACGGCACGCTCGAGGATAACGTACGATGCATAGTCGAGAAACCAGTTCTGGTACATGCCCGAGAGCTGGTACTTCACCGTGTCGTCATCGCCCTCGTCCTTCTTCGGCTGGTAGTGGGCGTGGTTCTCCTCCTCGTTGATGCTTATGCTCTCGTCAACGCTGTTCTCGTTTTGGTTTTCGTCTTCGTATTCGTCAACGTCAGCTTTGCTGAAATCTTCTTCGCTCATAAATGTGTGTGGTATTGCTATATTGCTACAAAGATAGTGCAAGCCGAGCGGAAATGCAAATTATATTTGCAATTTCCCGAGGCGCCGCCTATCTTCTGGGCTTGCGCAGTTTCAAATATGTCTTTTCAAACTTTTCCCGCAGCGTATATTCTCCGTTTCTCTTCTCTTTGTTGAAAAGGTTTTCCCTCCGCGATGGGACGATCGTCTCTCCGCGAAGGGAACAGTATCCCTCCGCGGAGGGAATGACTCGTGGCTTTGTCCGATTTTCCGGATGCTTAGAGTGGGGATACATTGTTTAGCTGTCTAACTGTATTTTTGAGCCGTGCTTCGTGTTTCTTTGAAAATATGTTGTGCAACATGTTTCGCTGTTTTCACCTCAATAAAAGTTGTGAAGAAATGCAAAAATGCCTAATTTCGCTTGATATTATGCGTCTGCGAAGGCCGTTGGGAGGCTTTTGTGGGTGCTAAATTACTTTTTAGGGATGATATAACTAACTATAAATTAACTAATTATTAACTAAACACAAATCTTATGAAAAGAACTTTTACTTTTCTGATGATGTCACTGTTTCTTTGTGTAGGAATGGTGAAGGCTGATGTTACTGATCTGCCTCAAATTACGACGGATTTAGAAAATCCGATTTACTACACAATCTACAACACCCGTTCATCACAGCCTGGTGGCTTGATGTATTACGCAGGTGATGCTGTAGGTTTGAAGGATGGTTGCTCTTCTTTTGGCGACGAGTACAAATTCTTCTTCACAGGTTCACACGATGCTCTTTACATCCACAATGCTGCTACTGCAAACAAGTTGGCAAGTGTAGACTCTTGGACTGCTGAAGGCACAGAGTGGGCTGTAGGTGTTTCGCCTAAGGGCACAGGTTTGGCTATTGGCCCCAAGGGTGGTCTTGATGGTAATAGCTGCATCAATGAGAAGAACTTTGCTACTAACGAAAGCACTAGTGACTTTACCACTTGGAGCGCTAACGATGATGGCTCTGTCTTCGTGATGGAATTGGCTGATGGCTATGTATTCCCCATGACAGACATGTTCTACGTTATCGAATGTCCCTTGTTTGAGAAGGTACAGGGCGTGAAGAAGGCTCTCTATGTAAATGCTGATGGTAACGCAGCATGGGCAACCGAAGATCTCACAAACCTTAATTACTATTGGATCCCTACCGTAAATGAGGATGGTACTATTGCTTTGAAGAACCTCGGCACTGACAAGTATTTGAGCAATACGGCAGGCGCAATGAGTGCTGACGCTGTTTATGCAGCTATCAATGCTCTTGGTGCTAATTCTTTCAACATTAAGTTTGACGGTAATGCCCTCCATGCTAATGGTCATGGTGGTGGTAGTGGTGCAAGCGGTGGCCTTACAAATTGGGCCGGTGCTGCTGGTTCAGCTTCTGCATGGCAGTTCGTTCAGAGAGAAGATCCCACCAAGTTACAGGAGGCTGTTGTAACCTACAACCTTACATATGGTGACGAAGTTAAGTACACACAGACGGTGACAACACTTGTTGGCGAAGAATGGCCTGCTATTACTGTTGCTCTTCCCTACACCGTTTCTGCGACTAAGCCCGAGGGTGTTATCGCAGCAGAAGATTTGACCGATGGTGCAGTAACTATGGAAATCGCGCTTACCATAGGTGAACTCCCCTTCGTTGCAGCTGCTGATGTTGAGAGCATTGACGCTTGGTACTATGTGAAGATGCACTCTAATACACCGAAATATATTCAGTATCTGACTGATCAGACTTATCTTGAGTGGGTTGATGCTGAGATGGATGAGACAGCAAAGGAGACCTATGCTTGGGCTTTCGTGGGTAACATCTTCGATGGTTTCAAGGTGGTGAATAAGGCAGCAGCCAAGGCTATGCAGTCAACCGCTGATGGTGCTGTTGTTTTGGTAGATTATGCTGATGCTTCTCAGTATGTGCTCGCTGCTACCAGAGAGACTTCTGAAGCAGCAAAGAGCGGATTCTGCTTGCGTAGACCTGATGCTGACAAATACTGCCTGAATGCCTCTGCAGGTAAGGTTGCACACTGGTGGGATAACGATGCTGGTTCTACATTTATGCTTGAAGTCGTAGAGAATGAACCTGCAGTTGATCCCAACGACTTTACTTCTGCTATTGTAAACGCCGACCTCTCTACAGAAGAGGCTTGGAACACTGATGGAACTAAGGGTATCTCTGGTGGTATGGTAAAGGTTAGCTCAGGTGCAACCTTCGACTTCAACCAGACAATCTCTCTTCCCGCTGGTCAGTACAAGATGACCGCACAGGCTGCTTTCCGCTTCGGTGGTGACGAGCAGGCTGAGTACGATGCTATCCAGGCTGGTACAGAGACCCACTTGGTTAAGCTCTATGCACAGACCGCTACATATAAATATGAAGCTAACGTACAGAACCGCTACGAGGGCGCTTCTGATACCGACTACGCTGCAGGCAGTGGTTC
The DNA here is from genome assembly GCA_045126595.1 of Bacteroidaceae bacterium. Lineage (GTDB taxonomy): Bacteria > Bacteroidota > Bacteroidia > Bacteroidales > Bacteroidaceae > UBA1189. Next base: position 10,574 of record JBGVOS010000070.1, on the reverse strand, counting down.
TGTAACTGTAAACGGCAAGTTCGTCCCCAACTCTTCATCTGCTGTTCAGACTTGGTTCAACAATGGCCAGTATGTAAACGAGCTCGTCTTCAACGTACAGGAGGATGGCGAGATTAAGATTGGTATCGCAAACGTTGGTAACAACCCCGGTGGCGAATACACCAACATCGGTGCATGGACTCTCACACGTCTTGGTGACGCAGAGGCTGATCCTGAAATAGAAGAACCTACTGAACCCGAACCCGAGGAGCCCGGTGAAACCACTGATGTAGATATGACTGATAAGGTTAACAAGAATGGCTGGATTTGCGAGAATGGTAAGCCTAACGGTGTTACTATTGATGGCATTGCAATGCAAGAGAACTTCCAGGACGGCCAAACAAGTACTAGTGCATCAACTACCGGTGTTGTGCTGTGGCAAGATGTTACAGGTCTTGAGAATGGAAACTATACAGTAGAACTCTGGGCTAATGCACGTGTGGCATGGCAAGATTCTCCGGCTACTGATGGTCAGGAGGAACTTACCTATCTGGTAGCAAACAACGTGGAGATTTCTATGAAGGTATTCCTTAACCCTGGTCTGAACAATAACGCTACATACGTATTGGAAGGAGTAGAGGTTACCGATGGAACTTTGCACATTGAGATGAATAAGAAGGCTGCAGGTTCTAACTGGCACTCAATCCAGATTAAGTCTCTGACATTGCACGTGTCTAACAATGAGGCATTGAACCTTGCGAAGGCTGACTTGCAGGCTGCTCTTGATGCAGCTAATGCCGTATCGCCTGTGACCGATGCACTTGCTACTGCAATCGCTGCAGCTCAGGCAGTATATGACAACTCAAACGATAAGGATGAGGTGGTTGCCGCTACAGCTGCATTGAAGACAGCTATCATATTGGCAAACAACACCAACGCAGTAGCTGGCGCTTCTGAGGAGAATCCCGTATTGACCAACTTCGTAGTTAACGGAACCTTCGACTCAAGCAAAGATCCTTGGAAGAGCACCACTGGCGCTCAGAACCAGGCTTTGGCAAGCAACCAGCAGGGTGCTTTCACTGGCAACTTCTTCGAGAACTGGAACGGTAGCAACTATACCGGTAAGCTCTATCAGGTAATCGAGAACATCCCCAATGGTGTATATGAACTCTCTATCGCTGCATTCGTTGAGACATTTGACGGCTCTGCACAGTTCGTATATGCTAATGCTGACAAGGTAGCTCTCACAACAGGTGCTCCCACAGCTTATACCGTACGTACTATTGTTAAGAACAACACCATCGAGGTTGGTTTCGAGCAGACAGTAGCTGTTAACCGCTGGTGTGGTATCGATAATATCTCATTGAAGTACCTCGGTGAGGCTTCTAATGAGGCTCTTGTCAATGCAGCGAAGGAGGCCTTCACAGCTGCATACGATGAGTTCGGAGCTGCCTTGGCTGCTTGTCAGGCTATGATGCTCAAGATGTCGTTCTACGAGATCGACGATGCTGCATACCAGTTGAACGAACAGCTCGAAACGACTACAGACGTTGACGCGCTGAACGCAATGGCTGAGACCTTGGCTGAAGCTACTGCTTCTTTGAAGGAGATCAATGAGGTATATGCTGGCTACGATGTATTTGTTCAGAAGTTCAAGGCTGCTGCCGAAATCTCTGAGCCTACAACTACTGAAGCTGCAGAGTTGCTCGAGTTCAACATGTATGGCGGTGCCGGTATGCAGGCTACCTCACTTGAGGCCCTTGCACAGGCTGTTGAGACAATCAAAGCTGACTACTTCACTTACATTGCCAATGCAAATCTCTTGGATGGCAACATGTTTGACCTCACCTACTTGATCCAGAACCCCGACTTCACTATGAACTTGGATGGTTGGACTGGCGTTAAGGCCAACCGTATTGGCGGTGAAGGTTATGACGGTGTAGGCGGTATCGCCGAAATCGGTGAGTGGGGTGCTTCTTCATGGAATGCAAGCATGTCACAGGCTATTACTGGTCTCCCCAACGGTAAGTATGTAGTTAAGGCTGCTTGGATGTCTGCTACTGGTATTCAGATGACATTTGCTGCTAACGCAGGCGAGACTACAGTAACTGGTATCGGTGATCAGGGCGGTAACATCGCTAAGGACGGTTCTGTTGTTGAAATGGGACAGGGCCACCGCGGTTGGCAGTATGTTGAGGTTGAGGGCCTCGTAGAGGATGGTACACTCACTATCCTTGTAAGCTCTTCTTCTGAGACTCAGTACCAGTGGTCAAATGCCGATGCATTCGAACTCTACTATGCTGGTGTTCCTGAGGTTGTTGAGCCCGAATACCTCGCTATCGTTAGCGCTGTGGTAGGTGAAGTTGCTCTCGTTGAGGGTACTGCTACTGTACAGTCAATCTCTACTATCGATGTAACCTTCGATTGTCCCGTAGCTTTGGCAGAGAATGCTGGTTGGGCTACATTGGAAGACAAGTGGGGGCCCACTAACCTCGATGCTGAGGTTCTCGCAGAGAATGCATGTGTTGTTCGTTTCACTGTATCTGCAGAGTTCAACGGTGAGTTCACCGATGCTGGCGAATACTACTTGAATATTCCTGAGGGCTTCATCGTAGGTGCTGAGGATGCTAACTACATCAACGCTGCAATTGAAGCTGTTATCACTATCGAGGCTGCGCCTGCAACTCCTCTCACAGTGGTTAACGTAACCGTAGGTGAGGATGTTATGGCCGACTTCTCTGCTATCGTTGCAACACCTGAGGCTATGATCAAGGTGAACTTCGATGGTAAGTTCTACTTCCAGAGTGTTCCTGTTATTGTAGACGCTGAGGGTAATGATGCTTCTGATGCGTTCGAATTTATGAACGGTTTGGATTACGATGGAACCAACTCATACATCTTTATGGGTTCTAAGGTAGGTACCTACACCATCACCTTGGCTAAGGAATCGTTCATGGAATATGAAATGATGGGCTGGAAGGCTCCCGCTGAGGATATCGTATTGACAGTACAGATCCTCGACGAGGGTCAAGGTATCGACAACATCAATGCTGATGCTGATGCCGTTATCTACGACATCCACGGCCGTCGCGTAGAGAAGATGGAGAAGGGTATCTACATCGTTAACGGCAAGAAGGTGATTAAGAAGTAATTCTTCATACATGATTGACGAAAGGGGTGCGCCATGTGGCGCATCCCTTTGTTTATTCATCTGTTTTAGTTAATTTTGCGCCATGATATAAATGAATTATACAATGGATAACGAACAAAGAATCCTTCGTGCTGTTGAACTCTTCAAGATGGGTTACAACTGTGCACAGTCAGTGACGGCGGCCTTTGCCGATGAGTATGGATACACCGAGGAGCAGGCGCTGAAGATGTCGGCTTCGTTCGGTGGCGGTATAGGGCGCATGCGCGAGACGTGCGGTGCGGCGTGTGGCATGTTTATCCTTGCAGGCTTGGAGACGGGCTGTACCGATGCGGCCGACCGCCAGGGTAAGGCGGACAACTATGCTTTCGTGCAGGAACTGGCCGAGAAGTTCCGCCGCGAGAACGGTTCGCTCATCTGTGCCGAGCTGTTGGGGCTGCGCGAGCGCAAGCCTCAGGAACCTAATCCCGAGGAGCGTACGGCGGTGTATTATGAGAAGCGCCCGTGTGCCAAAATGGTGGAAACGGCGGCGCGGATATGGGCAAATCGAAAGAAAAAACAATAAAAATAGGGCAAAAAGTGAGAAAATAGACTCGAAATTATGTTTTATAACATGAAAAGTGTTATCTTTGCGCCCGAATTGATGAAACTGAGCGTAGGAAAGTAGTTTAACAATTAAAAATAGGTAAAAGATTATGTTGACAGAGAAAGCTGGTGCAAATGCAGGTCTTATCTGGAATGCACTTGACGGTAAGGAAGGTTTGACCTTCAAGGAAATTAAGAAGGAAACAAAGCAGAAGAAGGATGATTTCCTCCTTGGCTTGGGTTGGTTGCTCCGTGAGGGCAAGATTGCTGCCGTAGAGGTAGAAGAGGATGTTGTTTACTCTTTGAAGTAATCTACGACCAACAGTTATATAAGAGATGGGGCGGCACGGTTGTGACGCCCCATCTCTTATATAGGTAATACTGTATGTCGTATTTGAGTCATGCAGAGCGAAACGGAGCATCTCGCGCAGGAACTTCGTTAAGGGCTCTGGTGCCCTTACGGAAAAGGTTTTGGCGGTTAGCCCGCGGGATCCTTCGCCGCACTCAGGGTGACAGGGACGATGAGGAAACGGCGCTTTTTAATTAGTTTGAATATTTTGTAACGAATAAATGTTCTTTATTTGTTTTTTTAGTAACTTTGCAAAAAGTGAGTAATCAGCTTATGAGCAACCAGAGATATACCCCCGAGGAGATACAGCAGGAGTTGAACTACTTGCAACTGCTGTCGCGCAGCTTCCGCAATACGGCGGAGGCGAGTACAGAGATTATCAACCTCGAAGCCATACTGGGCTTACCGAAGAGTACCGAGCACTTCTTGGCCGACATTCACGGTGAGCATGAGGCGTTCCAGCATGTGTTGAAGAATGCGTCGGGCGACATCAAGCGCAAGGTGCGTGAGGTGCTGGGCGACGAACTCAATGACAAAGAGATACGCGCGCTCTGCACGCTCATCTATTACCCTGCAGAGAAACTGCAGCTCATCAAGGCCGAGCATGAGGGAGAGGAGATGCACGACTGGTATGCCCTGACGTTGCGCCGCCTCATCTCGGTGTGCCAGAACATCTCATCGAAGTATACTCGCTCGAAGGTGCGCAAGGCGCTGCCCAAGGAGTTCTCCTATATCATTCAGGAGTTGCTGCACGAGTCTACGGGCATGACCAACAAGAACAAGTATGTGAAGGGCATCATCGAAGCCATCATCAATACTGACCAAGCCGACCACTTTATCGAGGCCATCTGTAACCTCATCCAACGCTTGGCTATCGACCGCTTGCACATCGTGGGTGACCTCTTCGACCGCGGCACGGGCTCACATCTCGTGATGGATACCTTGTGCCAATACCAGAACTTCGACGTGCAGTTCGGTAATCACGACGTACTGTGGATTGGTGCTGCGGCGGGCAACCGTGCCTGTATGGCCAATGTGTTGCGACTCTGCATGCGCTATGGCAACCTTTCGGTGTTGGAGGACGGCTACGGCATCAACCTCCTGCATCTTGCCATCTTCGCCATGGATGTCTATAAGGACGACCCCTGCGAGGAGTTCGGACCTAAGCTCGATGACGGAGTCACCTGCAGCGAGAAGACGCGCCGCCTCATTGCCCAGATGCACAAGGCGGTAAGCGTATTGCAGTTCAAGCTCGAGGCCGAAATCATACGCCGCCATCCCGAGTATGAGATGGACGAGCGTCTGCTGCTCCACAAGATAGACTATGAGAAGGGTGTCTGCACCATCGGCGGCAAGCGTTACAGCATGCGCGAGTGCTATTTTCCCACCATCGATCCTACCGACCCCTATAAACTGAGTGTTGAGGAGAGCGAGGTGATAGAGCGTATCGCCCACTCGTTCACCACGAGCGAGAAGCTGCAACGCCACATCCGCTGCCTGCTCGACCACGGCAGCATGTATCTCGTGTACAACGGCAACCTGCTCTTCCACGCCTCCATCCCCATGAATGCCGACGGTACGCTGAAGGAGGTGTACCTGCACGATGGTTTCTACAAAGGCCGTGCCCTGCTCGATAAGGTGGACAGCCTTATCCGTGTGGCCTGTACGGAGGACAGCGATGCTGCGCTGCACCGTTTTGCCGTCGACTACCTGTGGTACCTGTGGTGTGGTAAGGATGCTCCGACGTTCGACAAGGACCGCATGGCGACGTTCGAACGCTACTTCCTCAAGGACAAGGCGGTGATGAAGGAGACCAAGGGCAGCTACTATACCCTGCGCAACGAGGACGCCACCGTAGACCTTCTGCTTGAGGAGTTTGGCGTGGAGGGTGACCATCGGCACATCATTAACGGGCACATCCCCGTGAAGACCCTCAAGGGCGAGAATCCCATGAAGGCCGGAGGCCGACTCATCGTTATCGACGGCGGCTTCTCGAAGCCCTATCAGTCGACCACGGGCATTGCAGGCTATACGCTCGTATACCACTCACGCGGCATGTCGCTTGTGGAGCATCAGCCCTTCACCTCGGCAGAGGAGGCCATCCGTGGTGGTGCCGATATCAAGAGCACGCGCCACCTTGTGGAGAAGCTCACCGAACGTATTCACGTGAGCGATACCGACAAGGGTCGCGACATCCGCCAACGCATCGAGTCGCTGCGCAAACTGCTCTACGCCTATCAAACGGGGCTCATCCGCGAGGTGCGGTAAGTGCTCGGGTAGATGGGCTTGTCTAATATAAATTTGGGTATACTTGATTCTTACGGCGGGTATACCCAATTTTTCTCGAGGGTATACCCGTTTTTGATGGAGGGTATACCCGTTTCTCGCCTCGGAAATGCTCAAATAAATTTGGCATTTCGCTCGGCTTGCACTATCTTTGTACTCTATTAAGGAAAAGCAGATAAATCATAACTCACAAATCATAAATCACGATGATTCTTTTCTTCAAATCACAGGCCGGTAGTGTCATTGCTGCAGAGACCTTGCAGCATGCCGGCGAGGAAACTATCAAGAAACTTAGTTGGCTGTTCGGCAACGCCGAGTTGGTAGAGGGCGAAACGATGGAGGGCTTCTTCATCGGTCCGCGCCGCGAGATGATTACTCCTTGGAGCACCAATGCCGTGGAGATTACCCAGAACATGGGTATCGAGGGTATCACCCGCATCGAGGAGTACTACCCCGTGGCAAGCGAGGAGGCCGAGTATGACCCCATGCTGCAGCGCATGTACAAGGGACTGGACCAGAAGCTCTTCTTCGTGAACATCGAGCCCGCGCCCATCGTGTATATCGACAACCTTGCCGAGTACAACGAGAAGGAGGGCCTGGCACTCTCTGCCGAGGAGATGGCCTACCTGGAGAAGGTGGAGAAGGACCTTGGCCGTCGCCTGACCGACTCTGAGGTGTTCGGCTTCGCACAGATCAACTCGGAGCACTGCCGTCACAAAATCTTTGGCGGTACCTTCGTCATCGACGGTGAGGAGCGTCCCTCATCATTGTTCCAGATGATCAAGAAGACCACCAAGGAGAACCCCAACCGCATTCTCTCGGCCTACAAGGACAATGTGGCCTTCTCTGAGGGTCCCGTAGCCGAGCAGTTCGCTCCCGAGAACCATGCTACATCAGACTATTTTGTCATCAAGGATATCAAGACCGTGCTCTCGCTCAAGGCTGAGACACACAACTTCCCCACCACGGTAGAGCCCTTCAACGGTGCGTCTACAGGTACTGGCGGTGAAATCCGTGACCGTATGGGTGGTGGTAAGGGCTCATGGCCCATTGCCGGTACGGCCGTATATATCACCTCATATCCCCGTACCGACGAGGCACACGACTGGGAAAAGAAGTATGGCGAGCGCCCCTGGCTGTACCAGACTCCCGAACAGATTCTCATCAAGGCCTCGAACGGTGCTTCGGACTTCGGTAACAAGTTCGGTCAGCCCCTCATCTGCGGTTCTGTGCTCACCTTCGAGCATCAGGAGAACGAGGCCGACACGATGTATGGCTACGACAAGGTTATCATGCTGGCCGGTGGCGTAGGTTACGGCACACAGCGCGACTGCCTCAAGGGTGCTCCCGAGACGGGCAATAAGATTGTGGTGCTCGGTGGTGACAACTACCGCATTGGTCTCGGTGGCGGTTCAGTATCGTCAGTAGACACCGGCCGCTATTCATCTGGTATCGAGCTCAACGCCGTACAGCGTGCCAATGCCGAGATGCAGAAGCGTGCCTACAACGTTATCCGCGCCCTCTGCGAAGAGGATACCAACCCCATCGTGTCTATCCACGACCACGGCTCGGCAGGTCACGTGAACTGCTTGTCTGAGCTCGTTGAGGAGTGTGGCGGCGTCATCAAGATGGACCAGTTGCCCATCGGTGACTCAACACTCTCTGCTAAGGAAATCATTGCCAACGAGTCACAGGAGCGCATGGGATTGCTCATCCGCGAAGAGGCTATCGAGCACGTGAAGCAGATTGCCGAGCGTGAGCGTGCCCCGATGTACGTAGTGGGTGAGACTACGGGTGATGCTCGCTTTGCCTTCGAGCAGAAGGATGGCGTGCGTCCCTTCGACCTCGCTGTAGACCAGATGTTCGGCTCGTCGCCCAAGACCATCATGGTGGACAAGACCGTAGAGCGCAACTATAGCGATGCTGAGTACTCAGAGAAGCAGATTGAAGAATATGTGACCCGCGTGCTCCAGCTCGAGTCGGTGGCATGTAAGGATTGGCTCACCAACAAGGTGGACCGCTCGGTAACCGGTAAGATTGCCCGTCAGCAGTGTCAGGGTGAGTTGCAGCTCCCCTTGAGCGACTGCGGTGCCGTAGCCCTCGACTACCGTGGCACCAAGGGTATGGCTACAGCCATCGGTCACGCACCGCAGGCTGCTCTCGCCGCTCCCGACAAAGGTTCTGTACTTGCTGTGTCGGAGGCTTTGACCAACATCGTGTGGGCTCCGCTCGCCGACGGTATGGATTCTCTCTCGCTCAGCGCCAACTGGATGTGGCCCTGCCGTTCACAGGAGGGTGAGGATGCCCGTCTCTACAAGGCTGTTGAGGCACTCTCAGACTTCTGCTGCGACCTCCACATCAACGTTCCCACAGGTAAGGACTCACTCTCAATGACTCAGAAATACCCCGACGGCTCAAAGGTTGTCAGCCCCGGTACCGTTATCGTATCGGCCGGTGGTGAGGTGTCTGACGTGAAGAAGGTGGTGTCTCCCGTGGTAGTGAACGACGAAAGCTCAGTGCTTTATCATATCGACTTCAGCGACAACGCATTGGCTCTCGGTGGATCGGCCTTCTTCCAGTCACTGGGTAAGGTTGGTAGCGAGGTGCCCGCTGTAGAGGCCGAGTACTTCCGCGACACCTTCATCGCTGTGCAGCAGCTCGTGAACGAAGGTCTCCTGATGGCCGGTCACGACATCTCTGCCGGTGGTATGGTGACCACACTGCTCGAGATGTGCTTTGCCAACACCAAGGGCGGTATGCAGATTGACCTCGGTGCCTTCGAGGAGAAGGACCTCGTGAAGGTGCTCTTCGCCGAGAACCCTGGCGTAGTGATTCAGGTGGCCAAGGACAATGCCGCTCGCGTAGAGGCTATTCTCGAAGAGGCCGGTGTAGGCTTCGCCGTTATCGGTCGCCCCACAGCAGACCGTACCCTCTATATAAATAAGGAGTACACACTCGACATCGACGCCATGCGCGATGCCTGGTACCGCACCTCATACTTGCTCGACCGCAAGCAGAGCTTCCACGGCTGTGCCGACGAGCGCCACGCCAACTATAAGAACCAACCGCTGGTATTCGACTTCAAGGAGTCGTTCACCGGTAAGCTCGCCCAGTATGGCCTCAACCCCGACCGTCGTACCTCGACTGGCATCCGTGCCGCCATCATCCGCGAGAAGGGTACCAACGGTGAGCGCGAAATGGCCTATTCATTATGGCTTGCAGGCTTCGACGTGAAGGACGTAACCATGACCGACCTCGTGACAGGCCGCGAGACTTTGGACGATATCAACTTCATCGTCTTCTGCGGCGGATTCTCCAACTCCGACGTACTCGGCTCAGCCAAGGGATGGGCAGGCGCAATCCTCTTCAACCCCAAGGCCAAGGAGACCATCGACCGCTTCTATGCCCGCAAGGACACCCTCTCATTGGGTATCTGCAACGGCTGTCAGTTGATGATGGAGCTCGGTCTCATCACTCCCGAGCACGAGAAGAAGGGTGCTATGCTCCACAACAATTCGCACAAGTTTGAATCAAACTTTGTGGGTGTACACGTACCCGAGAACAATAGCGTACTCTTCGGTTCACTCAGCGGTACCAAGCACGGTATCTGGGTGGCACACGGTGAGGGTAAGTTCTCACTCCCCTATGAGGAGAGCCGCTACAACATCGTAGCCAAGTACAACTACGCAGGCTATCCCGCCAACCCCAATGGCTCGGACTACAACGTAGCCGGTATTGCCAGTGCCGACGGCCGCCACGTAGCTATGATGCCTCACTTGGAGCGTTGTATCTTCCCCTGGCAGTGCGGTAACTATCCGCTCGATCGCCGTGCCGACGAGGTAACACCGTGGATTGAGGCATTCGTGAATGCACGCATTTGGGTGGAGAACCAGAAGTAAGCGATAAACACTGAATAAGAAAGCGGAGGACCTTTTTGGGGCCTCCGCTTATTTTTATGCCTTGTTGTGTTGTGAAATCTTGGGTATAAGGGTGTGCCTAATATCCTTCGCGGTACTTGCCCTCCTCCTTATCGGTGAGCATGCTGAGGTAGGAGGCGTAGCGCGACTGGCTGATGCGACACTCCTCGACGGCCTGGCGTACGGCACAGTGGGGCTCGTGGGTGTGGGTGCAGTTACCGTAGCGGCAGTCAGCTGAGATGGCGAAGATTTCGCGGAAGTAGTGCCCTATCTCCTCCTCCTCCATGTCGAAGGTGCCGAATCCCTTGAT
>JBGVOS010000069.1:0-15871 GCA_045126595.1 Bacteroidaceae bacterium | reverse complement strand
GCCCGACCGCGCCGATGGTACTGCGTTTGTGGGAGAGTAGGTAGCCGCCGTTTTCGAGGAGAGGAGTTGTCCAGCAGGATGACTCCTCTCTTTCTTTATACCCTTCGCAGGCTTTGTGTAGGGAAGGCTCTTGAGAAAGAAACTTTTCCCTTTAGATATGAGAGATATTTCTTACAAGGATTTTAAATATCCCCTCAGTGAAAATTGCCTTTTATATTTTATAAGAAACCTCTGTACGATTATCCCATTGCTGCTCTAATGGGAAAATAGACGAGGCTTCTGCAACTCAATGTCGTGGTTATTATACGTTTGGGTAAGTTCATTTATATTATGGATTATCTTGATTCCCTCAATGCCTTTGCATAATTTTTCTAAGTAATGTTGATATTTTGCTGCTATTTTACTTCAATTTTTTTGCTTTTTTTTGTGAAATGTTGTGGTTACTCAATGTGGAGTCTTGCTTGCGATATGAAAGTTTGTGTCAAATACTTTGTAATTTGTATCAAGACTTTATTCGTTTTTTGTAATGAATTCTTCTAGTGTGTGACTGAAGAGGAGGGAAAATTGGATTGTGGTTCGGAAAACTATAAATAAATTTGCGTTTTCTCTTGCCTTGTACTAATTTTGTAGGAGTTTTCAATGCTATACATAAAATCTTTAATATAAGGTACAATGGATTTATTAAGTCAGATTATTGCGCGTGCTAAGTCAAACAAGCAGCGCATCGTACTCCCCGAAGGAACCGAGGAGCGCACACTGAAAGCAGCCGACCGCCTTCTTGCCGATGAGGTAGCCGACCTGATCATTATCGGTAACCCGGAAGAAATCAAGGCACTGACCGCACAGTGGGAACTCACCCACATCGACAAGGCGACTATCATCGACCCGGAGAATCACCCCAAGAAGGAGGAGTATACCAACCTGCTCGTGGAGCTGCGCAAGAAGAAGGGCATGACTTACGAAGAGGCTCAGAAGCTGGTGGTAAATCCGCTCTATCTGGGCTGCCTCATCATCAAGGCAGGCGATGCTGACGGTCAGCTTGCCGGTGCCCAAAACACCACAGGTAACGTACTGCGCCCCGCACTGCAGATCATCAAGACCGCTCCCGGCATTAGTTGCGTATCAGGTGCCTTCGTAATGATTACCCAAACTCCCCAGTATGGCGAGAATGGTGTGCTTATCATGGGCGACTGCGCAGTGACTCCCGTGCCCGATGCCGCACAGCTTTCTCAGATTGCCGTATGCTGCGCCGAGACTGCTCGCGCCGTTGCCGGCATCGAGGATCCTCGTGTAGCTATGCTGAGCTTCTCAACCAAAGGCTCGGCCAAACATGAATGCGTAGATAAGGTGACTGAGGCCCTCCGTCTCGCCAAGGAACTTGCTCCCGAGCTCAAGATTGATGGTGAGTTGCAGGCTGATGCCGCTCTCGTACCTTCAGTAGGTAGCAGCAAGGCTCCCGGCTCAGATATTGCCGGTAAGGCTAACGTGCTCGTATTCCCCACACTCGAGGTAGGTAACATCGCCTATAAGCTTGTTCAGCGCTTGGGCGGTGCCGAGGCTATCGGCCCCATCCTCCAGGGTATCGCACGTCCCGTGAACGACCTCTCACGCGGATGTTCTATCGATGACGTATACAACATGGTAGCAATCACAGCTTGTCAGGCACAGGCTGCCAAATAAAGGCAGCCTCCCCCTTACCCCTCCCAAGGAGGGGTGACTCACGCATCGTAAAAACAACAATATAATAACAAAAAAAATAGCATTCTCTAACTTCTTCGCAAGGACTGAAATCCCCTCCTTAGGAGGGGTTAGGGAAGGCCTCTTTAAAATTTATGAAAATCCTAGTATTAAACTGCGGCAGTTCATCCATCAAGTACAAACTTTTCGAGATGGACACCCAATCGGTACTTGCACAGGGCGGTATCGAGAAGATTGGCCTTCCTGGCTCATTCCTTAAGTTCACTCTCCCTAACGGTGAGAAGGTTGTACTCGAAAAAGACATCCAGGAGCACACTGCGGGCGTGGAGTTCATCTTGCAAACCCTCACCAGTGAGGAGTATGGTGCACTGAAGTCACTCGAAGAACTCGACGCTGTAGGTCACCGCATGGTACACGGTGGTGAGAAGTTCAGCCAGTCAGTACTGCTCAACGAGGAGGTTTTGGCTGCTTTTGAGGCTTGCAATGACCTCGCTCCCCTGCACAACCCTGCCAACCTCAAGGGTGTAGCAGCCATCAGTGCACTGCTGCCCGAAATCCCTCAGGTGGGCGTGTTTGACACAGCTTTCCATCAGACCATGCCCGACTATGCTTACATGTATGCCGTTCCCTACGAGCTGTATGAAAAGTATGGCGTGCGTCGCTATGGTTTCCACGGCACCTCACACCGCTACGTATCACAGCGCGTTTGTGAATACCTCGGCATCCAACCCGAAGGCACCAAGATTATCACCTGCCACATCGGTAATGGTGCATCCATCTCGGCAGTAGTGGATGGCAAATGTGTAGACACCAGCATGGGTCTCACTCCGCTCGAAGGTCTCGTGATGGGTACACGCAGCGGTGACATCGACGGTGGTGCCGTGACTTACATTATGGAGAAGGAGGGGCTCGATGCTACCGGCATCTCCAACCTGCTCAACAAGAAGTCGGGCGTAATGGGTATCTCTGGCGTTTCTTCAGACATGCGCGAGATTTGTGCTGCCGTAGAGGCTGGTCATCCCCGTGCTACACTCGCACTCAACATGTACGAATATCGCATCCGCAAGTACATCGGCTCGTATGCAGCTGCCATGGGTGGTGTGGATATCATCCTCTTCACTGGCGGTGTAGGCGAGAATCAGGACAACACCCGTGAAGCCGTATGCCGCGGCCTCGAATTCATGGGCGTGGAACTCGACGTGGAGAAGAACAAGGGATTGCGTGGCCAGGAGGCTGTCATCTCTACTCCCGACTCTAAGGTTAAGGTTGTAGTCATCCCCACCGACGAGGAGCTGATGATTGCTACCGATACGATGAACCTTCTGTAAAACAATTCTGAATTCTGAATTTTGAATCAAAGCCCTGCGGTGTCTATAACCTCCGGACGGCCATTCAGAATTCATAATTCAGAATTCATCATTCTATAAACCATGTACGAACAACTACTAAACCTTGATCCGGTAAAGATCAACTTCAGTAAATCCGGAATGGATCTGCTGAACATTGCCTTGGCAGTCGTTATGTACGGCGTAGCTCTCGGTATCAAACCAGGCACCTTTGTCAAGGTGTTTCGCCATCCGAAATCTATCCTCATTGGCCTCATCGGCCAGTGGGTGATTATCCCATCAATTACCTTCCTTTTGATTATTATTCTTCACAAGCACATCACGCCTATGGTGGCCATGGGTATGATATTGGTCGCTTCGTGCCCGGGAGGTAATATCTCAAATTTTATCACTTCTATTTCGAAGGGAAATCGCGAATTATCGGTATCGATGTCTGCTGTAACCACAACAGCTGCCATTTTTACCACACCGGCCAACTTTGCCATCTGGGGAAGTCTCTACGTACGCTACCTTGACCGCCATGCTGCCGAAGCGTTGCAAGTGTTGAGCATCCCTGTATGGGACATTTTCATTACAGTGTTCATCCTTCTCGGTGTGCCCTTGGCATTGGGAATACTTACTACGCACTACGCTCCCAAGGTGGCCAATGCGCTCAACAAGCCCCTGCAATACCTTTCTATTGTAGTATTTTTAGCAATGGTATTGATTTCGTTCTGGAACAACTTCGATATTTTCATCAAGTATCTCAAGTACATCGTAATCATCGTTGCTATTCACAATGGCTTGATTCTTTTCACAGGCTATTGGTTGGGCGAACTATCCGGGCTTCCACGCCCTGACCGTCGTGCCATCACCATAGAGATGGGCATTCAGAATTCGGGCCTTGGCCTTATCCTTTTGTTTAATCCTAATATCTTCTCGCCCGAACTGCAAAATGGCGGAATGCTCCTCGTTACCGCATGGTGGGGTATCTGGCATATCATTGCAGGCCTCTCTGCCGCAGGTATCTTCCGCCTTCGCGACAGATTTAAGTGGAAAGAGTGATACTTTGTTTAATAATGAATTCTGAATTATAAATTCTGAGTTAAAGCTCCGCGATGTATATCCTACCGGATGGCAATTCAAAATTCAGAATTCAAAATTCATATCCCGTGCAAGTATACAACAAAAACTTAGGGTATACCCTGTTGCGTATCTTTTGGGTAAACCCCATCATCAAACTTTCGCTTCGCCGCCTGACGGTGAAGGGCAAAGAGAGCCTTCCCAAGGATGGTGCCATCATCATAGGAAGTAACCATACGAGCGCACTGCTCGATCCGCTGGTTATTCTGCGTACGATGAACCGCGCCACGGTTTTCATGACCCGAGCTGACATCTTCCGCAAGCCCTTCTTACAGAAGGTGTTCACCTTCCTCAAGATGCTGCCCATCTTCCGCATCCGTGATGGCTATGCTGCCGTAAAGCAGAATGAAGAGATTATCTCCAAGTGCGTCAAGGTGTTGCAGCATCGTATCCCTTTAGCACTTTTTCCTGAGGCAACACACCGTCCCAAGCACTCATTGCTCCCACTGAGCAAAGGAATCTTCCACATTGCGCTTGAGGCAAACAAGAACTTCGGCCACGAACAGCCCATATACATTGTCCCCATGGGGTTGGAGTATGGACGTTATTTCCGTTTTCGCTCAGGTGCAGTAGCCACCTTTGGCGAACCGATCAATGTAACTGAGTTTGTGAAGAAATATGAGAACGATTTCACACCAGCCAAGCTGCTCGCCATGCTACGCGAGGAATTGACACAACGCATGAGCAAGCTCATTGCCTATGTGCCCGATACCGAAGACTATGATGCACAGTGGGAGTTGGCCAAACTCATCACAGCACAGGCCCAACCGGTATCAACCGCTGCCCGTCTGCCATTGAACCAGGCGGCAATCAAGCATGTCGTAGACAAAAAGGCTATCGCCCCCGCAGAGGACACAGCGACACTCTACGCCGATGCCATAGCCTTCAAGAAGGAACGCCGTCTGCATAGCATCCACCCTTCATCGACAGGACACAAGCATCCGTTGGCCGCCTCTATTGGCAATACGGTTGCTCTGCTGTGTAGCCTGCCCTACTATCTCTTCTGCGCTATCACCATGGCTCCCTCATGGCTCCTTTCGCGCAAGATTGTGAGTGGGCTCAAGGACAAGGCTTTCAGCAATACGGCCCGTCTTGGCGTGAACCTTGCCATGGTTCCCTTACTATTGATTATTTGGGGGATTGTAGCCTTTTGCACATTACCTCTTATCCTTGCAGCCCTCGTCTTCGTACTGCTCATCCCTGCCGTTGGCTTCTTCTATGACTACAATGCCTTTGTGTTGCACACATGGTCCGACTGGCAGTGGACTTTGAACAAGTCGTTACACGACAAACTGAAAAGCTTGTTGAAGCGCTGTAAGTAATTTCCCATGCAAATATAACAGTCAGAATCGTAACAAACCAAACATATAAAACATGAAAAAGACTCTCTTGACCCTCTTGACAGGTATCCTGTTGGCATCCACTTCGGTGCTATACATCAGCTGCCAGTCAAAGCCCGGCACCTTCGAGATTGGTGACGGCAAGTTCTTGCTCAATGGCGATAGCTTCACCGTGAAGGCCGCCGAAGTACACTACCCGCGTATCCCCCGCGAATATTGGGAACACCGCATCGAAATGTGCAAGGCACTGGGTATGAACTCTATTTGCATCTACATCTTCTGGAATATCCATGAGCAGCAGGAGGGTGTATACGACTTTACAGGCAACAACGACATTCGCGCATTCTGTAAGCTCGCGCAAAAGCATGGCATGTATGTCATCGTACGCCCCGGCCCCTATGTATGTGCCGAGTGGGAGATGGGCGGTCTGCCCTGGTGGCTGCTGAAGAAAAAGGACATCCGCTTGCGCGAGCAAGACCCCTATTTCATGGAGCGCGTACGTCTCTTCGAACTTGAGGTAGGTAAGCAGCTTGCCGACCTCCAGATTACTCGTGGTGGCAACATCATCATGGTACAGGTTGAGAACGAGTATGGCTCATACGGTGCCGATAAGGAATATGTATCAGCCGTACGCGACATGGTGCGCGAAGCCGGTTTCACTGATGTACCCCTCTTCCAATGTGACTGGGCTTCAAACTTCGAGCTCAACGCCCTCGATGATTTGGTATGGACCATGAACTTCGGTACTGGTGCCAACATCGACAGCCAGTTCCGTCGCTTGAAGGAGTTGCGCCCCAACACACCGCTTATGTGCTCTGAGTTCTGGAGCGGATGGTTCGACAACTGGGGCCGTCAGCACGAGACCCGCGACGCCAAGGACATGGTGGCAGGTCTTCAGGAGATGCTCGACAAGAACATCTCGTTCTCACTCTACATGACCCACGGAGGTACCTCATTCGGCCACTGGAGCGGTGCCAACAGCCCCGGCTTCTCGCCCGACTGTTCGTCATACGACTACGACGCTCCCATCAACGAAGCTGGTCAGGCTACTCCCAAGTACCACGAGCTGCGCAACATGTTGGCTCAGTATACCGATGGCAAGGCCCTGCCCGAGATACCCGCAGCAATGCCTACCCAGGCTGTAGCCGAATTCAGCATGACCGAGGTGGCTCCCATCTTCGACAATCTGCCCGAGCCTATCCACTCAGAGGACATCAAGACCATGGAGGAGTTTGATCAGGGTTGGGGCTCTATGCTTTATCGTACTACACTTGCTGCCACCAACAGCCAGAGCCGCCTCACTATCAGCGATGCTCACGACTATGCGCAGGTGTTCGTCGATGGCAAGTACATCGGCAAGATGGACCGCCGTCTTGGTGAAAAGGTGCTCACCCTCCCCTCAGTACGCGAAGGCGCTGTACTCGACATCCTCGTAGAGGCTATGGGTCGCATCAACTTCGGTCGTGCCATCAAGGATTTCAAGGGTATCACAGACAAGGTGGAACTCACTACCATCGCTGCCGACGGCAAGGAGCAGACCACCGAGCTCAAGGGATGGGATGTATACCTCTTCCCCGACAGCTATGAGTTTGTAACCGCCAAGAACTATACCACACTCGAAGAGGCCGGCAAGCCCGCCTACTATAAAGGCACCTTCACTGTGGACAAGAAGGCCGACACCTTCATCGACCTCACCACATGGGGCAAGGGTCTCGTATGGGTCAACGGTCATTGCCTCGGCCGCTTCTGGGAAATCGGCCCCCAGCAAACCCTCTACATGCCTGGTTGCTGGCTCAAGAAGGGAGAGAACGAAATCATCATTCTCGACGTGAAGGGTCCCCAGCAGAACAAGCTCTGTGGTCACGAGGAACCTATCCTCGATGCCCTGCGCAATCCCGTGCCTGCTACACATCGCGAGCCCGGCACCGTACTGAGCCTCGAAGGCGAGAAGCCCGTGCTTAAAGCCGCTTTCCGTCCCGGCAATGGCTGGCAGGAGCAGAAGTTTAGTGGCGTGGTTGAAGGTCAGTACATCTGCATAGAAGTACTGAGCAATCAGGCCAAGAGCAATGCACAGACCGCCATCGCCGAGTGGTACTTCCTCGATGCCGACGGCAACCGCCTCAGTCGCGAGCCTTGGACCATTCAGTATGCCGACAGCGAGGACAAGAGTCGCAGCAACCGCACCGGCGACCGCATCTACGACCTGCAGGAGTCTACCTACTGGAGCACAGCACAGGGTGCTGAACTTCCCCACCATCTCATCATCAACCTTGGCAGCAAGCAGCGCATCACCGCTCTGCAATACCTGCCCCGTATGGAGGAGGGCGCTCCCGGTGCCATTAAGGACTACCGCATTTACGTAAAGGACGAACCATTCAATATCGTAAAGGAATAATTTTAGATAGTATCAATACAAAACTACTCCCCCATCGCATGTCTTGGGGGAGTACTTTTGTTTGATTGTAGTGAAGATTACTTAATAACCACCTTAAGGCACTATTGAAAATATTTTTTCATAGGCTTGAAAAATTTTTTTCGCTTCGTTGAAAAAGTTTTTTCACTATAGTAATAATTTTTTTTCAAGTCCATAAAAAAGTTTGCAAAAAACATTCTTTCCATGTCGCCTTGTGCTTTCGCTCGCTTCTTCGTATCTTGCCTACAGCGAGATACTCGGCGCTTGCTGAGAAAATCGCAAACGAGTTTGCATTTTCGCGCGCTTCTTCGTATCTTCGCAAAATGATTATTAAATAAATACAATAGGTATATGAAAAAATTCACTTGTGTACAAGATATCGGCAACCTGCACGAGGCTGTTGCTGAGGCACTGGAAATAAAGAAGGACCGCTTTGCTCACGTGGAGCTGGGTCGCAACAAGACTTTGATGATGATATTCTTCAACTCATCGTTGCGCACCCGCCTCAGCACACAGAAGGCGGCGATGAACCTCGGCATGAATGTCATCGTGCTCGACGTGAACCAGGGCGCATGGAAGCTTGAGACCGAGCGTGGTGTCATCATGGATGGCGACAAGGCCGAGCATCTCCTGGAGGCTATCCCCGTGATGGGCTCCTACTGCGACATCATTGGCGTACGCTCCTTTGCCGGACTCACCGACAAACGCGAGGACTACGAGGAGCGCATCATCGAGCAGTTCATCCGCTACTCGGGCCGCCCCGTATTCAGCATGGAGGCCGCCACACGCCACCCCCTGCAGAGCTTTGCCGACCTCATCACCATCGAGGAGCACAAGAAGACCGAGCGACCCAAGGTGGTGCTCACCTGGGCTCCCCATCCCAAGGCATTGCCGCAGGCCGTGCCCAACTCGTTTGCCGAGTGGATGAAAGCCACCGACTATGACTTCGTCATCGCCAACCCCGAGGGCTACGACCTCGCCCCCGAGTTTGTAGCAGGGGCCAAGGTGACCCACGACCAGGACGAGGCGCTGCGCGGAGCCGACTTCGTGTATGCCAAGAACTGGAGCGCCTACGACGACCCCAACTACGGCAAGGTGCTCTCCAAGGACCGCTCATGGACCATCACCGAGGAGAAGATGGCGCTCACCAACAATGCCTTCTTCATGCACTGCCTGCCCGTGCGTCGCAACATGATTGTCACCGACGATGTCATCGAGGCTCCCACCAGCCTTGTCATCCCCGAGGCTGCCAACCGTGAAATTTCTGCTACAGTAGTACTCAAGCGTTTGTTGGAAAGCCTATGATCCAAGTCGTAAAAATCGGCGGCAACGTCATTGACGATGCCGAGGCCCTCGCAAGATTCCTTGAGAAATTTGCCGCCCTCGAAGGTCCCAAGATGCTCATCCACGGTGGGGGCAAACTGGCTACACGCCTCAGCGGACAGTTGGGTATAGAGACACAGATGATTGACGGACGCCGCGTCACCGACCGCGACACGCTCGATGTGGTCACCATGGTCTATGCAGGATTGGTGAACAAGCAGATAGTAGCCCGCCTCTGTGCCCTCGGCTGCAAGGCTATCGGCCTCTCGGGTGCCGATGCCAATGTCATCCCTGCCGTGCGCCGCGCGCCCAAGCCCATCGACTATGGCTATGTGGGCGACATCGTGCCCGAAAGGATGAACATCCCCTTCCTTGCCTCACTCGTAGAGCAAGGCATCGTGCCCGTCTTCTGTGCCATCACTCACGATGAGCAGGGCTCACTCCTCAACAGCAATGCCGACAGCGTAGCCTCGGCCGTAGCTGTAGCCGCCTCGAAGATACAGTCCACCAATCTCATCTTCTGCCTCGAGAAGAACGGTGTGCTCACCGATGTGGACGACGACAACAGCGTTATCCCCACCATCACCCGCGACAGCTTTGCCACCCTGCGTGCCGACGGTACTGTAAATAAAGGTATGCTTCCCAAGATTGAAGGAGCTTTCCGAGCTATCGACGGTGGTGTGTCGTGCGTAGTCATCAAGCATGCCGACAATCTCGACAACAACCTGGAGACGCGTATCGTGGAGTAAAAACAATAGTTTTAGAGAATCTGTTAAAAAACTTTCGGAATAATTTGGCGGTTCCAAAAGAAAGCACTACCTTTGCACCGCAATTCCGAAAGGGAATGGCGGGATAGCTCAGCTGGTTAGAGCGCATGATTCATAATCATGAGGTCCCCGGTTCAATCCCGGGTCCCGCTACAAGAAGAGAGACGACACTGAGTCGCCTCTCTTTTGTTCTATTTAGGATATGCAGAAAACAAAAAGGAGCAGCCTTGCGGCTACTCCTCTACAACTTCAAAATTCTCTTTCGTCACTCCACACAAAGGGCAGGCCCAATCATCGGGAATGTCTTCGAATCGTGTACCGGGCGCAATGTCGCTATCAGGGTCACCTACTGCTGGGTCGTATACCCAATCACATACTGTGCAATAATATTTCTTCTCCATAGTGTTCTTTATTTTTAGTTTCAATTACCTTATGTTGTTTTCTCTTTGTTTCTTTGATGCAAAGATAGTGCAACTTCTCATAGCTACCAACAGACAGAAACTATGTGGAGATAGAATGGAGCTATAGAGCGAAGCTGGCAATCCGCACAAACGAATTCCTGTTTGAACAATAAAGCGATTTTCTTGCATGTAATATATGAATATGTTATCTTTGCCACAAATCGTTAGTTAAACAAAAGCAATAGACACCATGAGACCTATAAAGAATCTGTCTACTCTGCTGCGCGAGACGCTCAACTTCACTGACTACATTGACACTTCGGTTGCTGAGAAGTCCATCCGCAGCAATATTTATTTCCGTGGCCCTAACGCATGGATTCTTGCCATCGCTATCATTATCGCCTCGGTAGGACTGAATGTCAACTCCATTCCCGTCATCATCGGTGCCATGCTCATCTCGCCGCTCATGGGACCTATCTTTGGCGTGGGCCTCGGCCTTGGCATCAACGATATGCTGCTCATCAAGTCATCGGGAAAGAACCTTCTCGTGATGGTGAGCATCAGTCTCATCGCCTCATTCATCTACTTCCTTGTCACACCGCTCAATCTCACCAATCCCAGTGAACTGCTTGCCCGCACCAACCCCACCATCTACGATGTTGTCATTGCCCTCTTTGGAGGGTTTGCTGGCATCTTCGAACAGTGCCGCAAGGAAAAAGGCACCGTATTTGCCGGTGTGGCTATCGCTACAGCGCTGATGCCACCGCTCTGCACGGCAGGATACGGTCTGGCTAACGGCAACCTCGCCCATTTCTTTGGTGCAGCCTATCTGTTTGTCATCAACTGTATCTTCATCATGCTGGCTACCTACATCAGTGTCAAATATCTCCGTTTCCGCGAAGTTGACTTTGCCGATGTCATTGTCCAGCGCAAGACGCGCCGCATTAGTTACGTACTGATTATTCTCTTCGTCATTCCAAGTATATGGTCGGCTTTCACCTTTGTTCGCCAAAACAACTTCGAGAGCAATGCCGCCGCCTTTGCCGACAACTGCAAGGTATATGGACGAACCATACTCTACGACTACAAGATAGACCATAGCGACGGTTCTGTAATCCACCTTTTCTTCTCGGGCGAACCATTGGGTGATCAGGCGCGCCGCGACCTTCTGGCCAAAGCGGAAGAGTATAAGATAAAGTCCTCGCAAGTAGATATCAAAGAATACACCACCGTAAGCACCGACAACAATGCCGAACTGGTGAAGAGCATCTACGACCGCATGGACATGGAGGTGTCACGCCGCGATGCCGAGATACGCCGTTTGCGCGGCCTGCTCGAAGCCAATAAGGAGGCCGACCTTCCTTACGTGCAGCTTGCCCGCGAAATCA
Source organism: Bacteroidaceae bacterium (assembly GCA_045126595.1). GTDB lineage: Bacteria > Bacteroidota > Bacteroidia > Bacteroidales > Bacteroidaceae > UBA1189. Next base: position 4,073 of record JBGVOS010000069.1, on the reverse strand, counting down.
GCGGTATCTTCCCTTCGGTGCGCAGCGTAGTCATCGCCCGCGGTGCCTCTGTGATTGCCGACTCTGCGAATGCCATACCCTGCATCTCTGTCATCGTACGTCCCGACTCACTGCTTGCTCCTGCCGAGAGCGTCAAGCTTGCCGAATGGCTCCGTGTACGTCTCAGCAGCGATGCCGTGGTGCTCACCCAGCAGTGTGACAGTATCGTGATGCCGTAGCCTATATCTCTTGATACAACATGAAAGCGGCCCTACGAATTCGCAGGATCGCTTTCATGTTGTTGTCATGTTTTTAAACAAGTTCAGAATGTATACGTCTCTGCATGCTCGTATTCCTCCCCCCATTCCTCCATACGCTCCTAGAGACGCTTGCCAAAACGCTCCAACCCCTTTCTGACGCGCTCGCCTGAGCCTTGTAGCGACTCCTCCAACCGTTCGAGCCGTTGCTCCACATACCGTTCGAACTTGTCCATATCCACTCCATCGCCCTCATCATTCATGACGGCCCGCACGAAAGCGCTGGTCACATAGAACAACGTGAGGCCTGGTCTTTCGTTGTTCACCACAAGTATGTAGGCATACTCCTCTTCTGAGTTACTCATATAGACATGACGCCTGTTCTTCTCTGCAAGGAGGGAGTAATCATTAGGAATGGCATCATATATGCGATTGGTGAAGCGCTCGCGCACATTTTCTGTGCATGAATCGAGCCTGAGCGACACCATTTCCTCTACGCCCATCAAGGCCATGGCACCACTTACAATTCGTTGTGTCCCCATCGAGACACTCATGCCTTCCGATGTGTCATTGAAATGTCGGTCCTTATTGAAGACATAGTACACCGCCCCATCCTTCTCTTTATACTTGTTGATAAATCGCTCCAGCGAGTCGGCGTAGCCCACCGTGCATGTGAGCGACACCACCAACAGCGTCAGAATCTTCTTCATATCCATTTCAATCTTTTGAATCCATCTGCAAAAATAGCCTTTTCCTTCGAAACACGTAGACAACTCTTGACATAATCTTGAGTTGTCTTCGTTGATATTGTTTATACTACATTCGATGAACTACATGTTGATAATCCCCTGCACATCCTCAGGCTTCAAGGTACCGGTAAATACCATGATCACATATTCATCATCAGGACTGTCGACGACCAATACATACTCCGTACGCTTCTCCTTCTCCTCTTTCAAGTATACCACCACCTTCTGGTCGTCTTCCTTGACGCGCATCAGTTCTTCGTAGCCTTTCTTCTTGTTGATAAAGGCTGTCTCCTTACGCAATGCCTCCTTTATCTCGGGGCTCTCTGTAGTGAGGATGTATAGTCCATCGAGTTTATTGATAATCTTTCCCATATCTACGTCGTCCACTTCGATGGGCATACCCTGAATGAACTTAAACATGGTCTTCGACACATACACCGAGGTCACTCCCTCCATATCTGCGTATTTCTCGAAATAGTCGTGCTGTGCATGAGCTGCAAGCGTTACGATGGCAACGAATGCCGACAAGATAAATCTTTTCATATAGTCAATATTATTTTAGTTGTTATTATCAAATTCAGTCAGTCTGTTGAGCTGCAGTGCCACGGTCTGTCCTATCTGCTCTCTTGCCTCCACCGCCATGGCTACATATCCTGTGCCCTTGTTCAGTATGGCCGAGAAAGTCTGCAGCGCCTCACATGTGGCAGTGTATGCCTCTTCGGGGTTGTCAAACGTGTCGCGTGGTCCCGAAGGCCTGTTCAGATGTAAGCTCACTCCGAGAAGCAGAATGACACATGCCGCAACACTTGCTGCTCTCCACATACGCACGATGCGTGGCCTCCTTATGGAACGGCGCTTCTCGGCTGCCCAATCGTCTATCTGCCGTGACAATCGCTCCATGGCTTCCGTGTGGTCAACCTCTTCCACTTTACCCTGCAGAGCAAGTATCACTTGCTTGTCATGTTCCAAGTGCTCGGGCACTTCGGTCATGGTGAGCTGCTCCACCAACTCGCGCTCCTCATCAATGCTCAGTGCTGCATCAAAGTACTGCTCTATCAGCTGTTCCAGTCTCTTGGCATCCATATCACATACCTTATTATATGTTATAACTCTTGAATCTCTCTCGTATGGCCTTGCGGGCACGGCTCAGCAGTGCGCGTACATTGACAGCCGTCAGTCCCGTCATCTGCTCTATCTCCTCGAAGCTGCGCTCCTCCATGTCGCGCAGGGTGATTACCCGCTGCTGATTCTCAGGTAGGGTGACGACAAACGCCTTCACATGCTCCACCGTATCGCGTTCCTCTATCCTTCTCGCCACATCATCAGTCGCAGCAATCGGCAGGGTCATCGTCTCCACATCCACCTCCTCCACCTCGGCAAGTCGCAGACGGTCTACGCACATGTTCTTCGTCAGCGTCACGCAGTAGGCCTCCACGTCCTTCACCTCGGGCAGCGCATCGCGCTTGCTCCACAACTTCATATACACCTCCTGCACCATGTCCTCGGCATCCTCCACATTGCCCAGCAGGCGCAATGCCACACGATGGAGCCGTGGATAGAGCGGCAGTAATAGCTGTTTGAAGAGTGAGGCGGGCATCATAATCGGAACTCCTTACTTCATTTCCATCACTTGGTAGATGTCGTCCATACCAAGTCGCCCCTTGATACAACAAAGGACCGCATCGCCATCACCGTGTACACCGATGACCAGTTCTCTGAGCTCCTCGCCATCAACCTTTCCCCATATCTTTACATTGTTGCCATCCTCCTTCACTGCCACCAACGGTTCGTAACCTTTCATCTTGAGTTTCTTCATCCTCGCGGCAAAGCGATCCTTCACCTCTCCCGAGCAGTCCGAAAGTTCCAGCACACGCACCGAACTGATCTTATACACAATCTGGGGAACCTCATCTTCCTCCATCATACATCGCATGGCCCATTTTGAAATTTGCATCAAGATTCGGGGTACGCTTACATACTCAGCATTCTCCTCACTACGAAACTCGCTGAAAAGTCCGCTCACCGTCTGCGCCTGGCTCATCTGAACACCGAGCATGAGTACCATTGCCACAATAATCTTTCTCATCATTCTTTTATTTTGTTTATTATAGTTTTGTCTGTCTTCACTTATACAGACGAGGCACGTGAGAGTTTTGTGACAAAAATACTTCATTTTTCCCCTTCTTGCCAATAAATCCTCCCCATTTCTTTCACGACTACCCCTCTTCGCACACGGAGCCTTCGTCAAATCATTTTTTTGCAGTAATTTTGCACTCCGATTATTGTAGAGACAGACATATGAAAGGAAAAAGCAATCCCCTCGGCATGATGTTCAGCGCCTTCGGCGACCTCACACGGTTTGAGCGTACGCTGTGGATGCTGTCGATGACCGTCGTGGCTGCCTCGTATCTGTTGTCGCCACAAGGCAATGTGCTCTCGCTTCTGGCCTCGCTCATCGGTGTCACCTCGCTCATCTTCATCGCCAAGGGTTACGTGATAGGCCAGGTGCTGGTAGTCATCTTTGCTGTGCTCTATGGTATCGTCTCCTACTGGCAACGTTTCTATGGCGAGGTCATCACCTATCTGGGCATGACGGCACCTATTGCCGCTGCTGCCGTAGTGTCGTGGCTACGCCACCCCTTTGCCGGCACAGCCGAGGTGGAGGTGGGCAGCATGAACGGGCGCAAGTGGACACAAGTAGCAACGCTCACCATCGTTGTCACCATCGCGTTCTATTTCATCCTGCGGGCATTGGGAACGGCCAACCTATGGGTGAGCACGCTATCCGTTGCGACCAGCTTTGCTGCTGCGTACCTCACCTATCTGCGCAGTCCCTACTACGGCCTCGGCTACGGTATCAATGATGTAGTGCTCATCGTGCTGTGGGGTGTCGCTTCGTTCAACGACCCGGCTTATCTGCCCATGGTCGCCTGCTTCATCATGTTTCTTGCCAACGACGTGTACGGCTTTCTCAACTGGCGACGCATGCGACGAAGACAGCAGGGATTTGTCAAATAAAAAGCACTATAGCCAATTAAGAAAACGTTGACGGCAGTTGCGAAGCAACGTTAAGTCCATTGAGTTGCAA
>JBGVOS010000068.1:0-16549 GCA_045126595.1 Bacteroidaceae bacterium | reverse complement strand
CCAGCTGCTCGAGGTGGTGCGCCGCTACCGCGAGTTGGGTATCCCCTTCGACGGCATCATACAGGACTGGCAATACTGGGGCTCCAACTATACATGGAATGCGATGGAATTCATCAACGACGAGTTCAGTCACGCCCAGCAGATGATCGATGAGGTACACGACAGGAATGCCCACATGAGCATCTCTATCTGGTCATCTTTCGGTCCCCACACCAAGCAGTTTGCCGAGCTGAAGGAGAAGGACCTCCTGCTCGACTTCCAGACCTGGCCGCAGAGCGGACTCCCCTTCTGGCCTCCGCGTATGGACTACCCCAGTGGTGTGCAGTGTTATGACGTATACTCGCCCGAGGCCCGTGATATCTATTGGAAGTACTTGAGCCACCTGCATGGCATGGGTATCGATGCCTGGTGGATGGACTCTACCGACCCCGACCACCACTCCTATAAGGATTCTGACCTCGATGAGCTCACCTCGATGGGTTCGTATCGCTCGGTGCGCAACATCTACCCCTTGATGGCGGTAGGCGGAGTATATGATCATCAGCGTGCCGTAGACTCCACGAAGCGTGTCTTCATCCTTACCCGCAGCTACTTTGCCGGGCAGCAACGTTATGGTGCCAACACGTGGAGCGGCGATGTAGGCTCCTCGTGGGAGAACTTCCGCAAGCAGGTGCCTATCTGCCTCAACTATACGCTCACGGCCAATCCCCATGTCAACACCGATATCGGCGGTTTCTTTGCCGGAGGCTACAGCACCAAGGGGCACAACTCGGCTACGCGCAATCCTCAGTATCAGGAGCTTTACGTACGTTGGATGCAGTTCGGTGCCTTCTCGCCTATGATGCGCAGCCACGGTGCCGACGTATATCGCGAGATCTATTATTATGGCAAGCCCGGTGAACCCGTTTACGAGGCCCTGGTGGACGCCATTCGCCTGCGCTACCGCCTCATGCCCTACACCTATAGCCTTTCATGGCAGGTGAGCCGCCACGACGACTCCTTCATGCGTGCCCTCTTCATGGACTTCAAGGAGGATAAGAACACTTGGAACAACAATACCCAATTCATGTATGGTCGCAACCTTCTCATCTGTCCCGTGTTGCACCCGCTCTACACCAAGGAACAGGTCGACTGGAGTGACAAGCCCTATCCCGTGGTTGACTGGACTGCCGAGAAGAGCTACGACGTATACCTTCCCGCAGGTGCCCGTTGGTATGACTATCGCACCCATAAGTGCTACGATGGCGGGCAGACCATCACGGCTTTGGCTCCCCTTGCCTATGCTCCCATCTATGTGAGGGCGGGCAGCATTCTCCCCCTCGGCCCCGAGGTGCAGTACACCACCGAGAAGCCTTGGGACGCGCTCGACATCGTCGTTTACCCCGGTGCCGATGCCGAGTTCACCCTCTACGAAGACGAGGGCGACAACTACAACTACGAGAAGGGGGTATATTCTACCATTACCTTCAAGTGGAACGACCGAACCCGTACCCTCACCGTCGGGGCGTGTCAGGGTGAATATCCCGGTATGCTCGCCACGCGCACCTTTAATATAAAGGTCGTAGGAGGTGGTGAGAAGAGTGTGCGCTACAATGGAAAACGTCAGACTATAACCATTAAATAACTTAACAAAAAAACGACAATGAAACAGCAAATCAACACCGCTGCAGCCCCTGCAGCCATCGGCCCCTACAGTCAGGCCATCGAAGCCAACGGCATCGTATTCGTTAGCGGACAGCTCCCCATCGACCCCGCCACCGGCGCATTTGCCGAGGGAGGCATCAAGGAGCTCACCCGTCAGTCGCTCACCAACATGAAGGCTATCCTCGCCGAAGCGGGCCTCACCATGGCCAACGTAGTGAAGACCACCGTCTTCCTTGCCGACATGGCCGACTTTGCCCAGATGAACGAGGTGTATGCCACCTTCTTCGAGGGGGTATGCCCCGCCCGCTCTGCCGTAGCCGTGAAGACACTCCCCAAGGAGGCTCGCGTAGAGATCGAGTGCATCGCCGTGCGCTAAGCTCGTAAATCAGAGCCCTCTGGCAAAGAAATCAGACAAAGAGATTTTTACTATCAGAGCCGTCCGATAAATCTATCAGACGGCTCCGTTTTTTCGTCGCTTCCTCCCTATGCTGTCGCAGGGGCAAAAAATCTTTGTTATAGGCTCGAAAATATCCTATAAACAAGTCTTTCGAAATCGGCTGACCGGCTGAACTTGATGCTGTAATCTATGTAATATCAGTCGGTTATCACGGTCAACCCAGCTGACCATAGCTGACCGATAGCTGACTTCGCTATCATCGCCTCATTCATGAACTGTCAGCCCAAGGTCAGCACCAGTCATCATAGCTGACCGCCGTGGTGTGTTGATTTATAGCTGTTTGCATCGCCAAGGTCAGCTGGTCAGCCGATTTGGGAACATTGCTTTTATATAGTTTGTATAGTGACGCCCCAAATTGAGTATACCCATTTCAAAAAATGACTTTACTCAATTTCTCTCGTCACTCTACCCATTTTTTTTATTGGGTATATCCAATTTTTTGCATGCATGAATGCAATGACACTATTGCATATATGCACCATAAAAAGTACTTGACACCAGCAAAATAGCACTAAGTGTGAAATATTTTACATTAAGTACTTTCGGCAGTTGTTGCTTATAAGATTATTTCGTACTTTTGTACCGACTCATCGGTTCACGTAGTGAACGGGCGGGTCAAGACATTTTGGAAAGGACGTTTACGGACGTTGTCTTCTACCGTCAAATCTCGCAAATTTGAAAGCTTAAGAAGATGCGGCAACGGGAACGTCCACTTCGGGTGTATTATACCCTGCTTGCAACTTTGGGGTTGCTGCAGTTCTTGTATATACACACGGCGTGGGCTTATGCGTTGCTTATTCTTAAGCGAAGGCAATGCGAGAGCCTGACGGTGGGATAAGCGAGAAGTACAGAATCCCACGTCTTTTTTTATTTATATAAGGTAGCGGCCTAATTCCGGGGATTCTATAGGCAATGATGGGTGAATATACACATTATTAACTTATAAAATCAAAGGAATATGAAACGTCAATTGTGCAAAGCGGCAATGATGCTTGCCGCACTATGCTTCCCCGCAATGAGCTGGGGATGGGAAGCGGAAGGGACAGCTGGAACTATACGATGGACCTTCTATAGCCCTAGTATGAGCTGCGGGTATCTCAACATTGAGGGTATTTTTACCAATACCAATGGCATTCTTCCCGCAGGCAATTCGGAAACAAAAACACCTTATGCGGACTTTGATAAAGTATGGGAGTTCTCGAATGTAGTTGATGGATTTACAGTTAGTTCTTCTTATACCGTACGTAAAGGGAAATTTGTAACTACGAGTCAATGGGGTGATTATGCTGCTACCGACCTTACCATCGTGGACTGCACAGCCGATGAAAAAATGGTAGTCATAATAGGTGCCTATAGTTTTGCCAACTTTACATACCTCAGGAGCGTGAATATAAAAACAGAAGCCGTCGACCAGTTGATAAGTGCCAAATTGAGATTCATCGAGTCGGGAGCTTTCTATGGGTGTGGTTCGCTGCGGGAATTCAATTTTGAGGTTCAGGCAGGCGGAGTCGCAGTCGAAAGAATCGGGGCGTATGCCTTCTATGGATGCCGTAGCCTTGAGAATTTCGACTTCCCGTCCCAGCTCACAGCGTTAGAACCCTATACTTTCGCCTACAGTGGCCTACGGGAAATCACTATCCCCAACAAGGTAGTGGTAATCCATCCCAATGCCTTCCGAGGCTGTCGTCAGGCTACAGCTTTTCATGTGGGCAAATCGCTCAACGACTTGTCGCCCCAAACATTCTATGCAGGAGAATACGTCAATGCGAATGACCAGATAACCCTCGCCACGATTACCGCCGATAAGGCCAACACCACCTACAAGGCCGAGGGCAACTGCCTGATAGAGCAGGCTACAAACAAGCTGGTGCTGGGCGCAAGCGGCAGTACGATACCCGGATATGTGACAGCCTTAGGCGACTATGCCTTCGGTGCCAATCATGCACTCACCCAGATAGAGATTCCCGCTGCTGTAGCATCCATCGGTGCCTATGCATTTGACCACTGCGAAAATCTGGCGGCTGTATATTGCCAGTCGGACATCCCGCCCACCATCGATAGCACGACCTTCACGAATATCGCCCCCGAGGCAGTGCTGTATGTGCCGGCTATGGCAATAGAGGGCTATAGAGAGGCCGGATGGGGAGAGTACTTCGCCGAGATTAAGGGGTACCAGCCTGTGGGGAATATCAGTTGGGTCATCGTTAATAGGGGAAGCGTGAGTCGCCCTAAGTGGATTCTTAGCATCACAGGCTCCGGACCTATGGAAGACTATACTGACCCTGACGAGGTGCCCTGGAGCTTGGCTCAGCTTGGTGAAGCTGTCTTCAACGAGATTAATCAGATAATAGTCGGCGAAGGCATAACACACATAGGCGACTATGCTTTTGCCGAAAGAAATAGCTCGAAAAGCAGCGTGTCGATTACCTTACCCTCTACAGTAACCTCAATCGGTCAGCAGGCCTTCGCCTATAACCTTGACTTGCAGATCCTGAAGCTACCTGCCGCACTGGAATACATCGGTGATGACGTATTTGCAGGCTCTACAGCACTGACGTCCATCACCATGCCCGCGAGCGACCAGTCCCGTTTCTATGCCAAGGACAGCTGCCTGATAGATAGACGCACACAGACCCTGCGGTATGGATGCAAGACCTCGGTAATCCCCGAGGGAGTGAAGGCAATTGGCGATGGCGCATTCCGTGAGCAGAGCACAATAACGCAGATTACCATCCCCGACTCGGTGGCAAGTATCGGTGACATGGCATTCTACGGTTGCCAATCGCTGGAAACGGTGACACTGGGCCGCTCGGTAGAGAGTATAGGTGATGATGCGTTTGGAGGCTGCACCCAATTGGCTACAGTCACCAGCCTGCCCTACACAAAGCCTTACTCCCATACCACCGGCATCTTCCCTACGAATGTGCCGAAGCTGATGGTATACAATACCGACAATTATGCCGAGTGGAGCAGCTACTTCAGCAGCATAGAGGGCATCCCGGTGGAGTTTGTCGACGGCACGACAGACTCCTACGAGGATATTCTCAATGAGGAAGAAGGCATCGTGAGCCGATTGATCTATCGCCGCACCCTGCTGGCCAACAACTACTGGAATGCGCTGTATGTGCCCTTCGAGATAGACATGGCCGACATAGCCGACAAGTACGATGTGGCCTACATCAATGACGTGCGTGCCTACGACATGGACGAAGACGGCACCATAGACCAGATGGAAGTGGAGGTAATCAAAATATCGGAAGGTACGCTCCATACCAACTATCCCTACCTCATCCGCGTAAGGAAGGATGTCGGGGACGAGGCACGCAACATGGCACTCGAACTGGAGACCACGCTGCGCCATAAAGCCACAGAGGTCTACGACTGCTCGTCGATGTATATGACCTATGAGTTTGCAGGCACCTATGGAAAGCTTGTCAAAGGAGAGGACGAGGAACTCGACGGCGCATACGCTATCAGCGTAGACGGTGCATGGCAGCCGATACAGGACGGCAGTGGGCTTAACCCCTTCCGTATATATATGAAGATGACGCCGCGTCCCGGCTCGCCCATCAAAGTTAGCCCAGAGGCTGCAGCCAAGGTGCGCATCTACACAAGAGGCGAGGAGACCACCGATGTGCAGCTGCTTGAAGCTGCGCCGCAAAGCGAGGCGGTATACGACTTGCAGGGAAGACGTGTAGCACAACCCCAGCAGGGACTCTATATTGTAAACGGAAAGAAGGCCATCATAAAGTAACCGCAAAACAATAGATATAGTATGAAAAGAATGTATGTAAAACCAGAAGTTAAAGTTGAAGAGTTTGTTGTGGCCAATGTCATGTTGGCGGCTTCAGGCCCCGGCGAAGGTGTACCCATCGACCCGAATCCCAATACCCCTGCAGCCAATAGCCATCGAGGCGACTGGGGAAATCTTTGGGGCAGGGACTGATAGAACTGTCTTGTAATAATGAGGGTGTGCCAATTGGCACACCCTCATTCCTATTTGTCTGTTATGCTCAGAACGCCAGACCGAGGCGGAAACCGAAGTTGCTGGGGTTCTTCATCTCGGCACCCATGACCGTGGCTTTGTTCGTTGAGAAGCTGTAGTAGGCTGCAGCGTGTAGACCCACTCCATTGGCCCAGGGATACCAGCGTACACCGATTTCGGGCGACATGTAGAAGCCCCACGAGTCTTCCGAAGACTTATATATATTATAATAGGAAGAGGTGTAGGCATACTCGGCACCGAGCTTCATGGCTACGTAGGGTTGCCAGTCGGACTCGATGATGCGGTACAAGGCGGTGACACCGAAGGGCAGTTGGTAGAGCGAGCGCTGCTGGTCGGTATAGATGGCGGTCTCGGATGAGAGGTTTACCACGCCACGATCTACATACTCGCTGTTGGTGTGGTAGTTGAGGAACGCGCCAAGGGCAATGTCGGGGGTGAGATACCAACCGGCATCGAAGTTCATGCCCCAGCCGCTGACTTTGTCAACGTACTTGTTGGATGGCATATTGAACTGCCAGTCTACGTTGTAGTAGGCATCGAGCGATACTTGTGACTTGGCGGGAAGACTGATGCCGGCAAAGAGGACGGCGGCTACAGCCAGTCGGACGGTATATTTCTTTAAGTTCATGAGTTCTATGGTTTTTAAGGGTTATTTTTTAAGATACGTTGACTGCGCAAAGGCTTGATCAATAGCTTTCTGCACGTAGGTGGTGTTGAGCGAGCCATTGCTGTTGAGCAGGCCGGTAATATAGTTGGTCCACACTACGCGGAGGGTTTTCGAGGAGCTGGGAGTGTCGCTGAGATCTACGAGCTCGGCCAATATAGAGCCGGTGCTATAAGAATAGGTGACATTGTAGGGCCAGTACCATCCGCCCCAATTGCCCCAATAGCCGAAGTTCCAGTACCAGGGGTAGCCATACCACCAGGGATAGTTGTTGAAGTAGCGGAAACGGTAGGTGTCCTCGATATAGCTTATCTGCAGACCGAGGTCGGCGCTCTCCTTGTCGGTGGTGCGCACGAAGCCTGCTTTTTCCATGCCACTGACGTAGTTAGCGATGATGATGTCCGACGCGGGAGTGCCGTAGATATACTTGGGTTTGTTGGAACTGTTGTCGATGATGAGCACGCTGTCGGGGACGTAGAAGGTGCTGAACTTCTTGAAGTCGGTGTCATCGTCGTAGTTGGTGTATACGAGGTAATCGTTGTCCAGCTTGTCGGTGTCTGGCAACTTTTCGCATGCAGTGGCCAGCAATGCTCCTGCAAAGAGGAGGGGAAGGATTTTTTTCATAATGATTTAAGGGTTAGTTTATGCTTAGGGACTTTCTGTTTCTTAGGATTCTGAGGACCCTCTTTGGGGAGGGGCTGGAGGGGACCATCTATTTCCTGCGCAGCTTATGCTTGATGTCGTGACTCACACGCTTGAAATTCTTATCAATTTTGTGAAGCGCACTGTCACCTTCGGCCACAAGGCGTAGGCGGGGACGGTTGTTGTAGGAGATGAGCTCGTAGACAATGGCGGTGGAGTCATTGGGCATACCTACCATAACCAGTTTTTCGCCTTCGTCGCGGTGAGTACGTGTCATACCATTGGTTTCGGTATAACTCTCGATAAGGCTGTAGGTGCCGTCAGCATTGAGACCGTAACTGTCAATAGTGAGCACATAGTTGGCAGGGATACCTTCATCGGTGGGCAGCATGCCTTCGTATACATAGGTCTGCAGGTCACCGATGGTCGAGTCGTTCACCAAATATTCATCATCGGTGTAGCTCTCATAGGCTATCGGTGTGCTCTTCTCTTTTTTGTTGCCACACGAGATGGCACATGCGGCCATACACATAAGGGCCGCCATGGATAACACTTTTTTCATTGTCTATATCCGTTTTTAAGGGGTTAGTAACATCGAAGTAACACCTCTTTTTACATTTTGTTTGCCAATGTTTGCTTTATTCGCTCGCTTTTGTGTACCTTTACAAGGTTTTAAACACTAAACACTAAACTCTAAACACTAAACACTAAACTCTAAACACTAAACTCTAAACACTAAACTCTAAACTCTAAACACTATATGGACTTCAAAGACCTTATCCAGACCCGCCGCTCGTGCCGTACCTTCACCGCCGAGCCGCTTACCGAAGAACAGACTGTGGCCCTGATGCGTGCCGCGCTGATGTCGCCCTCGTCGCACCGTACTAACGGATGGCAATTCGTGCTTGTCGATGATAAAGAGAAACTGCATGCCCTCTCGGCCTGCAAGGAACATGGGTCGGGCCTTATTGATGGTGCTCCGTTGGCTATCGTCGTGTGTGCCGACCCTGCGGCAAGTGATGTGTGGATTGAAGATGCCTCTATCGCTACGCTCATGATACAGCTGCAGGCTGAGGAGCTGGGCCTTGGCTCATGTTGGGTGCAGGTGCGTCGCCGTAAGACGATTGATGGACGTAACTCTGATGATGTGGTACGCGGTATATTGGGCATTCCTGAGACAATGGAGGTGCTCTCCATCGTTGCCGTAGGGCACAAGGCGGTGGAGCGCAAACCCTTCAACGAAGAGCATTTGCAATGGGAGAAGCTGCATCTCAACGAGTGGTAAGTGACCTCCCGCTGTCCCCATCCAATGGGGCAGTCTCTGTTGTTCTGCTCGGAGCCGGGAGGGTGGCCACCCATTTGGCTCCGGCACTGGTACAGGCTGGGTGCAACCTCGTGCAAGTATGGTCACGCACTGCGGCTTCAGCACGTGCTTTGGTCGAACCGTTAGGCATACCCTATACTACGGAACTTGATGCCGTGGTGATGGGGGCAGATATCTATATCGCATGTGTAGCCGATGGAGCTTTGCCTGAGGTAGCTGATGGGGTTGTCAGACGGGTGGGGGATGCTCCACTGTTTCTGCATACAGCAGGAAGTGTGGGGATAGAGCTTTGGCAACGCTGTGGAGCACAGCATTATGGTATTCTCTATCCGTTGCAAACCTTCAGTAAAGAGCGTACGGTGAACATGCGCGAGGTTTCGCTCTTTGTTGAGGCCTCTGATGAAGGGGCTATGGAGAGGATTGAGGCTTTGGCCTGTAGTCTTTCAGACAGGGTTTTCCGTGCCGATTCGAAACGCAGGGCACGGCTCCACATCGCTGCCGTGTTTGCCTGTAACTTTGCCAATGCCATGTACGATGCAGCCCATCGCTTGCTTGCCGAAGATGACATTCCTTTTGAAGTACTGCTTCCGCTCATTGACGAGACGGCAGCCAAGGTACATACGCTCACTCCTCGCGAGGCACAGACTGGTCCTGCCGTGCGAGGCGATAGGGTAGTGATGCAACGACACATGGAGGCCTTGGCCGAGGACGAGCAATTGCAACAAATTTATTCTATGATTAGTAATTACATCGCAATAAAATGAAGAAGATTATTTTAGCATCCAATTCCCCTCGCCGTCGCGAGTTGTTGGCAGGATTGGGCTATCCCTATGAGGTTCGTGTGCTTGACGGTATCGACGAGTCATATCCTGATACCTTGCGTGGCAGCGAGGTGGCTACCTATATATCCCGTGTGAAAGCCGAGGCCTATCGGGCTACGATGGCCGAGGACGAACTCGTCATCACTGCTGACACCATCGTTTGCCTCGATGACAAGGTGCTGGGTAAGCCCGCCGATGAAGACGAGGCGAAGGCCATGCTGCGCAGCCTGAGTGGACGTACCCACCAAGTATATACAGGGGTCACGATAGTGGCCTCAGGGAAGGACTCCACCTTTGTCAGCCGCAGTGATGTTACTTTCTCTTCGCTTACGGACGAAGAGATAAATCATTACGTCACTCATTACCAACCTATGGACAAGGCCGGTGCATACGGTATACAGGAGTGGATAGGGTATATTGGGGTAGAACGCATCGAAGGCTCCTATTTTAATGTTATGGGATTGCCCGTGCAACGTTTGTACTCGGAACTGAAAAAATATCTCGGTTAAAGGTTGTGCAAATTAAAGTTTTTTTGCAAATTTGCAACTTAATAAGTCTGTATGACAAAATCCGTGAAAACGCAAACAACGAAATAAATATACTAATTCAATGAAACACAATCCAAAAGCTCATCATGGTAGATGGTGGTTGCTGATGCCGATGTTGGTGTCGGTAATGCTGTGTGTCTCGTGTCGTGAGGATTATATCTACGACGAACAGGAACCAGAATGGTTAGGAGAGAGTATTTACGATTATCTTGTTGAACAGGGCAATTACACCTATTATGTTCGTTTGATTGACGAATTGGACTATAAGGATGTGTTGTCAAAAACTGGTAGTAAGACACTGTTTGTCGTGGATGATGATGCATTCAATGAATTCTTTAAGCCAGGGAACAATGAATGGGGGGTAACTTCTTATGAACAACTTTCTCGGGACCAGAAGAACCAGATTCTTTTCTCTGCAATGCTCAATAATGTCTTTTTCTCAGACATGCTTGGCGATGCTCCGGGAGGAGAACCACAGAATGAGGGTATGAGTGTGCGCCGCACATCTGCTCTTACGGCAGGTGTGGCTCGTCGATTGGGTAGAGCGCAGTTCCCTGATAACTATTATTGGGGTCGGGATTTTATCGAAAGTGATACCATCTTTTTGGCTCAGGACAATACGCTTGTCCCTATGGTGGTCTTTACCAATAGTTATTTGACGAAGAATGTATTGAAAGGTAGCGATTATGCTTTTATCACCAATCAGCCGTCGACTTATGTCTACAATCCAACTGATGTCTTTATCAATGGAGTACGTATAGAGTCCCCTAACATTAAGTGTAAGAATGGTGTAATACATCGTTTGGAAAAGCTCATAACTCCATTGACCAATATGGCTGAAGTGGTATGTGTCAATGATTCGACAAAACGTTTTGCCGAACTTCTTGACCGCTTCTCGGCTCCTTTCCTCAGTACAGAAACTGTTGAAATGGCTGATGGTAGCACAAGGCCTGTTTATGTGAAGAAATATTTTACAACACGTGGTCATAAGGCGGGTTTGGAGATGTTTAAAGGAGATGCTGATTATAATAGTGCTAATGTAACCTTTATGACTACACCTACCGATTCGATTGTAGGTGCTGGCCTTGACTTCGATCCAGGGTGGAATACGCTGACATCATCGACCAACAAAACAATGAGTCAAGATATGGCGGCAATGTTTGTGCCTACCACTGAGGCTTTGGACAAGTTCTTGACAGAAGGTGGTGGTAAATTCTTGTATGAACGTTATAAAGGATGGGACGGAATACCCGACCACGTGCTTGCCGATTTGCTGAACAATCATATGACACCATCATTTACCGCGAGTGTCCCCAGTAAATTTACACAGGTGAAGAATGATGACCAGATAAATATGGGTATCGAGGATGATGATGTGACAAGAGCTATATTGTGTTGTAATGGAGTGGTTTATCTTACCAATGAAGTCTATACCCCCGTTTCTTATCGTGCGGTCACTGCTCCTACTTTGGTCAATGATAATATGGATATTATGCGTTGGGCAGTAGAGAAGTATGGTTTCCTTGCCTATCTGCATTCAATGGACTCTTATTATAGCTATCTATTGCCTACCGATGAGGAATTCTGGTATCTTGATCCTTTATCTGTGGCTAAGGGAGAACCCGAGTATTGGAAATTCCAGTATGACGATGACCTCGAAAAATTAAGAGTATTTGTTTATGACTCTTTGCGGATAGTTCCCAAGGGTGAGTTAGTAAATAGTTCTATCATACAGAATCGTCTGGAAGACATAATAGACCAGCATATCATTGTTGATACATTAGAGAATGTAGCTGCAGGAAAGTATTATTACCAAACCAAAGGTAATGGTACGGTGAAGGTGGCGATAAACTCAGAGTTGGATCATCAAGTATCTGAGGATGGAACAATTATCTATCCGCTGAATATCTATGGTGGTTTCCAAGTTGAAAATGATGAACCGATTGTTGTTCCTACCGCTAAGATTATGCCCAGCGGTGAAAATGGTAATGGTACGACGTATATCTTACCCTCTTTGGCGCAGTCTCCGTTGAAGTCTGTATATACCGCAATGGAAGAACGTGCAGGGGACAGAACAGCTCCTTATCATCAGTTCTTCAAATTGATGCAGGATGCAGGTGTGTTTATAATGGATGACACTTATGCCATGTCTGGTGAGTATACGGTAGATGTTTTCAACACTTATCATTATACGATTTATGTGCCTTCTAATGAATCTATCGAAGAGGCCATCAATAATGGATTGTTACCAACAATAGAAACGGCTGAAGACTATCTTGAGTCTATAGGAATTGATTCAGGAGATCCAGAAGGTGAAGAGTATCTTGACCTCGTTCGATCTATCTTGCATGATTTTGTATGTTATCACATTCATGATAACTCGGTATATGTAGGTGGTGCCCAAGTTAATAACCGAGAATACCAGACGGGTACTTTGGATCCTGTGGACAAGATTTTCCGCCGCTTGAAAGTAACGGCAAATGAATCTTCGTTGGTAATCAGGGATTATGCGGGCAATGAGCGTCGTGTCAATGTAGTCAAGGAGCAGGAAGGTTACCTTTATAATGTGATGACACGCGATTATCTTTTCAATGATGGTATGTCGGGTGTATCTGATGATGATTTGAATATTGCGAAATGTATGCAGATAGAGACCTCGTCATTTGCTGTCGTTCACGGTATTGACGGTATATTGCTTTATGATACCAATCAATTGCAGGATTATCAGGAGCAGCTTGGGAATTTGCAAAAAGAATTGGAAAAATAGTTGAGCTATGAAAAACAGATTATATATAATGATGCTGATGCTCTGTATGGGGATATCATCAGTTTATGCTCAAGTGATTGTTACCGGTACGGTAGCCGATGAGATAGAGCCTTTGATGATGGTGAATGTAGTTGAGGTGGACGAAACGGGACGTTTTGTTGAAGCTACGACTACAGATATCAATGGTAACTTCTCTATCCGTGTGAAGAACACCAAAGACAAGTTGCAGTTCTCCTATATTGGATATAAGACGCAGTTGTTGCCTATTGGTGACCGTAAGGTGTTCAATATCATCATGAAGGATGAAAACTTGATTGAAGAGGTCGTAATTAAGGCTACGGTGAAGAAGAGTGCCGGAGGTCTGGAGATTCCCGAGCGTGAGATGTCTATCTCGGCACAGAGTCTGAAGATGTCCGAGTTTGAGGGACTCAACTTTACTTCTGTAGATGAAGCCTTGCAGGGACGTATCGCAGGTTTGGATATTGTGATGAATTCCGGTAACCTTGGAAGCGGTACTACCATGCGTCTGCGTGGTGTGTCATCCATCAATGGTAATGCCGAACCACTTATTGTAGTTGATGGTAACGTGTTTGAGTCGACTGGTAATGATGATTTTGATTACACAAGTGCCGATGAAGAAAAGTTTGCAGAACTTCTCTGTGTAAACCCCGATGACATCGAATCTATTGATGTACTCAAGGATGCTGCTGCTACTGCCGTATGGGGATCACAGGGTGCTAATGGTGTAATCATGATTAAAACCAAACGTGGTTCGCGCGGTCCCACGAGAGTGACCTATTCGTATGGCTTGAATGTGACCTATCAGCCTGAAGGTATACGTATGCTTAATGGTGATGATTACACCATGTTTATGAAGGAGGCATACTTTAATCCTCGTCTTGATGATGCGGCCGCAAATATTAAGGAATTCAACTATGATAAGGTCGGTTTCTCTGAATATAATATGTTTAACAACAATACCGATTGGGTAAAGGAAGTGCAGCAAATCGGTATGAAACATTCACACTATGTCTCACTTACTGGTGGTGGTGAAAAGGCCAATTTCCGTGTGTCGGGAGGTTACGATACGGAACGCGGATCTATTATAGAGCAGAGATTTGACCGTTTCTCTACTCGTGTGAATTTGGACTATTTTGTTTCGGAACGCATCAAGATTCTTTCGGACTTCTCTTTGACTTATACAGACAATGAACGAAACTACTCTAATCTTTTGGGAGAGGCTTATCTGAAGATGCCTAATATGGCCATTTATCGTGAGGATGCAAATGATGTGCCAACGGGAGAATACTATTTTGCTTTGCGAAGCATGCCTGAGGCGCTGAAAGATCAACGTGACCGTATCAATCCTGTGGCAGAGGCATATTTGGCAAAGAATGACCAACGTACCTATCGTCTTGATGCTTTGTTCGAATTGCAATATCACTTGCTTGATCCCAATGTGAACAGCCACAATTTGACCTATCGAGGACAGGTAAGAATGGGCGTGTTCACAGATTTTGTCGATAAGTATTATCCTCGTGAACTTTCTACCTTAGGTTGGGGTGATGAGTCTATCAACCGTTCGGAGCAGAGCTCGGGTAAGAGTGTTGCTTTCAGCACGAAGCATGATTTGGTATTTACACCCAAGTTTGACAATGAAGACCATTATTTCACCACATTGGCGCGTATCGAAGTGAACAATGGTGATGGCAGTGGATATGGACAGATTTCCTACGGATTGCCTTCGGGTGATATTACCTCATCTACGGCACAGGGACAATTGAAGGATATGTGGACCAATCAGAGCCAATGGCGTAGTGTCTATATGACCTATTCGGGACACTATTCATATCAGTCAAAGTACATGTTTGATGTCTCTGCCCGTGTCGATGGTAGTACCAAGTTTGGCCCGGGTAAGCGTTGGGGTGTATTCCCTGCTGTTTCAGGACGTTGGAATGTTATTGACGAGCCTTGGATGGAGTGGGCAAGAAGTAAGGCTAAGATGAGCATGCTCTCATTGCGTCCGGGATGGGGACAGGTAGGTCATCAACCTGATAGAGAATATCTTCATTTCAGTAAATATTCGGGTGTGGATGTTTATGGGGATGTGGCAGCTACAGCCCCCAACAATATCCGTTTGACAGAACTTCAGTGGGAGACAAAGACAACGTGGAACTTGGGATCTGATATCGGTTTCTTGGATGACAAGTTTACAATGGATATCAATGTCTATTCACAGTTGACTGAAAATCTTTTGATGAAAGATGTACGTATACCTTCATCTACGGGTTTCTCAACTCTTTCTTATAGAAATGTGGGTAGTATGCGTAATCAGGGATGGGAACTCAATATCTATGGTAACAAATGCTTGAAGGTAGGTGATTTCTCTGCCGGATTCAACTTTACCATGGGTAATAACGTGAATCAGATTGTCGAAATGGACGAGGCTGTATTGGCAAGCTTGAATAAGGATTTTGATTATGCTAACGGTTCTTATCTAACTCGTGTTCAAGTGGCTAATGCCTTCGGTTCTATTTATGGATTCCGTAGTAAGGGTGTATACCAATATTCGAAGTATTCTCCTGAAGAGATAAAAGGTATAAGCGGACCTAATGCACCGGTGGCTCGTGCTGCTGATGGCAGTATCATTACCGATGAGAAGGGGGACCCGTTGCCAATGATGTTTGATTATGGAGGCAAGAACTATGAGTTCAAGGGTGGTGATGCCATTTATGAGGATATCAACCACGATGGTAATATCAATGAGTTGGATATTGTATATTTGGGTAATTGTAATCCTTTGTTTACCGGTGGTTTTGGACTCCGTTTCTTCTACAAGCGTTGGTCTATGAATATGCAGTTCAACTATCGTTATGGTAGCAAGGTACTCAATAGGGCCAAGATGAATGCAGAGAACATGTACGACAACAACAACCAGAGCTATGCTGTTAACTGGCGTTGGCGCACTGAGGGAGATGGAGGTGACGGATATTGTCTGCCACGTGCTCTGCACCAACATGGTTACAACTTCTTGGGTAGTAGTCGATTTGTAGAGGATGGTTCGTTCTGTCGTTTGAATTATCTCCAGCTTAGCTATAATCTGTCTCCAGAATTGGCTAAGCGCATGGGAGTTAAAAGTGCGATGTTTTCTGTCTCAGCCAACAATCTTTTCAATTGGACACGCTATTCGGGTGTTGACCCTGAGGTGGGATATGGTGGCTATGGCTTGAGCGAAGATAACTCGAAGACACCGCGTGCCAAATATTTTACTTGTCGTCTTAACGTAACATTCTAATACTACTATGAAAAGAGGATTGATGAGATTCAAGTATATAGCAATGGTGTTGTGCTCTGTAGGAGCACTGTCATCGTGCGAAAATTTTCTGAATACGGTTCCGTTGAATGAAATCGTATTAGAGAACTTCTGGGAGAATGAAGAGGAGGTCAATTCGGTTGTGATGTCATGCTATAGCGGTATGGCGCAGGGCGATTTTCTTACTCGATTGATGCTCTGGGGTGAATTGCGTTCTGATAATGTAGTCGAGGGTGTTATTACCGGTGAGATTCCCTATGTGAATAATGACCAGTTGCGCGATATGCTCGAAGGTAATATATTGCCCAACTATTATATTGCCGATTGGTCGTGCTTTTATAGGATAATCAATCGTTGTAATAC
>JBGVOS010000067.1:0-13798 GCA_045126595.1 Bacteroidaceae bacterium | reverse complement strand
CTGAGGTGTAGCCACGGAAAGTGGTCTGTCGCTGGCCTTTCACTTGGGAACGGCGCAGCCCCTTGGGATACATGGCGATGTCGATTACGTAGAGGCCGCGTGCCAAAACGATATCTTCGAGTGTCTTGGGTTGATTTAGCTCTTGTACCATCTCGACTGTCAGTACATCTTTTATAAAAGGTAAAGACATGTATTCAAAGGGATTGTCGTATACGATGATAGATTTTACATCCTGCATGTCGATGTCGAATCCAGGAGTGTAGCTTGCTTTCAGCCACTGGCTGTTTTCATCGTGCAGATACCAAAGTACACGGCGGTTGTTGATGGGGCATTGTTCCATGCTCCATGCAACCACTTCGTCACGTGTGGTGAGTGTTTCGGGTATCACGCCATCGTATCGTGTGAAGTCGATGGAGTATCCCTTCTCTTTCAGGTAGTCGCGCACCATATAGGTGTTTTTCCCTTGGTCAAGATGAAACTCGGTGTCTTCCTCGGCATTGTATGCCTTGAAGGTGAGGTAGTCTACATATTTCTTGCGGCCATATACGTCTACATTGTCGAGCAGGAATATGCTGTCGGGGTTGGCTTGTAGGAATGGGTCTTTGTTTAGCGTATCGAGTTGCAGCTCATCATCCATTGTAATATGGGACGGAAGATGGGTGTCGGCCAAGGTGTAGCTACGCACAGTGGGGCGCGAGGCTCGGTCGAGGCGCATGCGGCAGTCGAGTTCCTTTTCATCTTTTGTTACAGAGAGGAACATATCCCACTTGTCGTAAAACTCCTCCACGGCAAAGCCGAAACTGCCGTTCTGGTCGGTAGTGACGGTGGTTTCTTGCTTTTGTGAACGGTCAGGAGAGTAGAGCCGCATCTTTACTGTGGCTCCTTCGACGGGCTTGTCACGCATACGTCCCAATACATAACCGTCGATGACGAGACCGTCTTCTACGTAGTGTTTGATGTAGAAGGGTTCTACGCGTGCCATCTGCGACCAGTTGTAACGGGTCCATCCTTGGGTCATCATGAGCAGGTCGAGTGCTCTGGCGTGTTCGGTGTCGTTGCTCTCGAAGTAGTACTCGGGATTGTGGATATAACCTTTCAGTTCAGAGGATAGCAGCATATTGGTGTAGATGTTGTCGGCATATGCTGTACCGAGGTTCTGCTGGTCGCGTACGGCGAGTGATATGGTAGCTGGGAGCGGGGTCCCGTCGGGAGCGGTGGTCTGTATGTTCATCTTTACCGGAGCAAAAGGCTCATACTGAGTGTCCGATGTGCTTATGGCTATGTTTCCGGCCTCTATGCCGTTGTTGATGAAGAGGTGGCGTTGGGCAAAAATCTTTCCTTCGGCATTGAATAGAGTCAACTGATGAACTCCTGTGGAAAGCTTCTCCTTGGGAATGACGAATGCAGCTGTGCCTCCTCGTACTGATAGGGTGTCGAAGTAGCTCACGGCTCCGCGGCTGATGAGGGTCATGCCCAATAGCTCGTCGGGACAGCCGGTATAGCCGGTGAGTCGTCCGCGTATCTGTCCGGGACGCAGGTTATCGGTGGTGAGCGTGTAGCCCTTGTCGGCAGGCTCGGGGAGGTTGAAGGTGTATTTCTTACCTTCATGAATGAACTCTGCCGTATAACGTTTCTTTGTAGGCGTAAGGGTGAACTGTCCCATACCGTCGTGTAGGGTGGTGAGTGCGATGGGAGCTCCCTCTCCTTCAACCCTCAGTTCTCCGTTTACGGCTACACCTTGTCCGTTGGCTCCTATGGCTTTGAAGGCTATACGGCCAGGAACACCTGTTACCATATTACCTCCCTCGGGATAAAAGGTTACAGAGAATTTTCCCTTTTTTTCTGCTTTAGGGCGTTGCATGTCGTAGGGGTTGTCCCAACGTTGCATCGTGGGATTGCTGTAGTCGCCCTCCTTTTCGGGTGTTTCGTACACGGGGAATACACGGGAGAACACGCTTGCATCATCAAAGTTAAGCATGGTACGGGTGTAGGCTCTTACCTCGTAGAATCCGCTGGGCAGGGCGGTTACCCCACGCAAGGCGCGGGCCTCTTCCGTTGACACGTCTACCAATGGGAGTGAGCCGCAGGCCTGTCCGTTCTCGACTTTCA
The DNA here is from genome assembly GCA_045126595.1 of Bacteroidaceae bacterium. Lineage (GTDB taxonomy): Bacteria > Bacteroidota > Bacteroidia > Bacteroidales > Bacteroidaceae > UBA1189. The sequence continues at coordinate 11,689 of JBGVOS010000067.1, read as the reverse complement.
GTTTCAATTGCTTCAGGACTACACCATTGGGCGAGAGCAACTCTACATACAACACCTTGCTTGGAGCCGGTGTATGTGTTGAGGCATTGACCACATAGGCCGAGAACCAAATGACATCACCCTGGAAGTAGGCTGTGTTGTCAAAATGAAGGTATACTTTTTCCTGTTGGCATATCTGGCTGAATTGATAGGCATTCTGCACGTATGAGAGCAATGATTGGAATGGGGTGGGCTGGGCCGATAGGACTGCTGTGCCGGCAAACAGCCACACAATGGTTAAGGCAAATTTCTTCATTCTATGGATATTTAGCTACAAAGGTAGTCATATTTGTGAAAAACGCAGCCATCGTATTGCTTTTTTTGAGATTGATTTTTGCTATAAGGTTATAGATTGTGAATAAACTTTGTTTATTCGCTTGCTTTTCGTACCTTTGTACTCTATGAGAAACGTTTATTACAAATATAGTGAGAAAACCAAGACGTATGTGCGTGTATATCCCAATCTGCGCAGTCGCTTGCTCACCTATTTGCGTAATGCCTTGTTCTTTGTCCTGTTGGGCGTATCGGGATATTTTGTTACACTTTTGATTCTGGGTACTCCAGAGAGTGCCGATGACTTGCGTTCCGAGAATGCTCGTCTGCAAAGCCAATATGCGGTGTTGTCCCAACGCTTGGATGAGGCTATGGAAGTGATGGAGGACATTCGCGAAAGGGACGACAACCTGTATCGTGTAATGTTTATGGCCGACCCCATTTCTGAGGATGTGCGCAATGCCAATTATGTCAGTACCAACCGCTATGAGGCATACGAGGATATGGACAATGCCGAGTTGGTCATCGCTACTACGCAGAAGATGGATCAGCTGTCGCGACAGCTTTACATACAATCCCAATCGTTCGATGAGGTGGTCGACTATTATCGCAACCACGAGGATATGTTGCTTCATCTGCCTGCCATACAGCCTGTGGCTAACAAGGATCTCAAACGTACAGCTTCGGGATATGGTTATCGCATACACCCCATTTATCAGACTCGTATATTCCACAAGGGCATGGACTTTGCATGTGATATAGGTACTCCGGTCTATACGACGGCCGATGGGGTAGTGAAGAATGCACGCTATGAAAAAGGCTACGGCTATATCGTCACTATAGACCATGGCTATGGATACGAGACACGCTATGCCCACCTCAAGAAGATGGAGGTGAAGAAGGGACAGCGCGTGGTGCGTGGAGAGACTATCGCCCTGTCGGGCAATAGTGGACGTTCTACGGGACCTCATTTGCACTATGAGGTATTGCAGCGAGGCCATCACGTGAATCCGGCCCACTACTACTTCATGGACCTTGATGCCGACCAGTATGAGGAGATGATACGCATGGCCGAGAACCATGGAAAGGTGTTCGACTAACGTTCTTCGATATGAGTGGGGATAACAGACTGAAGTTGTACTATAACATACGCGAAGTGGCCACGATGGTGGGCGTTCCCGAGCATACACTTCGCTTTTGGGAGAAGGAGATTCCTTCCCTTAACCCTAAGAAGACGTCCGGAGGTGTCCGCCAGTATACACGTGAGGACATTGAGCATGTACGTCTTATCCATCATCTAGTCAAAGAGCAGGGACTCACCATCAAGGCGGCCCGTGCCCGTCTCAAAACCAGCAAGCAACAGGTGGTGGACCGTCAAGACATCGTGGCACGCCTCAAGGAGATACGCTCCGAACTCATGGTAATAAAGTCCAAGCTTGACGAGCTGAATCGCCCTGTATAGCCTAAGAAAAAAACGGGTTAACCCTCGAGGAAAATCAGGTCAACCCGTTATGAAAATCGGGTAAACCCAATTTTTGTAATGGGTATACCCGATTTTGTGTGAATGTAAACTATTGTGTTTTAGTTATTTATGTCTCCATCTTCTTAGCCGTACCATAAACCATGCGAGAGTGGTCAGTACGGCAACACCGCCAATAGTGTAGGACAACGCCTGCGGCAGATGGAATCCCTCGGGGGCTATGCAAATGTAGGTGACGCCTACACAGGTCATGAACAATGCGGGGATGAGGGTGATGATGTAGCGCTTCTTCTCTTGTACCAAGTATACAGTGATAGCCCAAAGGGTGAAGACGGAGAGTGTCTGGTTGCACCAGGCGAAGTAACGCCATATTATCTTGAATCCGTCGGCATCGGTAAGGCTGTAGATGAGAGTGGCGGCTGTAGTGAGGAACAGGGGAATACAGATGATGAGGCGCTTGCGGATGCTCTTCTGCTCCAGGTGCAGGAAGTCGGCAATGATGAGACGTGCCGAGCGCAGTGCCGTGTCGCCGCTCGTGATGGGGGCGGCCACAATGCCGAGAATAGCCACAATGCCTCCAATGGTGCCGAGCCATTCCTTAGATATCATCGTCGCCACTTTCGCTCCGCTATAAGAAATGCCCGTGGCTGCGTCCACCGTACCGTGCTCGCCGAAGAACCATGTGGCCGCTGCAGCCCAAATGAGTGCTACGATGCCCTCGGTGACCATGGCGCCGTAGAAGATGGGGCGGCAGTGTCTCTCGTTCTTCATACAGCGTGCCATGAGAGGCGACTGTGTGGCATGGAAACCGCTGATGGCCCCACAGGCAATGCTTACAAACATCATGGGGAAGATGGGCGACTTGTCGTACTTGGTGCCAAATCCTTGCCACATTTCGGGCAATGCGGGAGAATTCACATACAACATGATGAGTATGCCGAAAGCCATGAACAGCAGGGCGATGGCAAACACGGGATAGATGCGTCCGATAATCTTGTCTATGGGCAGCAATGTGGCCAATATATAATATAGGAAAATAGCGACAATCCAGAAGGTGGCATTCAAGGCATCGGGAGTCATCCCTGCCAACAGCTCGGCTGGACCCGACACAAATACGGCGCCCACGAGTACCATGAGTACGATGGAGAGCACGTTCATCACCGTCTTGGCGCTTGTGCCCAAGTACTTGCCTATCAACTCAGGCAGGTTGGCACCGTTGTTGCGTATTGACAGGCAGCCCGAAAAGAAATCGTGAACAGCACCGGCAAACAGTGTGCCGATGACAATCCAAAGATACGAAGCTGTACCGAACTGCGCGCCCATGATGGCTCCAAAGATAGGTCCAAGTCCGGCAATGTTCAGGAACTGGATCATGAAAATTTTCCACGTGGGCATGGGGATATAGTCCACGCCGTCGTTCATTGCCACGGCAGGCGTCGTGCGTTTGGAGTCGGGGCCGAACACGCGGTTCACAAATCCGCCGTATACGATATAGCCGATGATAAGCAGGGCCAGTGCTATCGAGAATGTTACCATAAAATGAACTAATACCTATAATTATTTATAATGTCGAAAAACAGAAAGCAAAATTAGTGTAATTTTTTGGCTAAGCGAAGTTTCTTGCCAAAATCTTTTGGAGATTCTTTGTGTAGGGCAGAATGACAACTTGTCTTAATCGAAAAAATGAACTAATTTTGTGCCATGAAATTATTGATACTGTACATCCTGCTATCTCTCCCGATATTCGCCAAGGCACAGTCTGTGCATCCCCCCAAGCGGGAGTATCGTGCAGTATGGCTCACCACCATCAAGGGCCTTGACTGGCCCAAAGAGAGTGATATGGGTGATGAAGAGGCGCAGCAAATGCATTTGCGTACCATTCTCGACAGCTTGCAGGCTATCAATATCAATACCGTATTGTTGCAGACGCGCATACGTGGCGATGTCATCTATCCTTCATCGGTAGAACCTTTCGCCCCGGTCTTTACTGGGCGGCATGGTGTCGCTCCCGACTATGATCCTTTGGCCTTTGCCATCGACGAGTGCCATAAGCGGGGGATGCAGCTTCATGCGTGGCTCGTCACCATCCCTTTGGGCGATGTGGCCTACGTAAAGGGACACGGCAAAAAGTCGCTACCCGCAAAACGCCCCGGTCAGTGTACCCGTTTCAAGGGCGCATGGTACATGGAACCGTCACACCCCGCCACAACCGATCATCTCAGTACCTTGGTCGAGGAGATTGTCACCCGATATGATGTCGATGGCATACACTTTGACTACATACGCTATCCCGAGGGTAACAGCAGTTACCCCGATTGGGCGGCATATAACAAGAATCGTCGGGGAATGAGCAAGGCTGACTGGCGCCGTAGTAACATCACTCGTCTCATGCATACATTATATAATAAGGTAAAGGACATCAAGCCTTGGGTATGTGTGAGTGCCGCCACCTTGGGAAAGCACGACGATGTGACACGCTACAGCAGTTATGGCTGGAATGCCTATCATACCGTGCACCAAGAGGCACAGGAGTGGATGCGCATGGGTGTCGTAGATGCTCTGTTCCCCATGCTCTATTATGCGGACAATCATTTCTATCCTTTCGTCAGTGACTGGGGTGAGCATAGCTATGGACGCCATGTTGTGGCTGGTATAGGCACATATCAGTTGCATGAAAAGGAGAAAGACTGGAAACTTGAAGAAGTGATGCGCCAGTTGCATGTCGTTCGTGCCCATTCTACGCTTGCTGGGGCGGCACAGTTCCGTTCGCAATTTGTCACCGATAATGAGAAAGGGGTCTATGACTTGCTTCGTCATCTTTATCCCTATCCTGCCCTTGTCCCCTCTATGCCGTGGGTTAGCAATACACCTCCCCCCATGCCACAAGGGCTGGAGGTTACCCAAGATAAGTATGGCATAACTTTTACATGGCAAGCCGTTGAAGGGGTCCTTTACAATGTCTATAGTAGCGATACTTATCCTGTGGATATCGCTGATCCTGCCAATTTGTATATCACCTATTGTCAGGAGAGTAGCTATATGGTGCATTATCCCAGTCTTGCACGTCCACGTCACTATGCCATTACAACCGTTGATCGATATGGCAATGAAAGTGCTCCTTTGCAGTGGAGGAATATGACGACCTTACTCAATTTGAAGGTTGGGAAATAACGGATAATAAGGACTTAATATACTTTTAGGCTGGCCATTCTTTTTTGTCCAGTCTATATGGCATTTTGTGGCGAGTGGTCTGGTGAAGTAGGGTATTTGGTGGTGAAAGGCGAAAATGAGGGGTTAAAAAGCATAAATTTATTGTTTGCCCCCTCGGTTCTCAGTACCTTTGCAGCCGGTTCGTAAGAAGTACTTTATAAGATATTAAAAAACATAACAATCACACAATGAAACGCATTCTTTCATTTTTGCTGACAACGGTGTTGTTCACTACATTGACGTCGGCGCAGACCCTTAAGACAGGTAATGACAGGTTTGCCATCAAGGTGCAACCCTTCTTTGGCTCTTATCTTGATAAGAACAATCATCATTTTGAAAAACTTGGCCTCGTGAACTTGAGCGGTATGAATTTGGGTGTTGAGTTCCCCTCAGATCAGCAGCGCCCTTGGCAACAATATCTCAATAATGCCACTTTGGGTATCGGTCTGTCGCTCATAGATTGGAACAGCCAATACTTGGGCAAGGCTATTGCCATGTATCCTTATCTCCTTATTCCTGCCGTACGTACCGAACAGTTTCAGTTTAACTTCAAGGTTGCCGGAGGTCTCGGTTATGTCAACGAGACGTGGTATACCCAAGAGGTGCACGACCCTGATGTGTACTTTGATGACAATGCAATGACTAACAATGTTTTTGGCTGTCATCTCAATGCCTATTTGAGCGCGGGCGTTAACTTTAATTATGCTGTTACTCGCAATGTGGCGCTTCATGGAGAGTTCGGCTATTTCCATATGAGTAATGGTCGTACCTGTATGCCCAATCTCGGTGCCAATATCCTCTACGGTGGTGTGGGCGTTGTTACCACCATCAATCCTACTGTAGAGAAGGATCCTATCCAGTTCCCCGATCTCCCTTACAAGTGGGCGCTCAATATTACTGGTGCGGCTGGTGCACACAGAGCTTGGATGGAGCATCCCCGTTATCTCATCTCTTCGTTCCATGCGGGTGCTGTGTACAGTGTAAATAACTGGTATGGCGTAGGTGCCGGTTTGGATGTGTTCTACAATGGCGCTATCGATAACAATACGGGTAGAGGGCTCTACCGTACAGATAGAGAGTATACTTTCTCTGATAAGCTTCGTGCAGGTATCTCACTTAATAATGAGTTCAGAATGGGTATTGTAACCGCCATGGTCGATTGGGGTGTATATTTGTATAATCCCTCGCGCAACTATTACGATTGCAATCATCCCATCTATGGCTATGGTAAGCGTCCTCTCTTCTATGATAATGAAGGTGCAGGTACCGATGAGGCTTTCCACTACATCCGTTTCGGTATGAAGTATCGTGTTTGGGACAACCTCTACTTGCAGGCCAGTGCCAAGACTCACCTTCACATATGTGAATATATAGAGTTTGGTGTAGGTTACCAGATTCCTTTCCTCAAGAAGAGTTTGCGCAAGGGTGATAGCATCATCTTCCATCACAAGAAGGGTTGGTGGAAGTAATTTCGAGAAGACAAGAGATAAAAATAGCGGCTCAAATGAGTCGCTATTTTTTATCTCGTTTTATCAATCTCATCGTCCACACCGCCACCATGGCCAGGGCGAGGCGTGTGAGAAATATCCACCAGAAACTGATGCCCATGGCGACGAAGAGCATGGTGTCTTCGAGTAGGGAGTGTGAAACGCCGAGGTGATGGTTCACGAGGTTAGCCTCGCTACGAGTGAGGCGTCCGTTCTCCACCTCGTCAATCATGATGGCAGCACCATAGGCCATACCTACGATATTGCCCGTGAGCCAAAGGAGAGAGCAGCCCGAGGGGAGCCCGAAAAAACGCATTAAAGGAGACAAGATATGAGCTATTCGGTGCATCCATCCGAACTCTTCAAGCACACGCTGCAATATCATCAAGGCAGTCACGATGAGTACTATCGTTACCACGAGAGTGACCGATGAGGTAAGCCACTGCAAGAAGAGCATACCCCACGTGGTGGCCTCTGCTCCTCCCATGCTCATGAAACTGAAGGGCACGTTGCTTTGTGGTAGCAACCAGTTGAGTACGATGGCCGATACGAATGACATGGCGATTCGGAACGCCACGATGCGCCCAAAGGGCGAACCTGTTTTATGGGCCACGGAGCACTCTACCGGTAGGTTATGTGATACGAGACACATCACAGCAAGGATGGTGGCCTCGCGTAGCGTGATGGTGAGCGTGGCCATCACGGCAATGGTAGGGTAGAGGGGAAGGAAGATGCTGGTGAGGAAGACGAATGCCGAGTCGCCCGAGAGACCTATATAAGAAAATGCGGGCGTGAGCCATCCTGCCAACCAGTCAATGAACCCCACATGCTGCAATATCCGTACCGCAAGCGAGATAGGAAGCATCACCTTGAGCAACCATACGCAGATGCTCAGTGAGCGTGGTATGGCGCGTAGCACACATTTGTAAAGGCGGATGAATAGTCGTTTGGGCATTGTGTTTGGGCTTTTCTTAAAGAGCTCCCTCTCCTTGGTAGAGGGTCAGGGAGAGGCTTCCCTTATCTTTTGAACATACGGTCCATCTCGCGACGGTCGTCCTTCTCCTTGAGCGACTGGCGCTTGTCGTACTGTTTCTTACCCTTGGCCAGCGCGATGACCAGCTTGGCCAGTCCCTTCTCGTTGATGAAGAGGCGGGTGGGGACGATGGTGAAGCCGGGAGTCTTCTCCTCATTTTGCAGATTGCGCAGCTCCTTCTTGCTCAGCAGCAGCTTGCGCTCGCGGCGGGCGATGTGGTTGTTGTACGAGCCGTAGAAATATTCCGAGATATGCATGTTCTTTACCCACAACTCGCCGTTGATGAAGTAGCAGTAGGTGTCCACAAGGCTTGCCTTGCCGAGACGGATGGACTTGATCTCCGTTCCCGTGAGCACGATGCCTGCGGTGTAGGTGTCGATGAATTCGTAGTCGAACGATGCCTTCTTGTTCTTTATATTTATAGGTGTAGGCTTTTTCTTTTCCATCAGCCAAGAGTACTTGATAACATGTTAAACAATGCACGGATGATTGCCGGCGAGAATACCACGGCCAAGGAGGTGAGTGCCGTGAACGTGAGACGCTTCTCCTCATCAATGGTAAAGAGTACGTCGCTTCCTTCCCATACCACGTAGAGCACATAGAACAGCAATATCCATTTGAAGATGAAAAACTGCGGAAACACGATAGCCAACAGGTCGGCTAGGAATACTACCCCCATGGCATAGCCCACGAAGAATTGTGAGCCGGGCATGTCGGGTGTATGGCCAAGAAGTTTCTGCCTCAGTGTGTCGAGCAGCCAGGAAGCAAGGAAATAACCGCCGAAGAGTGCTACACAGTAGCTGCACATCTCCATCAGGGCAGGCTGGTATACGTTACGTTCCAGGCCATCGCGAAAGAAAGTGCTGAGCAGTACCGCCAGTCCGCACAGGGCGATGAGCGGATACACGAAACTCGCCATCACATCGCGTCGAGGCGATTCGGTGGAAATCTCCACCCATGCCTTCTTGGGTGAGGCTATGAGGGTGAAGAGACGGCGAAACAGTTCCTTGTAGTTCATTACTTGTTGGCGTCAAGCACTTTGGATGGGCGGAAATAGTTGGTTAAGGAACTCTGCTCCATGATAGTGTCTTTCTGATAGTAGTGTATATCGAACAGACTTGTCAGCACGATTCTCATAGAATCGGAACGATGTCGTTCCATTGCACTCCACAGATTTTTCATTTTAGCGCGTAGGTCGGTATCGGCATTGGCCGTGTCGCACAATGTAGACAAGTCGAAGCATTGGATTCTCTCATAATACGACTTTGACTCGTCGGTCTCGTACGAAGCCTTCAGGCTGAAGTACAATGTGTCACTAACAGCGGAGTCGGGCATCAGATAGTACTTACCGGCTTTGCTCGACGGAATGACAGGCAGCACATTCAAGTATCTGTCGCTGACCCATACGGTAGGGGTGAATGTGGTACCTCCGAGCGGATACTGTTGCCAGCCAGTCAAGGGTTTCAGTGAGTCGGTCGGCATCTTGTTGGTCGTGGGCTGGATGTCGATCTTTTCCCCTTGCAACATGGTCAGTGTCTGTGTGTATGAGGCATCGACATGGACCTGCATGAGTACCTCTGCGCGTTGGGCATCTTCAAGGCCGAATTGTGTCAATTGCTCTGTATACTTGAGGTTGGTGAAGTTCTTGAACACTTCTTCGGTATAGTCAGCTATAAGTTCAACGGACGATTTGGTGGTGTCTATAGTTACAACACGTGAAAATGACTGGGTGTAACTGCTGCCTGTGCCATCAAAACAAGCGGTCAATGCCAATGTCAATACACCGGCTAAAGCGAATAAAATCTTTTTCATTATCCTATATAATTTTCAATTCTTATTTCTCAATTTAGATAAGGAACTCCTCGATATGTTCATCCACATAGTAGGCGATGGTCGCCGTTATCTCCTCCTCGTTTTCGATGAAGAAGTCCTCGGGGTCGTCAAATTGTGGATACAATTCATACATCGCCATGAACTCTTCGTCGGAGCGTTCGCGGGTCAGGTCCGCCTTGTGTTCATCGTATACCTCCTTGGCCTTGTATATCATCTTGGAGAACTCCTTCAATCCCCATAGACGCATGGCCTTGGCAAAGGGGTTGTCAAAGATGTAGGGCCCGTAGCCGTTCTGTATCAGCTGGCAGAAGCCACCATCCATCATCTCCTCGTGGAAGAAGTGGTAACCCAAGAGCGCGTGCTGGCTGCCTGTGAGGCGCCCCATCGTCTCGGCCGTGAGCTCGCCATCGATGCGTGTGAGGTAGGCGTCGGTAAACACCTTCAAGAAGGCATCCATACCCCCCTCAGCGCCTTGGCGCAGCATATCGTCAGTAATCAGTTTATCCATAATATTCGTAATATCGTGCAAAGATACAACAAGCCGAGAGGAGAACAAAATAATTTATTGTTTTTTAACCCGAGGTGCCGTATATCTCCAACGACAGAATCACTATAAATAGTACAGCTGAACGTGAGTCGTTTCAAGCCATCCTATTGTTTGTAAAGAATTGTTTGGTTCAAATCCTAATTGTTCATACCTTTGTGTTCGTCTTATCAACAATCATAAGTCTTTATTTTATGAAACGGATTAGTCTATTTGCCATGTTAGGAGTGATGCTGATGATGTTGTCGTGCACCACGAAGAGTTCTCAAAAACTTGATTTCGCGGGTTACCTTTTTGCCTACTTCGAAGGTGGCGGCGACCCGCACCAGCAGGAGCAGCTGCGCTTTGCCATCAGTGAAGATGCCATGAACTGGCATGCCTTGAACGGCAACCGCCCCATCATAGCCAGCGATACCATCAGCAATAGCGGAGGCATCAGAGACCCTTACATCATGCGCGGTGAGGAGGGTTACTATTATATGGTAGCTACCGACATGTATACCCACGACCCAGCACAGGGATGGGGCAGCAACCCAGGTATCGTGTTGCTGAGATCTGACGACCTCATCCACTGGGACCATGCCAAGATACACCTGGCGAACGACTTTTCCGAGAACTTCGGCGATGCCTACTGGGTGTGGGCTCCGCAGTGCATATACGACCGCGAGGCAAAAAAATATATGATCTACTTCACCCTGCAGCGCAGCGACCGCCGCTCGCTCATCACCTACTACGCCTATGCCAATGAGGACTTCACAGGATTTGAGAGCGAGCCCCAACAACTTTTCGCTGCCAAATATGGCTCGATAGACAACGACATCATCTACAAGGATGGGGTGTATCACCTCTTCTATAAGGGCAACACGAAGGATGAGCATGGCCGCGAGTTCAAGAACGGTATACAACAGGCCACATCGGAGAGCCTGATGGGCCCGTGGGTAGAGGACTTTAAGTATCTCGATGCCTATGCCGACACGCATACGGCAGTGGAGGGTAGTGGTGTATTTAAACTCAACGACAAGGAGGAGTATATCCTGATGTATGACCTCTACGGCTCGGGACGCTACGAGTTCCAGCGCAGTGCAGACCTCTACACCTTCACCGAGCAACCCGAATCATTCACTAAAGACTTCTTCCCTCGCCACGGCACCATCATGTCGGTGACTGCCGAGGAGCTGGAGCGACTGAAAGCAAACTTCCAGCTGCGCTAAATTATGAATTAGGAATGCCGGATGGCAATATTCTTAATTTTAAATTCTTTCAACTCTCATCTTTCAACTTTGAACTTTTATCTTTCAATTCGATATGATCAAGAAAAGAATATCTCTCTGCCTGGCAGCCGCAATCATGCTGTGTGGTAACACGACTGCTCAGGAGCAATATACCTCTCATTCATCAATGTTTCTGGGCACCAGTAGCCAAGATGCCGTAAAGGTACCCTTCAGTAGCACTGGGAACGGTATGCCCACCCCCATCAAGTGGGGCATGGATACAGCATGGGACGATGAAGGCAATGTCTTGCGCGGCATCAACTTTATAGGTAAGGATAACCTTACGTATGGACGTATCTCGTTTCAGGTGATGGACACGCTGAATGCCGACGGCACCCTCTCGGAACGTCAGCTCAAGTTCCTCAACTCGCGCATTCAGCACATCAAGCTCAGCGAACCCGACGGTGTGATGCTCAACAGCGACCCCGTGGACATCAACGTGGAGGCGTTTACCCATCATCCCGAGCAGTGGCACAAGGTGATTAAGGCGACGACGAAGTATATTGAGGAGCATGGATT
>JBGVOS010000066.1:0-8630 GCA_045126595.1 Bacteroidaceae bacterium | reverse complement strand
TGCGTGTGATGTGGGCCTTGGTAGTGGTGAAATGGAAGTTCATCAGCGCCGTCTGTCCGGGCTTCACGAGTGCCGATGCCAGGATATTCTCACAAGCGCGACCCTGATGGGCAGGCAACACATTCTCTGTGCCGAACACCTCCTTCACGGCCTCCTTCACGCGGATGAAGGTCTCAGAGCCGGCATACGAATCATCGGCACGCATCGATGCCGCCATCTGCAAGTCACTCATGGCATTCACGCCCGAGTCGGTGAGCATGTCCAGATAGATATCGCGGTTTTGCAGGAGGAAGGTGTTGTTGCCTGCCTGTTGTATTCTCTTCAAACGGTCCTCAACGGGGAGGAGGGAGAGTTTCTGAATCATACGCACCTTGTGCATCTCGAGTGGAACTTGATTCTGTTCCTGATAGAATTTTACTGCCATAGTCTTATGTTTTTATATTATATTAGTATTTTTAGTTTCATTGTTTGAGGAGAGAAACTGTCGTCTCTGCCATCCTGAGAGGCCCTTTTTGTGTCATTCTGAACGTAGTGAAGAATCTCGCAATTGTGTCTGGCAAAGTCCCTGCACGAGATCCTTCGTTTCACTCAGGATGACACATCAATGATGTATTTTCGATAGCCGGATGCAAAAGTAGGGTTTATCTTCAACAGGGCATATACTTTTTTTACGGAAAAAAATACCTTTTTTACTTATGTGAAGAAATTCTACCCATTTCAAATACCATTATTACTTATTTTTAATAAATATTCCTATATTTGTACCATATTTACCTACATATATGATAAGAAAGATAGAGAGTATAGAGCAATTCAACAGCTTTTTCGGCCAACCCACCTACCATTCTCAAGTAAGCGTGTGCAATCTGGCCGATGCCGATGCCTCGCTGTTCGAACCCACGGACTTCGGCATGTACTGCGTGGTATTGATGGATGCCGACTTCGGTGAGTTGCGCCTGCGCGACTCATGTATGCGCTATGAAGCAGGCACGGCATTCACCATGAAGCCCGGCCATGTGATGAGCCTTACGCTCGACCCTAACGTGCGCCCCAAGGGGTGGATGCTCGCCTTCCGCCCCGACCTGATTGTAAACACAGGTCTTGGGCGCGACTTCTATATGTTCAACTTCTTCGACTACGAGGTGTTCGAAGCACTCAAGCTGTATGAAGGAGAGCGCCGCATCATGCACAACTGCTTCAACACGATCCTCACTGAACTGCGTGCCCCTGACGATGAATTCACCGGTCACATGCTGCGCCTCGGCATAGGCCAGCTGCTCAGCTATTGCCGCAGGTTCTACGATCGCCAGTTCGACACCAAGAAGGCCAAAGCGTCGGAACTCGTGCGCCAGCTCGACTCGATGCTCGACAGCTATCTGGCCGACGGGAGTGAACTGCCCCGACGTTTCGGTCCGCCCCACGTGGCATGGTGCAGCGGACAGTTCCACCTGTCAGCAAACTACTTCGGCGACGTGGTGAAACACGAGCTGGGCATCACGGCAAAGGAATACATCCGAAACAAAATCATAGAGAAGGCCAAGTCTCTGCTTGCCGACCCTCAGCTCTCTGTTAATATTGTGGCGTCCCGTCTCGGATTCAGCTATCCCAACCATTTCACCCGCTTCTTCCGCAATGCCACAGGTATCTCCCCGTCGGAGTTCCGTAACAATTTGCGGTAGCCAATTTCTTTATGCGCTCAAGAGGATGTACCGAACGCATTACAACCAAAAACTTTCGGGTAGTTCTGTTGCAAATCTTGGCTCCATTGATTACCTTTGTCGAGTAAAGCGAAAAACTTTTGTCACCGCGGAGAAAATACTTTGTCACCGCGATGAAAAAGAATTGTCACCGCGGAGAAAAACGATTGTCATCGCGGTGAGAAAATGAAATGGATTTATCCTTTAATCCCCAACGATATGGCAAGAAGAAAAAAAACGAGTATCAAGACCGGTGAGAGCGTTATCAAGTGTCGCGCCACACGTTGCAGCCTGCGCAATGGTGCGCAGCAAGACAATCTGTGGGGCATACGTGTGAATGTGGCTTACAGTCAGCGCAAGGAGCTGAAGGACTTGGCCAAGGCGATAAACAATGCGTGTACGGTGACCGAGGCGGACGTATTTGCCGTGTGGAGCGCCATGGAACACGAAATCATGCACGCCTTGAGCAACGGCGACCGCATCGTACTGGGCAACCTCGGCACACTGAGCCTCGAGGTGGGTACGGCACAGCGCAAGAGTTATGGAGAGACGTTCACGAGCAAGGATATCGTGGCCAAGGGTGTGTCGTTCCAGCCATCGAAGCAGCTCAGCGAGTTTGTCGGGGGATTCTCCTTCGAGTGTGACGGCGTGGTGGGACATCCATTGAGCGAACAGAGCACCGAGGAGGCTTTGGACGGATACTTTGCCCAGCATACCTATATCAATACACGCACCTTTGCCACGGTGTGCAAGTGTAGCCTCAGCACGGCCTACCGCCGCATTGCCGAACTCGTGGCCGAGGGCAAGCTGGTGGAGGACCAGTTGGCCAAGGGAATGTATAAGAGAGGGAAATAAGGATTTGACACGGTAAACACAATACATTATAGATGAAGACATTTGAAGAGTTGGGCGTGATGCCCGAGATATGCGAAGCCATCAGCGAGTTGGGCTTCGAGTACCCCATGCCAGTGCAAGAGGAGGTGATACCCTACCTCTTGGGCAATGGCAACGACGTCATTGCCTTAGCGCAGACAGGCACGGGAAAGACAGCCGCCTTTGGCCTGCCCATCATACAGAAGGTAGACCCCGCCGAGCCGTATGCGCAGGCGCTCATCCTGAGCCCTACGCGCGAACTGTGCCTGCAGATTGCCGATGACCTGGCCTCCTTCTCCAAGTATGTGGAGGGACTGCGCGTGGTGCCCATGTATGGCGGCACCTCCATCGAGAACCAGATACGCAACGTGCGTAAGGGTGTGCACATCATCGTGGCTACGCCGGGCCGACTCATCGACCTCATGGAGCGTGGTGTGGTGAAACTCTCGACGGTGCGTGATGTGGTGCTTGACGAGGCGGACGAGATGCTCAACATGGGCTTCACCGACAGCATCAACCGCATCCTCGAAGACGTGCCCCGCGACCGCAACACGCTGCTCTTCTCGGCCACCATGAGCAAGGAGATAGCACGCATCGCCAAGAACTACCTCACTGACCCGCACGAAATCGTCATCGGCAATAAGAACGAGGGCTCGGAGAACGTGAACCACGTGTACTACATGGTGCATGCCAAGGACAAGTACCTTGCCCTCAAGCGCATCGCCGACTACTACCCCAACATCTACGGCATCATCTTCTGCCGTACGCGCATGGAGACGCAGGAGATTGCCGACAAACTCATACAGGACGGCTACAATGCCGACGCTCTGCACGGCGAGCTGTCGCAGCAGCAGCGCGACCTGACGATGCAGAAGTTCCGCAAACGCCGTATCCAACTCCTCGTGGCTACCGATGTGGCAGCACGCGGACTTGATGTGGATGACCTCACCCACGTAATCAACTATGGCCTCCCCGACGATACGGAGAACTACACCCACCGCAGCGGACGCACGGGTCGTGCAGGCAAGCGCGGCACCTCGATAGCCATCATCAACCTGCGCGAGAAGGGCCGCATGCGTGAGATAGAGAAGGTCATCGGCAAGGAGTTTGTCAAGGGCACGATTCCCACAGGTAAGGAGATCTGCGAGAAGCAGTTGTGGAAGGTGATTGACGACATTGAGAAGACCGAGGTGAAGGAGGACGACATCGCCGAATTCCTCCCCGCCATCTACCGCAAGCTCGACTGGCTGGACAAGGAGGACATCATACGCCGCGTCGTGACCCGTGAGTTCGGTCGCTTCGTGGAGTACTACAGCAATGCACCCGAGCCCGAGCCGGTGGTGGAGCGAAAGGGCAGCCCCCTCAACTCCCCCCGAGGGGGAGCTTCAAAAAGCCGCGAAAAGGGCGACGGTCCCCGCAAAGCGGAGCAGGGCTATGCCCGCTTCTTCGTGAACCGTGGCAAGCGCGACGGGTTCTATGCTCCGCAGGTCATCGACATGGTGAACCGCCACGTGCGTCACGAGCGCATTGAGATGGGCCGCATCGACCTGATGCAGAACTTCTCCTTCTTCGAGGTACCCGAACGACAGGCCGATACCGTGCTGCGTGCCCTGAGCCATGCTCATGTGAACGGACAGCATGTGGTGGTGGAGCTGGCAGGAGATGAAACAAGGCCTCCCCTAACCCCTCCCAAGGAGGGGGATTTCAAGCCTCGCGGAAAGAAGGAGAACAGAAAAAAAGATGAAAATTTCAATAGCTTCGCTCCATTCGAAAAGAAGAACAAGAATCGTGATCGTCAAGTCACCCCTCCTTGGGCCGACGCGAGAGGAGCGTCGGTTGCGACGAAGGAGGATTTATCCTCCCCGAGGAGTATCGCTCGCGAGCAAAAGGGGGGAGGCCGTCCCTCACGCGAAGAGCGTGGCTACACGAGCAAGCGCGGTCCCATGAAGAAGGACGACTGGAAGCAGTTCTTCCAGCACGACAACAAGGACCTGCGCGGTCCCGAGCCTGACTTCAGCGAAGAGGGATGGGCACGCCGCAAGCCGAAGAAAAAGTAAGTTTAGCGTTTAGCGCTGAACGGAAGAAATAATAAAGGATTAGCTCGAGCTAATCCTTTATTATTTGTACTACATATCCCCCTCGCGGAGCCATCGCGATGCTGTCGGGTAAGGTGGCATTGGTGTCGATGTGCCATGCACGAGCCTCAGCGGCTACGTCACCAAAGGTGGTGATGTGGTAATCGGTGTCGGCAAGAAAGGCCCAATCCATCGCAATTGTCTGCGGAGTGTCGAGGCCGTTGATGACGCCCACGTACCAGTCCTCGCCCGAGCGGCGTGCCAGGGCGACCCACTTGCCTGGATAACCCGATAGTAGCTTGGTGTCGTCCCACACGGTGGGTAGCTCGGTGAAGAACTGCTTCACCTCGGCGGGCTGCGAGAGGTAGCTCTCGGGGCGGTCGGCAAGGTGTTGCAAGGCCGACTCATAAAGCACTGTGAGTGCCAGCTCATGAGCGTGGGTGGTGATGTGTGGATGCTGCGAGTCGGAGAAGGTGCAGGGCGTATAGTCCATAGGACCGATGACATTACGCGTAAAGGGCAGCGTGGCATTGTGGGCAGCAGCAAGGTTGGTGAGTGTAGGGCGGTTGTTGTACCACTCGGCACCGTATACAGCCTCTACGCTCATCAGATTGGGGTAGGTGCGCTGCCAACCACGTGGTATGGTAGCACCGTGGAAGTTCACCAAGAGGTGATGGCGTGCGGCCGACTCCAAGAGGTCGATGCAGTAGTCCATCGTGGCTCGTGTGTCGCCATCGAAAAAGTCTATCTTCACGCCAGCCACACCCATGTCGGCGAGCCAGGCAAACTCGCGTTCGCGGTCTTCAGGTTTGTTGAGGCGATAGAGCGGTCCGCCCGCTCCGACGGTCCATGCCGTAGAGGAGTTGTACCACACCAAGGGGCGCACGTCTGCCTTGGTTGCTTTGGCTATGGCATCATGGATGGTACCTCCGTTGCCCATGACGTCCCATTCCCAATCGATGAGCACGTAGGGGAGATTGAGCGAGTCGGCCATGTCGATGTACTGACTCACAATCTGATAATCCTTTGAGCCACGGTTATGTGCCCAATAGACCCATGACGCAGGGCCGGGCTTCACCCAATCGGGCGCATCGGGAACGAGCGACTCTTCAGAGACATCGGTCACGAGAGTTGACTCCACCACATCGGCCAGCGACCCCGTGATGAGCACACGCCACGGCGATACCCAGTTGCCTGTGTGGCGAGGGCCGTCATTACGGCCCAGTGTCACCTTATAGTCCGTGCCTGCGGTCTCATTCCACAGGGATGAGGCGCTGTGCCCTCGGAGTATGTTGGCCTCGGTTATGAGGGTGTATATACCTCCTTCCTGCCCAATGAGGGCGGGATATAGCCAATGCTTTACGTTGGGGTCGGGTGCTGTGTGCGGGTGATAGAATTGCTCGTAGCCGAGGTCGAACTTCTGAATCCAACGCTGACGCCCTTCGCTGATACGGTAGGTGGTGTGCTCATCCGTTACTTTATCATCGGTGAGCCCATCCAGCTCATAGCGGAAGGCCAAGCCATCGTTGTAGAGGCGGAACACGAGGCGCACCTCACCACCAGTGGAGTCGCTGTATACATAGGTATACTCATTGGCCGTGTTGCTGCACTTGCGGCGCTTGCCGGTGAGCATGGTATAGTTCACCTCGTGCGTAGCTTTTCGGATGCGCTTGAGTTGCAATCCTATGCCACGGCCATTGGCTGTAGTCACTCCTATGGTGGGAATTTCTATTACCTCGACTACATCACTACCGGTGCTTTTGCTGAGTGTAAATCCTGTGCCTGTAGGGTGCAACGCCAAAGTACCATCGGGAGATACCTGTTTGCCTTGGCAAGCCGATAGCACCAATAATATTATACTGCACAGAGCAATGTGGAGTCGTTTCATATTTTGTTCTCTTAAATTATAGCAACAATATCTATATCCAAGGATTCTGTCATCCTGAACGTAGTGAAGGATCCCGCGCTAGGACTTGGTCAAAAACACCCTGCGAGATTCTTCGCGTTGCTCAGAATGACAAACAGTGTCTTGGATGACACTGGCAAAGAATTCTTAGAGCGCTACGGCCAATACGGGAGCTATCTTGTTGGTATTCTCTTCGGGGAGCGTGACCACCAGTCCCTCTTCGGCATTGGTGAAGGGTATGGCGCCATAGCCCAGGAGCTCCACGCTCTTCACCTCACTGTCGGTGTGGGGCGATGCCAGGCCCAAGGACTTGATGGTGTAGGTGCGCTGTTCGGGCCAGCGCATGATGGTGGCAAACACTGTGTCGTTGCGCTGTACGAAGCGTACGTCCTCGGCCGAGTAGTTGTTGTTCTCGTTGAATCCCTGTGCATGGAGCGGCTTGGCATTCTCTGCTGAGGGACCCTCGCCGAAGGTCTTCCAAGGACGTGTGCCGTAGATAGAGGTGCCGTTGACATCCATCCATGCCTTGATGTCGTGGAGTATGGCCAGCTCCTTCTCGTCGATGCTTCCGTCGCCACGCACGGGCACTGAGAGCAGCAGGTTTCCGTTCTTGCTGACGATGTCGACGAGCATGGAGATCACCTGTGAGGCGCTCTTGTACCAGCCGTTGCGGTAGCTTGTCTCGCTATAGTGCCAGCTGCCGATACAGGTGCAGGTCTGCCAGTATTCGGCTTGTGGACGGTCGGGCACGCCACGCTCCACGTCCCACATCATTGCCCGTTTGTGGTTCTCTTCAAGGATTTTGCCCATGGCCACTACACTCTGCTGACCACCGTTCTGCTTGGCACTGCGGTTGTAGTAGTGGGCCAGGATGTTGAGGCCTATCTGGTCGTCGCAGCCGTAGAAGGGGAGCACGGTGTCGTCAAAGTAGAGGATGTCGGGGCGGTAGTCGTTGATGCACTGCAATACGCGGTTCTGGAACTTCATCTTGAACTCCTCTGAGGGGAGCGAAGCGCCATTGCCCCATCCCCACTGGCTGTGTATGGCTCCGATGTTCTTGTAGTCCTTGCTGGGCTCGTGACGTTGGGCATACAGCTCCTGAGGGTCGTATCCCTCCCACCACTGGCCCTTGCCGTCGGCTTTGGTGAGGTTGCCGTCATAGTCTTGTGCCTTCTCCATCCATGTCCAGGTGTGGCTGCCGTGCATGCTGATGCCGAGGGGTAGTCCGTACTTCTTGCATGCTGCTGCCCACTCGCCTATGATGTCACGCTTGGGTCCGAGGTTCACCGAGTTCCACTCCTGATAGGGCGAGTCCCACAGGTCGAAGTTGTCGTGGTGCTGTCCGAGGGTGAAGAAGTAGCGTGCGCCCACGCTCTTGTAGAGGGCCACCAGCGAGTCGGGTTGCCAGCGTTCGGCCTTCCAGTCGCGTATGAGCTCCTTCAAGCCATAGTCCATGGGGTCGCCAAAGTGCTCCACGTGCCAGCGGTGCTGTCCCTCGCCCTCATAGTACATGTGTCGGGCATACCAGTCGCCGTCCATACCCTGGCACTGCGGTCCCCAGTGTGCCCAGATGCCAAACTTGGCATCCTTGAACCATTCGGGACACTCCCACTCGCTCAAACTCTCCCAATCGGGAGTGAAGGTGCCTGTTTCAATAGGTACATTCTTCTGTACACATCCACTCATGGTGGCCATGGCCGCAAGGCCGCAAACGATTGTTTTCAGTGTTTTCATCGGTATTTTCTATTGTGTTCTCAGAACTTCACCATTGCCCCTGCCAGCACATGGATTCCCTGTGCGGGGTATCCCGTGTAGTATTGGTGTCGGTGGTTAAGCAGGTTGTGTCCGTCGAGGAAGAAGCTGAAGCGTCTGTTCAGGTCATAGTGTGCTCCGAGGCTCCAGTCGATGATGGCGCGTTCGCGAGCTGCCACTTTGGTGTTGGTGAACGATACAATCTGCAGGTTGGTATGACCATACAAGTTGGGAATGATACGCACACGGGCGTCCACATCCACCTTGAGCTGTGGTGCGCGGGCGAGCAGTGCACGGTCGCCCTTCATCATCCAGTGGTAATAGGCC
>JBGVOS010000065.1:0-6840 GCA_045126595.1 Bacteroidaceae bacterium | reverse complement strand
GGATATCAGATGGGATAGTGCAAATGTAAGAATATTTTTTGATATTATATGTATTTTTAATATTATTTTGCAATAAACAATTTGTAGTTTGTTGATTTTGGGGAAAATGTTCACAGGAACTACTGGTGGGTAGTTCCTGTGAACATTATTTGTTGGTTGTGAAGTCTTAGTTGTCTTATAAGAAGATGGATTGTATCGTTGTCTTCTTTATAAGCATGATACTTTATGGAGCCTCTATCTCAAACGTGCTTGCGGGCAGTCCCTCGCCGTTCACGAGGTTGGCGCGTGTGAAGGGTTGCCAGCCGTAGCGTGCACGAGTGGGGCGCTTCACCTGCTTGGATTGCAGGGTGATGGTGTTTCCCTTGACCTCCACTTTGTCGGCCGGATAATAGATGCCGTGCTCGCAGGCTACCTCGAAGGTGCGCAGGGCGGCTCCGTCGCTTGAGGTCATGCCCTTGGCATGGTCAAAGGTGAGGACAAGGCTCTTGCCCTTGGCCTGTGCCTTACGGATGGCAGGGCCTGAGGCTACGAGACGCTTGTAGCCGTAGTCGTGGTGCAGGGCGATGCGGCCGAGGCGTTCGCCGATGGGGCGCTTCTCTCTCGGATGCACGTCGAGTGAGTCTCCCTTGTCGCTCGATACGGCCATCTCGCAATGCGATATCTGCTCGGCCAAGCGGCGCTGGGCGTCGCGGAAATGGGGCCATGAGGGACGGGCGATGCTCGAGAGCTGTACGAAGTGGAAGGGCATCTTCTCGTCGTTCCATGCACGGCGCCAACTGCTGACGAGCGCGGGGAACTCGGTCTCAAAGAGTTCTACGTTGTGGGCGTTCGATTCACCCTGATACCATATCACGCCACGCAAGGGGAAGCCTTCCAAGGGGGCTATGCCTGCTTCAAAGAGGTAGCAGGGCTCGTAGGGGTGACGCTGCAGGGGATTCTTGCTCAGTTGTATGTTATATGAACCGCGTCCGCGCACCCAGTCCTGCACGCGGTCGTTGCGACGCCAGTCGGTGAGGATGTCTACGAGCTCGGGGTGATACTCGATGGTGTGGCGGTCGATGTATGATTCTATGGGGGCTCCTCCCACGGCATTGCAGATAAGGCCTACGGGTACGCCAAGCGAGTCGGCCAGCATGGCACCGAAGTGGTAGGCGATGGCCGAGAACTGTGAGGCATTCTGCTCCGTGATGGGCTGCCATGTAGTGGGAATGAAGTAGTCGAGGCGGTTGAGGGCTGCGAGTGACGCGCTGTCCCATGCCACGGGGTCGGTATATACGCGAGGACGCATGTCGTAGAGGCGCAGGTTCTTTGTGGCAGCCTCGGCGATGTGGGCTTGTGCCTCGGTGGCTTGGCGCAGCATGAAGGCCATGTTGGACTGTCCTGAGCATAACCATACCTCGCCTACAAGGAGGTCGGTGAGTGTGATGGTCGTGTCACGGTCGGTTACAGTAAGTGTGAGGGGAGTACTGGTAGCTTTCAGAGGTCTGAATGATACTTGCCACGTGCCGTCTTCGGCTGCTGTGGTACGCAGTTTTTCTCTCCCCAGCTGTGCGGTAATCTTCTGTCCGGCATTTGCTTTGCCGTGGAGGAGGAAGGGCTTGTCGCGCTGTATCACCATGTGGTCGGTGTAGATGGCCGGGAGGCTGAGTCCGCCGTAGTTGCCAGTCATGGCGGCATAGACGGTCTGTGCCAGGATGTAGGCTCCCTCGGCATTGGGGTGCAGGGCATCGGCAAAAAGGTCGGGACGGTGGTAGAGCGCTTCGTGCAGGTCGATGAGGTGAACGTCGGCCAGCAGTGCCACTTCTTCTATAGCCTTTTGTATTTGGGCGTGCCAGTCGCGTGTACCTGATTTGAAACGGTGATGTCCGTGGAAAATGGGCGTCATGCGGCATATCCATACCTCAACCTTAGGGTTGGCAGCGCGCAGGGTATCAATGAGTGCAAGGTAGTCGGGGACGAACTCGTCGCGATAGTTGGGCCAGTTGCGCGGGTCGGTGTCGTTGAGCCCGAGGTGTATGATAGCCTTGTCGGGCGCAAAATCCACGGCATTGCGGTATGCTTGCTGCTGGGTGTATGGACGGTGGCCACGGTTAAGGAGCGTGGCACCCGAGTGACCGAAGTTGCGCACTTCGTATCCCTCGCCCAGCATTTCGCTGAGGCAGGTAGGGTAGGAGGTCTGTGCTGGATTACGGTGTCCGTATCCATAGGTTACACTGTTGCCAATACAAGCTACCCGGATGGGGTCGCTTGCAATAGCGGTCTGTATCGAAAAGAAGAAAGATAGCACAGCGATTGACATGCTCAAGGATAATACTTTTTTCATAGAATTATGTTTTTTGTTAATGTTAGGGAGAATACAAAAATATTCATTCGATGCAAATTTAATGAAATTTTATTATCTTTGCAACCCCTTAATTGTTATAGAAATAAAGTACTAACCAAACATTCACAATACGGATGGAAAAGAAATACAGACCTGAGACCCTCTGTGTGCAGGAGGGGTGGACACCCAAGAAGGGCGAACCGCGCGTGTTGCCTATCTATCAGAGTACAACCTTCAAATATGATAACAGCGAGCAGATGGCCCGCCTCTTTGACCTTGAGGACAGCGGTTACTTTTATACTCGCTTGCAGAATCCTACGAACGATGCCGTAGCAGCCAAGATTGCTGCCCTCGAGGGTGGTGTGGCGGCTATGCTCACCTCGTCGGGTCAGGCTGCAAACTTCTACGCCGTGTTCAATATCTGCGAGAGTGGCGACCACTTCGTGTGCTCAACGGCTATCTATGGCGGTACATACAACCTCTTCAGCGTGACGATGAAGAAGCTCGGTATCGACATGACCTTTGTAGATCAGAATGCGTCGGAGGAGGAGATTGAGAAGGCCTTCCGTCCCAACACGAAGTGTCTCTTCGGTGAGACAATTTCGAACCCCGGTTGTGAGGTGCTCGACATCGAGAAGTTTGCCCGTATTGCCCATCGCAACGGTGTTCCCTTGATTGTTGACAATACCTTTGCAACGCCCATCAACTGCCGTCCCTTCGAGTGGGGCGCCGATATCGTGACACACTCGACCACCAAGTACATGGACGGCCACGCCACAGCTGTGGGCGGTGTAGTGGTGGATAGCGGTAACTTTGATTGGGAGGCCCATGCAGAGAAGTTCCCCGGCTTGACCACTCCCGATGCTTCGTACCACGGACTCACTTATTCAAAGAGTTTCGGTAAGATGGCCTATATCACCAAGGCTACCGCACAGATGATGCGCGACCTCGGCTCTATACAGGCACCTATGAATGCCTTCCTGCTCAACCTCGGATTGGAAACACTGCACCTCCGCGTGAAGCGCCACTGCGAGAATGCCCAGCGCATCGCCGAGTGGCTGAGTCAGAACGACAAGGTGGCTTGGGTGAACTACAGCGGTCTGCCCGACAATCCCTACCATGCTTTGGCGCAGAAGTATCTGCCTAACGGCTCATGCGGTGTCATCGCCTTCGGCCTCAAGGGCTCGCGTGAGGAGGCTATTCGTTTCATGGACAGCTTGAAGCTCATCTGCATCGTGACCCACGTGGCCGATGCCCGCTCTTGTGTGCTGCACCCCGCAAGCCACACTCATCGCCAGCTCTCCGACGAACAGTTGCGTGAGGCCGGTGTGGCTCCCGACCTCATTCGTCTCTCAGTCGGTATTGAGAATGTGGAGGATCTGATTGCCGATATCGAGCAGGCGTTGGGATAGTGTAGTGTCGGATTCTAAATAAAGAGAGTTCCTATAATCATAGGAACTCTTTTCTTTTCTACGATACCACATTCTGTGGCGTGCCCTCGATGAAGGCGCGTAGGTTTGCTTCGCATATCTGCAACAGTCGGGTGCGCGCTTCGAGTGTGGCCCAGGCGATGTGGGGGGTGACGAAGCAGTGGCGGGTCGAGAGCAGTGGCGAATCCTCGCGAGGAGGCTCCTCGGTGAGCACATCGACACCGGCGGCATGGAGCGCGCCACTGTTGAGCGCATCGGCCAAAGCCTGCTCGTCTACGATGGGACCGCGTGCCGTGTTGATGAGTATGCCTGTGGGTTTCATTCGTGCCAGTCGTGCGGCATCCACGAGGTGGTGTGTGTCGGGGGTGAGCGGGCAGTGCAGGCTCACCACATCAGAGGTCGCGAAGAGGGCGTCAAGTTCCATCTTCTCCACTCCTTCGGGCAAGGCGCTTTGCAGTTTGGAGGTGTAGACGGCTACCTTCATGCCGAAAGCTGTGGCGAGGCGTGCCACGGCACTTCCTGTACGCCCAAATCCTACGATGCCCATCTGCTTGCCGGCAAGTTCGATGAGTGGGTTGTCCCAGTAGCAGAAGTCGGGATTGCTTCCCCAGCGTCCTGTGCGGTTCTCGCGGGCATAGTAGCCCACGCTTTGGGTGATGTTGAGCAGATGGGCTATCACCATCTGTGCCACCGAGTCGGTGCTGTAGGCGGGAATGTTGGTCACGGTGATGCCATGGCGTCGTGCGGCTTCCACATCAATGACATTGTAGCCTGTGGCCTGCACACCGATGTAGCGTAGACGTGGCAGTTGGGCAAACTCCGTTTCGCCTAATACGACCTTGTTGGTGAGCACGACGTCAGCATCCTTGGCCCGCTCGATGAGTTGCTCGGGAAGGGTGCGGTCGTATACCTTGAGTGTACCGAATTGTTTTAGGCAGTCATAGCTGAGGTCACCCGGATTGAGGGCGTAGCCATCGAGGATTACTATTCTCATAAATCTATTTATATCTGTCTTTCCAAAGATACTGCATCCTCTCCTTCATCTTCTCTTCGGCCGCATTAGGTTGCGGTGTCCAGAGATTTGTTCCGGTGAGTTCGTCGGGTAGGAACTGCTGCTTTACGAAATGGTTCTCATAGTCGTGGGCATACTTGTATCCCTCGCTGTATCCCAACTCTTTCATCAGTTTGGTGGGTGCGTTGCGCAGGTGCAGGGGCACGGGCAGGTTGCCCGTCTGTTCCACGAGGGCGAGGGCCGTGTTGATGCCCATGTAGGCCGAGTTGCTCTTGGGACTGGTGGCGAGGTACACGGTGGCTTCGGCCAGTGGAATACGTCCCTCGGGCCAGCCTATTTTCATCACGGCGTCGAAGGCGGCATTGGCGATGAGCAGTGCGTTGGGATTGGCCAGGCCGATATCCTCAGAGGCTGAGATGACCAGTCGGCGCGCTATGAAGGCCGGGTCCTCTCCACCCTGTATCATGCGGGCAAGCCAGTAGAGCGCTCCATCTGGGTCGCTGCCACGGATGGACTTGATATAGGCCGACACGATGTCGTAGTGCATTTCACCGTCCTTGTCATAGGCCAAGGGGTTCTGCTGCAGCCGCTCGGTGACCACTTTGTTGGTGATGACCACCTCATCGGCACTGTCGGCTTCGACGACCAGCTCCAGCGTGTTGAGTAACTTGCGGGCATCGCCCCCTGAGAAGCGTAGCAGAGCGTCAGTCTCGCGGATGGTGATGTTGCGCGTCTTTAGGAAGATGTCTTCGTGGATAGCGCGGTCGAGCAGTTCGAGTAGATCCTCCTTGTCGAGCGACTTGAGTATATAGAGTTGGCAGCGCGAGAGCAGTGGACGGATGATTTCAAACGAGGGGTTCTCCGTGGTGGCACCGATAAGCGTCACGATGCCGCGCTCCACGGCGCTGAGCAGCGAGTCCTGTTGCGACTTGTTGAAGCGGTGTATCTCATCGATGAAGAGTATGGGGTTGTTCTTCATGAAGAGGCGGTTCTTCTGCGCACTCTCGATGACCTCGCGCACATCCTTCACTCCTGACGACACTGCATTGAGCGTGTAGAACGGCACCTCAAGACGTTTGGCAATGATGTTGGCCAGCGTCGTCTTTCCTGTTCCTGGAGGTCCCCATAGGATAAATGAAGAGATGCGCTCGCTCTCTATCATGCGGCGCAATACGGCTCCTTGCCCTACCAGATGCTTCTGTCCTATATAATTGTCGAGCGTCGAGGGACGCAGGCGTTCGGCTAATGGTTCCATGACTTTCCAAAAATGAAAATGCATTGCAAAGATAGTTTTTTTTCTTGATTATTCCTTTATTCACACTATCTTTGTTCCTTTGATTGGGATTCTTTCCCTCGCCTTGTTCAGTATCTCGTAGTCCAAGTGTTAGGTGGACTAAGCTGCTGCCTGGTTCATGTTGTTATAATTTTTGCAGACGGATTTTGTGTATTTTTGTATAGCGTCTGCTTCTTTCAGACTTTTTTCTTATTTTTGCACTGAATTGTCTGTTATTTTTAGAATCGTCATGCTACTTTCTATACTCATTCCTACTTATAATTATGACTGTACACGTTTGGTGAATGATCTGCAGCAGCAGGCCCAATTCCTTGGCATTGACTACGAAATCATCGTAATCGATGATGCCTCGCCTATGCAAACCTATAAGGAAAGGAATCGTAATGTTAATGTCCTTCCTCACTGTCGTTTTATTGAGTTGAAGGAAAATGTAGGGCGTGCGCGCATACGTAACCGTCTCGCCGATGAGGCGCAGGGAGATTGGTTGCTCTTCATGGATGCCGATGCCGAGGTCATAAGTAATACTTTCATTCGTGACTATCTGAGGCATACTGACACTGATGTTGTGTGTGGTGGGCTGTGTCATGCTGATACATTGCCTTCTCCCGAGGTGAGTTTGCGTTATGCCTATGAATGTCGTGCTGACAAACGCCGTGCAGCACGCTATCGGGAACGGAATCCTTATGCGCAGTTTATAACTTTCTGCTTTATGGTGCGTGCTTCGGTATTCCAAGCGATACGCTTCGATGAGCGTATCACGGAGTATGGACATGAAGATACG
>JBGVOS010000064.1:0-16228 GCA_045126595.1 Bacteroidaceae bacterium | reverse complement strand
GTCTCGGCATCGAGGCGCTGGTTGATAGACACCATCATACCGATGCTCATGCAGGTACCGATAACCTGGGTCACGCCCACGTTCATCATGTTGGCCAACTCATTGGCGGTAACGAACTCGGTGAGCTTGAGCACCTTGCTCTCGGCATGCTCCTGAGCCATCTGCTGCTGCAGACGGTCGGCAGCCTGGTTACGCTTCTCCTTACGGTGCTTGGCGCCGGTAGACTTGGGCTTGTTGGTGAGGCGGGCCAGCGTGTCCTTCACTTGCTTCTGGATTTCCTCCTCGCTCATCTCGCTCTTCTCGAGGATGCGCTTTGCGCGTTCCTTGTCGCGATCGAACTTCGCCTTGTGGGGGTCGTTGCCCTTGCCGGGCTTGTTGGCGCTGTTATTGCCTCCACGGTTATCGTTGGCCGCCATCTGTCCGGCCTTGTTGATGTCTACGCGCTCGTTCTGTATGCGTGCACGCTTCTTCTTCTGTCCGTCGCCCTGACCCTGTCCTGCGGGCTTACCGGCAGCAGCCTGCTGCTTGCGCTGTGCGGCCTGCTCCTCGCGCTCCTTCTTCTTCTCCTCCTTGGATTTCTTCTTGGGGCGGGTAGACTGGTTGATGGCCGAGAGATCCACCTTGCCCACCACGTTGAGCTTGGTAGCCAGTTCGGGGCGTTTGATGGCAAAGATCTCGGGCTCGGCCTTCGCCTCTGCCTCGGGAGCTGCGGGCTCAGCGTCGAACTCGGCAACCTCGGCAGCCTCCTCCATTACAGGGGTCTCCACCACCTCCACGACAGGAGCTTCCTCCTCTACGACGGGGGCTGCGGGTTCCTCCACCACGGGGGCCTTCTCCTCTACGACTACAGGTTCGGGCTTCACCTCAGCCTTGGGCTCAGGTTTGGGTTCTTCCTTCTTGGGCTCCTCCTTCTTGGGGGTGTCGAGGTCAATCTTGCCCACCACCTTGAAAGCTACGGCAGGCTTCTCCTCCTGCTTGGGGGCGGGAGCCTCCTTCTTGGGTTCTTCCTTCTTAGCCTCCTCGGCAGCAGCCTTTGCCTCCATCTTGCTGTTGAGACGTTCGCGCTGTGCCTGCTGAGCCTTCTGAAGCAGGTCTTTATCCTTGCTGAACTGCATCACCAGCAGTTCGTACTGCTCGTCATTGATCTTTGCGTTCAGCGAATTTTCGACCGTATATCCTTTCTTCTGCAGGAAATCGACGCATGTCTGCAATCCTACATTCAGTTCTTTTGTTACTTTACTTAATCTTGGCATTCCAAAAAAATGTTTTTTTAATTCTGAATTTTGAATCCTGAATTCTGAATTGCCATCCGGGATGCGGAGCGTTAATTCAGAATTCACAATTCAGAATTCACAATTATTAAATCTTAATCCTCATTCTCAAACTCGGCACGCAGGATAGCGAGTACCTCATCCACGGTGTCCTCCTCAAGGTCAGCCTTGTTGATGAGCATCTCACGGGGAGCGTTGAGCACACCCTTGGCGGTGTCGATACCGAGTGCACGGATGGCGTCGATAACCCACTCGTCAATCTCGTCCTTGAACTCCTCGAGGTAGATATCCTCCTCCTCCTCTTCGTTGTCGAGTTCACGGAATACGTCGATGGTATACTCGGTAAGCATAGAAGCAAGCTTGATGTTCATACCTCCCTTACCGATGGCCAGTGACACCTGGTCGGGCTGCAGGTAAACCTCCACCTTGCGCTCCTCTTCGTTGAGGATGAGCGACGATACGGTAGCGGGGCTGAGCGCGCGCTTGATGAAGAGCTCGATATTGGCAGTGTAGTTGATCACGTCGATGTTCTCGTTACGCAACTCACGCACGATGCCGTGGATACGTGAACCCTTCACACCTACGCAAGCGCCTACGGGGTCGATACGGTCGTCGTATGACTCAACGGCAATCTTGGCGCGCTCACCGGGGATGCGGGCGATACGCTTCAGGGTGATGAGGCCGTCATTGATTTCGGGCACCTCTTGCTCGAACAGGCGCTGCAGGAAGAGAGGCGAGGTACGGCTCAAGATAATCTTGGGATTGTTGTTGAAGTTATCTACACGGAGCACAACGGCACGTACGGTGTCTCCCTTGCGGTAGAAGTCGCTGGGGATCTGCTCGCTCTTGGGCAAGAGGAGCTCGTTGCCCTCGTCGTCGAGAAGCAGGATCTCCTTCTTCCAAATCTGATAGACTTCAGCAGCGATGATGGTGCCCTCCATGTCTTTGTACTTATGATAGAGGCTATCCTTCTCCAGTTCGAGAATCTTTGAAGCCAAGGTCTGACGCAGAGTAAGGATGGCGCGACGGCCGAACGAAATGAACGAGACCTCCTCGGTCACCTCTTCGCCCACCTCATAGTCCTCGTCAATCTTGAGCGCATCGCTGAGTGCAATCTCCGAGTTGGGGTCCTCAAAGTCCTCATCGGCCACCACCACGCGGTTGCGGCGAATCTCAAAGTCACCCTTGTCGGGGTTTACAATCACGTCATAGTTCTTGTCCGAGCCGAAGGTCTTTGCAATCACACTACGGAAGCTCTCCTCAAGCACGTTAATCATCGTGGTGCGGTCAATGTTCTTCAGCTCCTTGAACTCCTGGAACGTATCAACCAAGTTGATTACATTTTCGTTTTTCTTTGCCATATTATTTCAGTTTATAAGTTTTCTGTTTTTTGAGTTTTCTCATCCCTGTACCATCCTGACAGGCTTATCTCAGAATTTAATCAGGTATTTTGTATACTTCACCTCGTCGTATCCCCAGGCATATTCCCTGTCCACGAGCACGGGACGCTTGGCTCCTTCGGGCTTCTCCTTCACCTGCATGGTGATAGCAAAACCGCTCTCTTCAGCACGAGCCATCACGCCGCGGTACTTCTTGCCATCCTTGGCCAGCACCTCGACCTCCTTGCCGATGTGGTTGACATACTGCTGTACCACCTTGAAGGGCTGCCCGATACCTGCCGAGCCCACCTCCAGTTCATAGTCCTCCTCCTCACGATTGAGGTTAGCCTCGATATGCTTGCTCAGCGACACACAGTCGTCAATCCACACCCCTTCGGCATGGTCAATCTCTACCGATATGCAGTTATCGGCGCTTACATTCACATCGACCAGGAAATACTCCTTCTCGGCCAGCCACTCGTTTACGATTTCAGTTACTTTCTGCTTTGCAATCATGCGTGTAATACTGTAAATAATGTATGTATAAATAAAAAAGACCCCCGAAGGAGCCCCTCACATATCATCTAATCGTCTGCAAAGTTACGATATTATTCCGATACCGCCAAATTTTTCTGTTATTATTATATAAGGATAGGCTTTTTATCAAAGCAGCAGAGGCGCCACCCGCAGGGTGACACCTCTGTATGTTACACGATACTATCTGTTCGCCTAGCGATTAGAAGAATCCGTTGGTACCCAAGAGGATGAGTACACCATAGCCGAGGAGCAGGCTCACTGCACCTACGATAAGACCCACCTTAACCATATGCTTCTGCTCGATGAGACCAGTAGCGTAGGCCAATGCATTGGGAGGTGTACTGATGGGGAGTACCATACCCACTGAAGATGCGATAGCCACACCTACGAGGAGGGTTGCCACACCACCTACGGGACCCAGTGCGGTGGCCATGCTCTCACCAACTACAGCAAGGATGGGCACGAGGAGTGCAGCGGTAGCGGTATGGGAGATGAAGTTGGCCATAGCGTAGCAGAGGAGACCTGAGCCGATGATAACGAGCAGCGGTGACCATGAGCCGAAGGGGATAGCGTCAATCATGTGCTGAGCCAAGCCAGACTTGTTGAGCGCTACGCCGAGGGCGAAACCACCGGCTACCATCCAGAGCACTGACCAGCTGATCTGCTCGAGGTCGCGCTTGGTGATGATGCCTGTAGCACAGAATACGGCCACGGGGAACATGGCTACGGCGTTGGTCTTGAGGCCGAGGTTCTTGTCGAACAACCACATGATGATGGTAGCAAAGAAGGTGATGTACACCAGGGTGGTGCGCCAGCCCTTCTGTGAATTGTCGGGGATCTCGAGCTCGATGGTCTTCTGCTTGAAGGGGAACAACCAGAGCAGGATTACCCATGAGATGAGCAGCAAGGCGATGGTGATGGGGCCCATGAAGGCAATCCACTCACCGAAGCCCATACCGAGGCCCATGGGCTCGAGGTACTTGAGCACGATACCGTTGGGAGGCGTACCGATGGGGGTAGCCATACCGCCGATGTTGGCAGCTACGGGGATAGAGAGGGCGAGGCCGATCTTACCCTTACCGTCGGCAGGGAGCGCCTTCAACACGGGAGCCAGGAAGGCAAGCATCATGGCTGCTGTAGCGGTGTTGCTGATGAAGGCCGAGAAGAGACCCGTAACCACGATGAAGCCGAGCAGCACGAAGCGTGACTGCTTGCCGAAGGGCTTGAGGAGCACCTTGGCAATCTTGGCGTCGAGGCCATACTTGGTGGCTGCAATGGCGAGCATGAATCCGCCGATGAAGAGCATGATGATGGGGTCGGCAAAGCAGTGGAGGATGTCCTGATACTTGATGATGGTACCCAACTGCTCGGCTGTATAACCTGCGTTGAGGAACTTGAGCGAACTGTCTGACGCGGCAAACAGCAACAGCACTACCACGATGAGCGAGGTGCTCCATGCGGGAATGGCCTCGAGCACCCACATCAGGGTGGCGAACACGAATACGCCGATGATGCGCTGCTCAACCACGGTGAGCCCCTCGATACCGAAAGCGGTAGTAGGCAACAACCAGATGGTCATCGTCGCTGCAATGACAAACAACAACTTGAAGGTCTTGGCCAAGGGATTGTTGACCCCGGCATCCTTCTTTGCCTTTTTCCATTTGTGATATTCCTCAATTAAATAGGAACCTGTAAAATTTAGAAACATGTGTTTTGAGTTTGAGTTATAAATTATGAATTATAAGTTTTCCCAATCTTCAATGTCTATTTTCTAATTTTCCCATTTTTCAGCGTACCCCCGATGAGAATCGAACTCATATCTCACCCTTAGGAGGGGCGCGTTCTATCCATTGAACTACAAGGGCGCCTGAAAAATTCGGGCACGAAGTTACGGTTTTTTTTTCATTTATCGAAGATAATGCCCATTTACTTGTACCGCAAGGGCCGATTATTTCATTTTTTGGGCAACTCCTACCCTCTAACTGCTGATTTCTGACTATAAATCACGATATCGACGACCAGTTGACATGAGTCTTGCGCAAGCGCTCGAGCTGCTGCCAGAAGAGGGCGTTCTCGGGACGCGAGCCGTCGGGGTCCTCATCGGTGATGCGCTCGGCAATGTCGCGCACGTAACCCAGGAGCTGGCCGTCGCGGGCGATGTTGGCAATCTTAAGGTCAAAGGCGATGCCGCTCTGCTGCGTGCCCTCCAGGTCGCCCGGGCCGCGCAGCTTGAGGTCGGCCTCGGCAATCTCGAAGCCGTCGTTGGTGCGCACCATAATCTCGAGGCGCTTCTTGCTCTCCTCCGAGAGCTTCACCGAGGTGACGAGGATGCAGTATGACTGGTCGGCACCGCGCCCTACCCTACCCCTCAGCTGGTGCAGCTGCGAGAGGCCGAAGCGCTCGGCATTCTCGATGACCATCACCGAAGCGTTGGGCACGTTCACGCCCACCTCGATCACCGTCGTGGCCACCATGATCTGCGTCTCGCGGCGGAGGAAACGCTGCATCTCGGCATCCTTCTCGGCGGGCTTCATCTTGCCGTGCACCATGCTCACCTGACAGTGGGGAAACGCCTCACAAATCTGCGCATAGCCCTCCTCGAGGTTCTTGAGATCAATCTTCTCGCTCTCCTTGATGAGCGGATACACCACGTATACCTGGCGTCCCTGTGCCATCTGCCCCGCCATGAACTGGTAGAGCTGTGCCTGCCGATTTCCATACTGGTGTACCGTTTGTATCGGTTTGCGCCCCGGGGGCAGCTCGTCGATGACGCTCACGTCGAGGTCGCCATAGAGCGTCATGGCCAGGGTGCGCGGGATGGGCGTGGCCGTCATCACCAGAACGTGAGGCGAGAAGGTGTTCTTCGTCCACAGCTTGGCACGCTGTGCCACACCGAAGCGGTGCTGCTCGTCGATGACCACGAAGCCGAGGGCCGAGAAGGCCACCGTGTCCTCAAGCACGGCATGCGTGCCTACAAGCAGGTGTATGTCGCCCGTGAGCAGGCCGTCGAGTATCTCTTTGCGCTTCTTGCCCTTGACGCTACCCGTGAGCAGAGCCACCTTCACCGGCAGCCCCTCGAGCATCGAGGTGAGCGTGGCATAGTGTTGCTCGGCAAGGATTTCCGTAGGGGCCATGATGCAGGCCTGGTAGCCGTTGCCGATGGCGATGAGCGCGGTCATGAGTGCCACGAGGGTCTTGCCGCTACCCACGTCGCCCTGCAGGAGGCGGTTCATCTGACGTCCGCTGTTCATGTCGTGACGCATCCCGCGTATGACACGCTTCTGTGCCCCCGTAAGCTCGAAGGGGAGCTTCGTGGCATAGAACTGGTTGAACAGCTCGCCCACCTTCGTGAAACACAATCCGCGACACTTGCGGCGGCGGTCCTTGCTGTAGCGCAGGATGCTGAGCTGCACGTAGAAGAGCTCCTCGAACTTCAGGCGGTACTGGGCGCGGCGCAGCTCCTCGGGGTCCTTGGGGAAATGAATCGCATAGAGTGCCTCGGCGAGCGGCATCAGGTGATGCTCGCGTACGAAGGGCTCGGGCAGTGTCTCTGCCACGGGCGTGCGCTCCAACAGGCCGAAGAGATTGCCCACGAGCTTCTGCAGGGCATTGCTGTTGAGCCCGCTGCGCCTCATGCGCTCGGTGGTATTGTAATAGGGTTGCAATCCCATGGCCGAGAGCGATAGCTCTGCTGCCTTGTCGATGTCGGGGTGTGCCACATTGATGCGGTCACCAAAC
Source organism: Bacteroidaceae bacterium (assembly GCA_045126595.1). GTDB lineage: Bacteria > Bacteroidota > Bacteroidia > Bacteroidales > Bacteroidaceae > UBA1189. Next base: position 9,303 of record JBGVOS010000064.1, on the reverse strand, counting down.
ATCGTAGGCTTGCCGAACACGATGTACTCCACCCCCACGGGATAGTTCTTGGGGATGAACTTGGCACCGTTGAACCACACAAGGTCTATCACCCCCGTGCCGTCCGAGAAGTGGGCCACGAGGCGCATCTTACGGCCCGTGCCGTTGGTTTCGTAGCGCAGTATCTTGCCCTTGAGCTGTATGTAGGGCATGTTGCCGTCAATCTCATGGATGTAGTAGAGGCGACTGCGGTCAACATACTTGTAGGGGAAGTTATACAGCAGGTCGTGCATGGAACTGATGCCCAGCTCCTTACCCAAGAGTGCCGCCCTTTGCGGGCCCACCCCCTGCAGATACTGTATGTCGCGTGTCGTGAGATCGTACATTATTGTCGCAAAGTTACTACTAATTTCGCACATAGAGCGTATCCATTCGCTATTTTGCCAAAGTTTTCGTACTTTTGCACACCTAAAAATACAAAATACATGAAAGCCATCAAAACTATACTATTGTCATTATGCCTGCTCAGCCCCCTTGCGAGCAGTGCCGTCGAGTACCAGAATGCCGTGAAGGTGACCTTCCTGTCATGGATCACGGGCAGCACCAAGCTCTCCTATGAGCGTGCCTTCAAAGGGCACCAGGCAGGCGAGATATGCGCCAGCCTCATCGGTGCGGGCTTCGACAAATTCCAGAATAACCCTCGCGGCTACACCCTGCGCTACGGACACAAATTCTTCATTGCCGGCAACGAAGAGGGCGGCCTCAAAGGCTTCTATGTGCGTCCCGAAGCCATCTTCTCGCGCTACACCTACGACTCCACACTGATGCCGGGCCGTACCTTGGCCCAAATGGGCACCCTGCTTGCCACGGCAGGCTACCAAACCCACTTCGGCCGTTTCCTCGTCGATGCGTGGGCAGGTGCAGGCTACGCCTTCGGCACCCCTGCCGAGACGGGCTACCACCACGGCTTCGCCCTATGGAATGTCTTCGGCACTCGCAGCGACAACATCGCCCTCAGCTTCAGCGTGAGATTGGGCGTATGTTTCTAATTGAAAGACAACGGGTTGTTACTTCAAGAAAGACGAACTGCGTTAGCTAACGGCGAACACCGCGCTAACTGGCGAGGTGTAGCGCGGTAGTTAGTGACGGGCAGCGCGGTAACTACCGCGGAATCAGCACTCTCTTACGAAATCGAGCATTTCGAAGATTTCCTCCTTCGTAGCCGTGCGGTCAATACGGATATCACCGATGGCAGCAAGCAGGGTGAAGCGTATCTCGGTACCTACGTTCTTCTTGTCGTGGAGCATCAGCGCGTAGAGTTCATCGTACTGCTTACAACTGAAGTCGAAGGTGCCATACACCTCTTTTATAAAAGCCACCGTCTGGCGCAACTTGTCGGCAGGGAAGCCCTCGCGCAGATGCGAAAGGTAGAGCTCGCCTATCAACCCCCATGCCACGGCATAACCGTGCAGGCAGGGTGTGCCACGACGCATGGCCAGCGTCTCGAAGGCGTGACCGAGCGTATGCCCCAGGTTGAGCGCCTTGCGGATGTGCTGCTCCTTGGGGTCTTGCTCCACGATATGCTCCTTGGTGCGGATGGATTCCATGATGAGGGATTGAAGCATCTCCAGGTCGGGGTTGCCTAAGTCGTAGCACATGAGCTTCGCCCAATGCTCCTCGGTGCTGACAAGCCCATGCTTGAGCATCTCGGCAAAGCCCGACGCCAAGTTCCCAGCATCAAGCGTCTGCAAAAACTGCGACGACACCACCACTGCATCGGCAGGATAGAAGGCACCCACCTCGTTTTTTAATGAATTCAGATTAATTCCCGTCTTGCCACCTACAGCCGCATCAACCATGGCCAGCAGCGTGGTGGGCACATTGATGCACGATATGCCGCGCTTGAAAGTGGCGGCAGCAAAGCCGCCCAGGTCGGTCACCATACCCCCACCGAGGTTCACGAGTAACGAATGGCGCGTGGCACCGTGTGCCGACAGTTCGCTCCACACATGGCAGAGCGCCTCCACATGCTTGTGTTCGTCACCCGCAGCGATGGTGATGAGGTATGCCTCGCCCAAGGCAGACTCCACCAGTGGCCAACACAGCCGAGCGGTATGCTCGTCGGTCAGCACATACAGGCGGTCGTGAGTTATCTCACGCAATAGTTGTTCTAAAGTGCTTGCCACATCAGTGGCGGCTATGATATGCTGTTTGCTCATCGTCTCTACATTATAATATATAGGAAGGGGCAAAGATAATACAATACTTTGGATTTTCCTCAGCTTGACCCACTATTCCTCGTCCCCTAATCCTCTTTCATCTTGGGCCAATTCACCAGATACACCTGCTCGGTGGCACGTGTGAAGGCCGTGTAGAGCCAGCGGTAATAGTCAATGGTGGACGCATCGGGGGGCAGATAACCCTGGTCAAGATAGATGCAGCCCCACTGACCGCCTTGCGCCTTGTGGCATGTGACGGCATAGGCATACTTGATTTGTAAGGCATTGAAGTGAGGGTCGAGACGCAGCTGCTGGTAGCGTTCCTTCTTGGTGGTGAGGTGGGCATAGTCCTCCATGACAGATTGGAAGAGGCGGTCAGACTCCTCCTTAGTGAGCGAGGGGGACTCGCTGTGTAGGGTGTCGAGCAGGACGGTGGCCTCCATCTCATAGTCGTCATAATCAGGGAAGCGCAGAAGCACATCAGCAAAGCGAAAGCCATAGAGTTCGCGTGTGCGGCGCACACGGCGCACCACGGCAATGTCGCCATTGGCGATGAAGGAGAGCGGGAGCGACGAATTCTGATTCTTGAATTCTGAATTATTACCATTACCTATCGTGCCATACTGAGCAACGCGAAGCATCTCAGGTGCAGGGCGATGAGATCCTACACTTTCAGCCAATAGCGCCCGTTGCTCCTGCTCTACCCAGTAATAATTGTTCTTCACAATCATGATACGGTCACCCGAGGTGAGCTCGTCCTCACGGTAGAGGATACGGTTACGGATTCCCTGATTGTAGATGTTGGCCCGCTTATTGGAACGGCAGATAATCATACAATCATCAGCCCCCCAACGCGAATAGGAGGTCTCGAGCGAGTCAATAAGATCACCACCCGAGACATGGGCTACGTCTGAAAATTGAGAATCGAAGATGGAGGCTTGAAGATTATTATCCACCTCTATGCCGTGCTGCAAGGCTGTCAGGCAATAGCGTATGGCTGTAGCATTATACAGTATCCCCGACTCGCTGAGCTGGCGCATCACCTGGGTGAGCGTCTTCTCATACACATGCAGCCCGTACGAGGCCAACAGGCTGGGCATCAGTGCAGGACTCTCCTCCTCACCCACGGGAGGAAGCTGGGCCGTATCGCCCATGAGCAACAGGCGACAACCTTCCTCAGAATAGACATATTGGATGAGGTCATCAAGCAGACGGCCCGTGCCAAAGACCGAAGAGGAGAGCCCGTCATTGGCTATCATGGAGGCCTCGTCAACGATGAAGAGTGTATGTTTGGAGAGGTTGACATTGAGCGAAAAGCTCTCGGTATCCGTAATCGACTTCTGACGGTAGATGCGCTTGTGAATAGTGTAGGCGGGTTGTCCGGCATATGAAGAGAACACCTTGGCCGCACGCCCCGTGGGGGCCATTAGCACCACCGGCTGATTGAGCCCAACGAGCGTCTTCACCAATGCACCGACAAGCGTAGTCTTACCCGTACCGGCATAACCGCGTAACAGAAACAACGCTGAGTCACGGCGCGACATAAGGAACTCGCCAAGCATGTCGATAGCTTCGGATTGCTCGCTCGTAGGAGGGAAACCGAAATTATCGCGTATTTTACTCGTTACAGAACTATTTATCATCGACTTTAATAGAAAAATATCACCTTTTTATAGTATTTTCAAACTATTTGTTTTACTTTTGCACCACGAAAGTAATCAAATAAATCATATAAACATGAAAAAAATTGTAAATATCGTATTGACATTATGTGTGGCAGGCCTCGCATACATCTGTGTAGGTAGCATTATGGGGTCGATTAACTTCGGAAAAGAGCGCGAAGCAAGAGAGAAGGAAATTATCGCACGCTTGATTGACATCCGTACCGCACAGGTTGCATTCCGCGACTACAAGCACCCCAACAAAGAATACACCGACAATTTCGATGAACTGATTGCTTTCGTGAAGAACGACAGTCTGCCTTTCGTAAAGAAATTCGGTGAGCTCAATGACAAACAGCTCGAAGATGGTCTTACCGAGTCTAAGGCAGCGAAGCTTATAGAGGAGGCCAGAACAGCCAAGAAGGCTGCTGTTGCCAAGAGAAAATGGCAGGAGGCTGAACAGAAAGGTCTCGTACGCTTGAACAAGAAGGGCGAGGTAGAAGAGTACTTCTTCAGCCGCGACACATTCTGGGTGCTCGCTCTCGACACACTCTACCCCAAAGGTTTCAATGCTGACTCACTCCGCTACGTTCCCTTCGGTAATGGTGCAGAGTTCGAGTTGCGCACAGGTTGCGATTCAAGCGGCAAATCAGGCAACAAACTCTACCTCTTCGAAGCCAAGACTCCCTATCGCACATACCTCGAGGGCATCAACAAGGACGAACTCAACAACCTCATCGACCTGCAGCTTGAACTCGGACGTTACCCTGGCCTCATGGTAGGTAACGCCGAAGTGGGTAACAACAACGCCGGTAACTGGGAGTAATCAACCGCCACAAGGAATACGGTGATTGATTTCAACAAAACCAGACAATACACATTATCCATCCGTCTGAGCACGGATGGATTTTGTTTTGCTGTGCACAATCCGCACACAAGCAATGAGTATGCCTACCAGCCCTATCGCATAGACCCTCTGAAATCTGTCGCAGGCAACCTGAAGGCAGCTGCAGAGGAAACCGAGATGCTGAAGCATACGTATGGAGCCGTCAACATCATCCTTGCCGATGCACCCTACACGCTCGTCCCCAAAGAGTATTATGCCGAGCAGTACGAGAGGGAATTGTACCGGCACAACATAGCCGAATCGGCAGCCACCGACACCATCATGCACAATGTGGTGGGCGACGAACAGGCGGTAGTGCTCTTCGCCATCGAGAAGCAGCTGCACAAATACATCACCACACATTACCCCAAAGCCAAGGTATATGCTGCGGTTTCGCCACTCATCAACTTCGGTGTGGAGCGAAGCTATGCCATAGGAAAGAAGTATTGCCTGCTGTATCTGCGCAAACGCAGCTTTGACCTCATGTGCTACGAGAATGCCGCACCGCTCTTCATCAACACCTTCCACTACCGCGACACGGCCGATGCACTCTACTACCTGCTGGGGTGCTGGACGACCTTGGCATTGTCACAAACCGACGACACACTGTACATAGCCGGACATTCGCGCCAAGCGAAAGCATTAGTGAAAGAGTTAAGCAAATTCATTCAGAACATACACATCATCCGTCCCGCCGAGGAGTTCCACTCCACCGAGTTGGCACGCACCGACGAGATGCCCTTTGACCTTCAAGCCCTTATCGCATGCGAGTAATCAGCGGAAAATACAAGCGCCGCACCTTCGAGGTGCCCCGCAACTTCAAGGCACGCCCCACCACGGACTTTGCCAAGGAGAACCTCTTCAACGTATTGAACAACCTCATCGACCTCGAGGAGTGCGCCAACGTCCTCGACCTCTTTGCCGGCACAGGCAGCATCAGCCTCGAGTTCGTGTCGCGTGGCTGCGGGCGCGTCATCTCCGTAGAGCGCGAGCCGTCGCACCATGCCCATATATATAAGATCAAGGAGCAACTCAAGGAGGAGAATTGGATTCCCCTGCGAGCCGATGTGTTCCGTTACATCGAGAAGTGCCACGACACCTTCGACCTCATCTTTGCCGACCCTCCCTATGCCCTCACACGCCTTGCCGAACTCCCCGACCTCATCCTTGGAGGAGGTATGCTGGCCGAAGATGGTATGCTCATCCTCGAGCACGGCAAGGACCACAGCTTTGCTGAGCACCCCTGTTTCGTCCAAGAGCGCATCTACGGCAGCGTACACTTCAGCTTTTTCGAGCAACGCAAGGAGTAACGCTTTAAACGCTTAGGCTTTATCAAAGCAATGATAAAGCCGTAAAAAAAAAAAAAAAAACAGATAAGCGGAAAAATACAATCGGACAAAGAGAAAAACTTTTTACATATACCCAAACGAAATTTTGACTATAGGGAATGGAGTTGGCAGTTCTAAGTCGCTGCTAAGCAGAATAGTCCTTTCTGCAACAAAAAGCACCCAAGCTCATCAGGCTGTATAGTTGCATGGCACAAACAGCCAAAAGGTAAGGATAGCGGTGGCGAAGATATTTCGTCTTCCATATCCGCTTATCGCTTCAGGATGCTCATCTTCCACGTCACACCTACCGAGACGAAGGACTGGTCATTACCCACCGTGCCGCCAGGATTGCCGTTCTTGCCCCATGCATAGCTGTAGCCACCATGGAGGCGGATGTCGCGGCTCTCCTTGAGAGGGAAGTACTCAACACCAGCTCCCACACGGGTAAGCTCTGTACCGGGAAGTACGCAATAGTCGGCTACGTTGTCCTTGTTCATATCATAGGTCGCCTTGCCGAACACGTTCAGCCTATCCGTAGCCGCCCACGAGAGGTCGGCCATCACCGAGAAGTCGTCAAAGGCGAAGCGCGCAAGGTCGGCACGGTTCATCCAGTCAAGCTGGAGGGTGACATCGCCCATGTGGAACTGGTGACCCAAGGCAAAAAAGTTGACAAACTTTCCGGGCAAGTACTCCGCCACATTCACCGAGTGCAGGATATCTATCCAGCCGTACGAACCCGTCCACATGAGGTTGTAGGACATCATTTTAGGGTTGACGCTACGGAATGGACTCTGTACCACCTGTAAGGTCAGCGCATCGCTCGACTCGGTACCGAGGCTATACTTCGCACTCACACCCCATTGGTAACAGTCCATATTGTACCAATACTCCGAGCCGAAGTAGAAGTCTATCGGCGCACGGTCATACTCATAGCCACCCACAGCCACGGTTTGCTTACCACCAGTGAAGGCCCATGCTCCTGTAGTATAGGTTAGATTGAGGTGGTCTACTGCATCAAAATAGCTCGCATCGCTATTTGGCTTGCCCATACGCTGACGATACACATAGCTCCACGATTCATTGATATTACCATTCAGACGCAAGTTTAGCTGCTTGCCACGAAAACCAGTATTGCCATCAATGGTATTACCTGCAATATTCTCATATTGGAAGTCTCCACGTGCCTCTACACGAAGGTTCACGTGAGAACTCTCTTGGGCGGTAGCCACATGTCCACAAAACAGAAATGTTACGATTCCACAAAAGGTTACTAGATGTTTTTTCATACGATAAATAGATTTAGTGTTTGTACTTATTAACTGTAATAAATGTTTTCAAAATATCAGCTGTATCGCCTTGACACATATAGCAAACAGCAGCACACCGCTATAGATAATCTTCATACCCGTGGTGAGCACAAAACCGACGAATGACATCAGCGCCACCTTTAGCGCCTTTCCCTTCGAATGGCTTTCCATCATTTCACCGATGAAAGCTCCCACAAAGGGACCTACGATGAGTCCGATGGGAGGGAAGAAGAAAAGTCCGGCTATGAGCCCTGCCATCGAGCCACGCGTAGCCTGCTTGCCCCCTCCACTGAGGTTGGTGAGCCACGCAGGAGCGACATAGTCGAGTATAGAGACGATGACCAGGAAGATACCGTAAATCCATAGCGAAGCCGTGCTGATCTCGACTCCCTCACAAGGGAGCAACAGCAACCAACCGACATAACTAATCGGTGCCCCAGGCAAAGCTGGGAGTACAGAGCCCAAGAGTCCAACTATGGCACACACAAGGGCGAGGATGATGAGTAGGGTTTCCATTGTTTGTGTAGGGTTTAGAGTTTAGTGTGTAGGGTGTAAGGTTTAGAGTTTGGGTATAATATTATACGTTGTCACGCCGGATGGCTACCCTAAACTCTAAACACTAAACCATAAACTCTTAAGATTCATACTTATTTATCAGCTCCAGCAGCTTCTCCACCGCCTGCTCTTCGGGGATATTCTTCTCGATGCACTCCTTCTGCTTGTAGAGGCTCACCTTGCCGCGTGCCGCGCCCACATAGCCATAGTCGGCATCGGCCATCTCGCCGGGGCCGTTGACGATGCAGCCCATGATGGCAATCTTCAAGCCCTTGAGGTGCGATGTGGCCGCCTTGATGCGGGCGATGGTCTCCTCCAGGTTGTAGAGCGTACGTCCACAGCCGGGGCACGAGATATACTCCGTCTTGCTGGTGCGCACACGCGCTGCCTGCAGGATGTTGAGCGCCGTAGCGTCGATTTGCTCGGGGGCGATGTTGTTACCGATGTTATGTATATAGAGTCCGTCCACCAATCCGTCGATACAGAGCACACCGCTATCGGCTGCCGCACGGAGCTGCAACTCCGAGAGCTCCTCCTCGGCATAGTGCTGGAAGTAGATGACGGGATTGGTGATGCCCTCGTGCATCAGCAGATGGGCCAACGCGCGATGCTCGCCTACACGGTGCATGTGGTTGGTTTGATGGATGACCACCACCTCGGGATGTGTCTTGAGGCAGGCCAACACCTCCTCGGAACACTGGCTGTAGGTCACGAAGAGGAACTTTATCTTTGCCGGACAAGCCGACAGCAACGGCAGGTAGTTGCGTTCGCCGAAGCCCATGAACACGGGATAGGTATTCTCCTCGCCCGTCCATGCCGGAGCATCCACGATGAACGGAATGTCCTGACGCTGCTCGGGTATACGGCTACCGCAATAGAGATAGTCGGGGCGCAGGTTGGCATCGAAGGTGCGCTCCCCGGCAAAACAACTGCCGATAACCACAGGCACCTGTCCTCCACCGATATTGGCCACGGCATGTGTCTTGCGGCGCGCGGGAGCAAAGTAGTTGAACTCCCCAGCCACTACTCCTTCAATGGGAAGATGTACGGCATGAGCCGTTACATAATCGACCAACGCCTTGGCCACAGGAATCTCGGCCTCGGGAGCCTCGCTCAGCGATACACGGATGGTGTCGCCCAAGCCATCATAGAGCAGCGCACCTATGCCCACGGCACTCTTGATGCGCCCGTCCTCGCCCTCACCCGCCTCGGTGACGCCGAGGTGCAGGGGGAACTTCATACCCTCCTTCTCCATCTGTGCCACGAGCAGGCGCACCGTGCGCACCATGATCACCGTGTTGCTGGCCTTGATGGTGATGACCACGTTGGTAAACTCCTCGGCCACGAATTTGCGCAGGAACTCCATGC
>JBGVOS010000063.1:0-9599 GCA_045126595.1 Bacteroidaceae bacterium | reverse complement strand
ACCTCGAGCAGCTGGTCGGCACTCTTGTAGCGCTCGCGGCATTGATGGAAGCCGTAGGTCCACAGCGGAAGCATGGGAACCTTGCCCGTGAGGTGACGCAACTCGGCAATCACGCCATCGGCATCACCGCCATAAGAGAAGTAGTAGTCCACAGCCTTACCCACCTCGCTCTCGAACGACAGTTCGCCACTGACACCCTCATCAGGGGTCACCAGTCGTGTGGGCGAGTAGTTCTCCCAATAGATGCCGTACCCCTTGATGCTCTGGTATATGTGGGCATAGTCCTCGAGGTTGCTCTGCTCCATGCGGCGGTTCTCGCCACGCAGCGACATCTTCCCATTCTGCACAAGTCCAATACCGTAGATGCCTTCGTCGGGCTCCACGCTGAAGGTCTGCTTCACCCGCCAGGCACCCTTATCGGGACCTTCGGTGATGGGGGTAAATGTGCTTTCGCCCTCGGCAGTAAGCAAACAGCCTTGGTTATTATAGAAAGAAACCCTACCCTGCTCCACCTTCACGGTGAGTGCCGATGTCATGTAGGTCGTAGTGTTACCAACTACAGTCTTGCGTACCTTTACCTTTCCCGGAGTGGCAACCACTACTTGTGACTTCCACTTGGGAGTATCCCCCTTGGCCTTCACCACATGCACCGTACGAGGCGTATAGAATGTTATCTCCTGTGCATCGGCCATACAGTGACCAATTCCTATTAAGGCGAACAGCGACAATGCAATTCGCTTTGTCACAAGAAAAGGGAAGCACGTTTTCTTCATAGTATATCCTTATTTATATTATAATATATACCGCAAAGATACAACTATTTTTTATAGTATGAATAGAAAATGAAATTATTAGAGCAAAGGGTTGAAAATCCTGTATAAACAATCGGATGAAAATTTGTACAATTACACCATATAACACACAACACGACCAAAGCAAACCGTAGGCACATAATTACACATAGAAAATGCACAATAATCCACTTTAGCTTATACGCACAATAAGCTGTATACCTCACACTTAGCAAATAAAAAAGTCTTGTCAGCCAAGAGACAGACAAGACTACATTTATTCGTTCAAAAGTTTAATAGAAACGTACAGATTTACGCCATGCAAAACTTATTCTGAAACTTCTTCTTTCTTAGACGCAGATTTTCTTCTTTTCACACTTGCATCCAAGAAGCTGTCAAGTTCCTCTCTTGTGCAAGCTCGACGGATAATCCAAGAAGACTCCGTCTTGTGTCCCTTCTTACCTTCATAGTGGTTGCCCAAGATAGCAGAGCCACTCTCGTAAATTTCCCATCCTTCAGAAGACAGATAAGTCAAAAGAGCAGCAGGTGTTCTGAATTTTATTTTGCGTCCATCGCTATCCTTAAGTTTCTTTACAGACCGACCGTCATCCAACTTCACCTTAAAGCGAGTCTTCTCCAAATTACCCGAAAGCTTAACAACATTATAAATGTAAAGACTCTCCGTGGCGGTTTGAGTGTATGCAAACAAAGGCAAGCAGCATACAACAGCTAAAAACAGAATTTTCTTCATAACAAAACAGTATTTATTTAATTTTTATTAAGTCTTATACACAAATTTTATCCATCATGGGGCAAAGTTAGCAAATCCCCTCAAAGAGTGCAAGCATATCGAAAGTATTTTTTCACTCTCAGCCATATATGCCTCACCGCTACCCCAAAGCGACAATACATAGGAGGAAAAACATGCCTTTTTCAGTCCGAAAGATTATATTCTACATTTTTTTCCTTTACTTTGTACTATCAATTAACAGAACCAACCATGCCTATACGACCAATCCTACTGTTCAGCTGCCTGGCAGCACTCAGCACCCCATACATTGCAGCACAAGAAGCGACGCGCCACATCATCAACGTAGAGCCAATCGAGGTCAACAGCCCCAAAGGCACTGTCCCCCGCCTGCCCTACCAACTGCTCGTCACTTACAGCGACAGCACACAAGCCTACCGCCAAGTGCGCTGGAGCAATGCTTCCCTCGCCACCGAACAGGAGCAGGCAAGCTACCCCACAGGGAAACAATACATTATAGAGGGCCATATCACGGGCGACGAGACCACTCCGTATGGTTATCCAGTGAACGCCCACATACAAGTGGTATCAGCACCCTATACCACACCTGACCATAAGCCCGTTGCCGAGCCTATACCTATAGACAAAGTACACCTCACGGGCGACAACCGTCTGACCTCGAACCGCGACCTTGCCATACGCGAAATCCTATCGTGGGACATCACCCAACAGTTATATAACTATCGCGACACCTATGGGCTCTCCACTGAGGGATACACCGTATCCGACGGATGGGACTCGCCCACCACAAAACTCAAGGGACATGGGTCAGGACACTACATGTCGGCTCTTGCACTGGCCTTTGCCAGTGCTACCGACAAAGAGCAGAAGAAGGCCCTGCGCGACCGCATACGCCGCATGGTGGACGAATTGCGCATATGCCAGGAACGCACCTTCGTATGGAACGACTCGTTGGGACGCTACTGGGAAGCACGCGACTTTGCCCCCGAAAGCGAACTACGCGAGATGAAGGGTACCTGGGAGGCCTTCGACCGACACAAAAAACAATGGCAACGCTACGGATACGGATACCTCAACGCCATACCGGCACATCACCCCGCACTCATCGAAATGTACAGAGGTTACAACAACGAAGCGTGGGTATGGGCCCCCTACTACGCCATACACAAGCAGTTGGCCGGACTTATCGACATTGCCACTTACGTTGACGACAAGCATCTGTCCGACAAGGCATTGCTCATAGCCAAAGACATGGGGTTATGGATATGGAACCGACTGCACTATCGCACCTATATAAAAAACGAAGGCAGCCAAGAGGAACGCCGTGCCACTCCGGGCAACCGATACGAGATGTGGAATATGTATATCGCAGGCGAAGATGGCGGTACAGGGGAATCACTTGCCCGCCTGGCCGAAATGGTTACCGACCCCGAAGAAAAGGCGCGCCTCATCGAAGCATCGAACTATTTTGATTCGCCCGCCTTCTACGAACCCTTGTCGCGCAACATGGACGACATACGCACCCGCCACGCCAATCAGCACATTCCAAAGATAACAAGTGCACTACGTAGCTACCGCGTACACGGAAAATCCTACTATTATAATATAGCTGAAAATTTCTGGACCTTGATACAGGGACGATACAGCTACGCCACGGGAGGTGTAGGCAACGGAGAGATGTTTCGCCAACCCTACACACAAATACTCAGCATGAACACCAACGTGTACATGAACGAATACCGCGAGATGTGCCCCAACCCCACACTCAACGAGACCTGTTGTGCCTACAATTTGGCAAAGCTGACAAAGGATCTCAACGGTTTCAATCCCGACGACGCCCGTTATATGGACTACTACGAGCGTGTGCTCTACAATCAGATAGTAGGTTCGTTACATCCCGAGCACTACCTCACCACCTACCATTATGCCGTGGGGCTCAATGCCTCGAAGCCATGGGGTAACCGCACCCCTCAAGAGAGCTGCTGCGGAGGTACGGGCTCGGAAAGCCACGTAAAATACCAAGAAGCGGCCTATTTCACCTCCGACGACTGCATCTGGGTAACGCTCTACCTCCCCTCTGTGGCCGAGTGGAGCAAACAGGGCATCACCCTGGAACAAGAGTGCAGATGGCCAGCCGAGCACTCGGTCATTCGCATCACCAAAGGCCGCGGTAAGTTTGCCATGAAACTGCGCATTCCCTATTGGGCCACCGAAGGAGTGAGCATCAGCGTCAACGGCAAGCCACTGGAAGCTCAGTTCACACCCTGCAGCTATGCCACCATCCCTATGCGGAAATGGCGCAAGGGAGACGTGGTGGAGATACACCTGCCATTCACCAAACATATCAACTATGGTCCTGACCGCATGAGTACCGCCGCCACAGCACCAGGAAAGACCAACACCCCATTCACTCCCATGTGGACCGGCACACTGATGTATGGGCCCTTAGCAATGGGCACTACAGGCATTGCTGACTGGAGCGATGCCACCGTCACCATAGCCAGCGACCTCAGCAACATCATAGCCCATCGCCCAACAGCCGATAACGGCACACACGGCACCATGTACACCTTGACGGCGAACGGACACACCTTCCTACCCGATTATGCGCTCGACCGCGACCAAACCCATTACCTACGTATCGCACACACAGGCCGCAGCACAACAGCGAACCGCATAGACAGCAAGGAACTGGAGGCTCTGCTACGTATTGTCCAGGAGCGCAAACAAGCGCAAGAAGCATGGTACGCCATGACCATAAAGGTCCCCGACCACGCGCCCTGGGCGCCTCATGGCTACGCCCGTCTGATGGAGCAGTATACCGCGGCCGACAGCCTGAACAGGGCTATCGAAGGGGATATCCTGTCAGAAGAGCTCATTATCAACTATCAATTGGCAATCGTCAATTTGAGCGCTGCGATAAACTCCATGCGACCGGGTAACCTGGCCGAACCGGAAGACCTCACCGAACTACTATCCCTCATCACTCGCGCCAAGCAGCAACCCCCTCGTCATAACAGCAGTTTGCAGAAGGCCATCGACTATGCCGACATGGTAGTCAGCTATGTGGGCGACGGAAGCGGCACACACGACATGATTAAGAAAGCCACATCGTTACTCGAAAAAGGACTAACAAGCAAGTAAATTCATGTTTTTTTCGCAAAATCTAAAAAACACACTAATTTCAGTTTGCTTCGCAAGCAGAACCTTTAGGTCACCGTCCGAAGGGAAAGGCAAATCAGGCTACGGCTCGGAAATTAGGCTGCGCCTCAGAAATATTCAAATAAATTTGATATTTCATTCGGCTCACACTACTTTAGCGACTGCGTCGCAGAAATTAGGCTGCGCCTCAGAAATATTCAAATAAATTTGATATTTCATTCGGCTTGCACTAATTTTGCACATTATTATATATAATAGGAATAAAATGACTGAGCAAACAGTAAACGAAAGCACGGAGAAGAAGAGTCTTAACTTCATTGAACAGATAGTAGTGAACGACCTTGCCGAAGGTAAGAACGGCGGTAAGGTACAGACACGATTCCCGCCCGAACCGAATGGTTACCTCCACATCGGACACGCCAAGGCAATATGCCTCGACTTCGGTATGGCACAGAAGTACAACGGAGTATGTAACCTCCGCTTCGACGACACCAACCCCACAAAGGAGGATGTGGAGTATGTAGAAGCTATCAAGGAAGACATCAAATGGTTGGGCTTCGAATGGGGCAACGAGTATTATGCCTCGGACTACTTCCAGCAGCTGTGGGACTTTGCCATCGACCTTATCAAGCAAGGCAAAGCCTACATCGACGAGCAGTCAGCCGAGGAGATTGCTGCACAGAAGGGTACCACGACACAGCCGGGTATCGAAAGCCCCTACCGCAACCGCCCCATTGAGGAGAGCCTGGAGCTCTTCGAGAAGATGAACCGCGGCGAGATTGAGGAAGGACGCATGGTACTGCGTGCCAAGATTGATATGGCAGCACCCAACATGCACTTCCGCGACCCCATCATCTATCGCGTAGTGAACCACCCGCACCACCGCACAGGCACTACATGGAAGGCCTATCCGATGTATGACTTCGCCCACGGACAGAGCGACTACTTTGAGGGCGTGACCCACTCGCTCTGCACACTGGAGTTCGTGCCTCACCGTCCGCTCTACGACCTCTTCGTAGATTGGGTGAAGAATGGCGAAGACCTCGACGACAACCGTCCCCGCCAGTATGAGTTCAACAAGCTGAACCTCAACTATACGCTCATGAGCAAGCGCAACCTGCTCATCCTCGTGAAAGAGGGTCTTGTAAACGGTTGGGACGACCCCCGCATGCCAACGCTCTGCGGATTCCGTCGCCGTGGCTACTCACCCGAGTCTATCCGTAACTTCGTGGACAAGATTGGCTACACTACCTACGACGCGCTGAACGACTTCGCCCTGCTCGAGAGTGCCGTACGCGAAGACCTCAACGCCCGTGCCACCCGTGTATCGGCCGTAGTGAATCCCGTGAAGCTCGTCATCACCAACTATCCCGAAGGACAGGTGGAGGTTATGGAAGCCGTGAACAACCCCGAGAACCCCGAAGCAGGCACACACAGCATCGAGTTCAGCCGTGAGCTGTGGATCGAGCGCGAAGACTTCATGGAGGATGCCCCGAAGAAGTATTTTCGCATGACCCCCGGTCAGGAGGTGCGCCTGATGAACGCCTACATCGTGAAGTGTACCGGATGTAAGAAGGACGACGAGGGCAACATCATCGAGGTGTACGCCGAATATGACCCCGAGACCAAGACCGGCATGCCCGGCAGCAACCGCAAGGTAAAGGGCACCCTGCACTGGGTGAGCTGCGCACACTGCCTCAAAGCCGAGGTACGCCTCTACGACCGTCTGTGGAAGGTGGAGAACCCGCGCGACGAGATGGCAGCCATCCGCGAAGCCAAAGGCTGCGATGCATTGGAGGCCATGAAGGAGATGATCAATCCCGACTCGCTGCAAGTGCTCACCGAATGCTACGTGGAGCGCTACTTAGCCGAAGCCAAGCCACTGGACTACCTGCAGTTCCGCCGCATCGGCTACTTCAATGTCGACAAGGAGTCTACTCCCGAGCATCTCGTATTCAACCGTACGGTATCGCTCAAGGACACTTGGAGTAAGATAAATAAATAAACATTAAACAAATTTGTGTTTATATCTGTTACTACCGAAAACGGGCAGTACAGATATAAACACATTTTTATATGAAAGACAACTTCGCACAATACTTCGACAAACCAGAGTTCAAGCAACTGCTTGGACGCTACGAGGAGATGCTGCAAGGAGACCGTACCTATTACTTTGAAGCTACGGAGCTTACCGACATAGCCGAATACTATGCCATGCAAGGCAATTCGGAACAAGCTGAAGCGGCACTCGACTATGCCCTGCGCCTGCATCCCGAGAACCTCGATGCGCTCATCTTCAAGGCCCGGGCACGTCTTATCAACGGACACGCCATAGAGGCACGCCATATCCTTGACAGCATAGCCGACCAGAGCGACCGCGAGGTGATGTTCCTACGTGCCGAGTTGTTATTGGCCTCACAGCAACACGCCCAGGCCGAGGCCTTGCTACGGACACTTATCGAAGAAGAGAACTACGAAGCCGACAGTTATGCCGACATCATAGACCTATTGGTAGATAACGGACAATCCGACATGGCCAATCTCTGGATTGATGAGGCCTCACAACGCTATCCCAGCCATCAGACACTCACCGAGTCGGCAGCCTACAGCCACGCACAGCAGGAGCGTTTCGACGAAGCTATCGAACTCTACAACCAATTGCTCGACACCGAACCCTACTCTACCCTCTACTGGGAAGAGTTGGGCAAGATATATTTCCGACTCGAAGAGTACGACAAGGCTATCGAAGCCTTCGAATTCGTCATCGCCATCAATGGCGACGAGTGTTACTATGCCCTATATGCCGCTGCCAACTGCTACTTTAACATAGGCAACTACGAACGTGCCGAGGAGTACTACCACACCATTCACGAACGCTACCCGGAGACCGTGGACCCGCTCTTCCACATGGGTATGTGTCGCGTAAACCGAGGCGACGACGACACGGCACTGGACTACTTCACCCAAGCCCTCACCACTATCCCCGAGGGCACTGAGGAACAGGCACAGATATACAGTCAGATGTCGCTCATCTTCAGTCGCAAGGGGCAACATGCCAAGGCCGTCACCTATACCGACGAAGCCCTCAAGATATGCCCCGACAACACCGAGCTCA
This sequence comes from Bacteroidaceae bacterium, assembly GCA_045126595.1. GTDB lineage: Bacteria > Bacteroidota > Bacteroidia > Bacteroidales > Bacteroidaceae > UBA1189. The sequence goes on along the minus strand of JBGVOS010000063.1, from coordinate 1,762 downwards.
TCATCATGAAAGGGCACGAGCTGCTGTGCCAAGGGCGCTACGAAGAGAGCACCGAGCTGTTTCTCAATGCCCTTGACCGTGATGAAGCCAACGTAGAGCGCTCGCTCTTCCTCATCGGCGTGTCAATGCTTGAGAATGGGCACTGCGAGATGAGCCACTACATACTGCGCCTGCTCAAGGACAACCCTGCCATAGAGCCCGAGATGCTGTATCCCTACCTCTGCTTCTGCGAGTGGACGCTACATGAAGAAAACTTCCGCACCACACTCACCGAAGCCCTTGCCCAGTGCCCACAGAAGACCTATGAGATATTCAGCCTCGCCCCAGCACAAAACGAAAGTGCCGACAGGGTAATAGAGCGATTACAGCAATCGAAAATCGAAAATTGAAATAAACAGAGAAACTAAAAACACAGACTCAAAATGGAATCCGTACAATTCATCCAATGGTGCTTAGACAATCTCAACTACTGGACCATCACCCTCTTGATGGCTATCGAGAGCTCATTCATACCCTTCCCCTCCGAGGTGGTAGTCCCTCCCGCCGCCTATAAGGCAGCCGCTACGGGCGAGCTCAACGTATGGCTCGTAGTATTCTTTGCCACCATGGGAGCCATGATAGGTGCCCTCGTCAACTACTACCTTGCCCTATGGCTCGGCAAGCCCATCGTATACAAGTTTGCCAACAGCCGTTTTGGCCACATGTGCCTCATTGACCAGGAAAAGGTAGAAACCGCCGAGAAGTTCTTCAACAAACATGGAGCCATCGCCACCTTCGTAGGCCGTCTCGTACCTGCTGTGCGCCAGCTCATCTCCATTCCTGCCGGATTGGCCAAGATGGGCCTCGCCAAATTCATGGCCTTCACCGCTCTCGGTGCCGGCATCTGGAATGCCGTGCTTGCCGCTCTCGGGTGGTACCTTGAAGCTATCGTACCCGAAGACCAGCTCATCGGCACTGTCACTGAATACAGCCACGAGATAGGTTATGTCATTATCGGACTCGTAGCACTTGCCCTCGGCTATATTATCTATAAAGGTGTAAAAAAGAGATAAATCAAAAGAGTCACATAAAACGGACCCCCATTCCTTTATTTTATCAATTCAATACGGAAGGTGGTACCCTTGCCCACTTCAGAATGTTTCACGTAGATTCGCCCCTTATGATAGTTCTCGATGATACGCTTGGCAAGCGATAGTCCGAGTCCCCAGCCACGTCGTTTGGTAGTGAAACCAGGAGAGAAAACACTTTGGAAATGGCTCTTGGCAATACCTTTGCCGGTATCCTCCACATCGATATAGACGTGCTCCGCGGTCTGTGTTACGTAAATGGTTATGCGTCCTTCACCGTCCATTGCATCAATGGCATTCTTGCACAGGTTCTCGATGACCCACTCGAAGAGAGGACTACACATACGCACAGTAATGGGCTTCTCGGGCATGCGCAGAGCGATGCTCACATGCTCCGACGAACGACGGCCAATGTAGTCGGCCACACGGCACAGTGCCTCACCCAGATTTTCCGGTGTCGTCTCAGGCAGGGACCCTATCTTAGAAAAGCGTTCTGCGATGACTTCAAGACGATGTACATCTTTTTTCATCTCGGGGATGAGCTCGTCGTCGGGGTAGGTGGTGCGCAGTATCTCGGTCCATGCCATGAGCGACGAGATGGGCGTGCCCAGCTGGTGGGCGGTCTCCTTGGAGAGTCCCACCCATACGCGGTTCTGCTCGGAGCGCTTCATGCTGAGCAGGGCGAAGAGGGCCAC
>JBGVOS010000062.1:0-17810 GCA_045126595.1 Bacteroidaceae bacterium | reverse complement strand
CCCGCTGCCGGTTACTACTACGATTACCTCAACCTTCCCTACCTCTACAACAACTGGACCCCCGCCACCATTGGCAACCAGCAGTTCGAGGCTTGTGATCCCGCCATTCTCGGTGGTATGTATGCCGTATGGAATGACGTGGCTGGCAACGGCATCTCTGTCGATGACATCCACCATCGCTGCTATCCCGGCTTGCAGGCCATTGCCGCTTCTACCTGGAGCCCCACCTACAAGACCGTACCTTTCGATGAGTTCAACCAGAAGCGTACCCAACTGAGCGAAGCTCCCGGTGTGAATGAGATGGGTATCATCAAGGGCGAGCCCAACAGCGTAGTATACGCTCTCGATGTCGTAAAACCCGGAAAGACCTACCCTGTGAAGGAGGCCAGCTATGGCTATACCATCAGTTTCCATCTTGATGCAGCCAAAGAGGAGCGCGGTGCACTGCTGTTCTCTAACGAAGACACCGAGTTCTACCTCAGCAGCCCCGTAGATGGTCGCATGGCCTTCGTACGCGACGGATACCTCAACACCTTCGACTACTACGTACGTGAGGGTTGGGATGCCGACATCCGCATCGAATGCACCAATACCGCTACCCGCCTCTACGTAAACGGTGAACTCAAGGACGAACTCAAACGTGCCAAACGTTGGGCATCCGACAAAGTATCATACGACTACGTCCCCACCCTCTTCTTCCCATTGCAGCAGGCAGGTAACTTCAAGAGTACTGTCACCAACCTCAAGGTTGAGAACTTCGTGAGATAACGCTTCACACCTCTATAAATAGTATAGAGTACAACAATCAGGGCGGCCCCATAGGACCGCCCTGATTCCTTCTTTATATCTATATATTATTCTCCTTGAAGCCAGTCGTCAATGAGCATGCGTGCCATGCTCATCTTGCCCGGTATGGCAGGGATATTGTCGCGTGTAAAGAATGCCGCATCGCGCAATTCGCCGTCGCGCAGTACCAGTTCGCCTTCCGCATAGTCGGCATGGAAACCTACCATCAGTCCCATCGGATAGGGCCACGGCTGACTGCCAAAGTAACGTATATTCTCTACGCACAGCCCCGTCTCTTCCATCACTTCGCGTGCCACACACTCCTCTAACGACTCTCCTGTCTCCACAAAACCCGCTACCAATCCGTAGTAGTCGCGGCGGAAGTTCTTCGCCTTCACCAGCAACGCCTCGTCACCCCGATGGATGAGCACAATAATGGCCGTACTCAATTTCGGCCATATCTCCTCACCACACTGCGTACATCGCTTGCTGATGATGCTCCCCCACTCCATCGGTGCTCCACACAGTCCGCAATAACGGTGCTGACGGTCAAAGTAAAGCAACTCGCTCGCCTTGCCCGCCATACGATATTCCGCCTCGGGCAACACATGAAAGCTCTCACGAAGGTCTATCCATTCATACCCTTCGGGCAAGGTATCATGGGAACTCTCAGCCATATAGCAGAGAGTAAGATCGGTCTCTTCGAACAAGCGAGGTTCATCACTACCCAACCACAAGGGGAGTTCAGAAACGACATCTGCCACCTCTGTGCGATGAATCAGCAGACGCCCCTTATTAAAGATGTAATATCTACACTGTCTCATTTACTTCAAGAAGACAAAGAACACCGCCGCAATAAGACATCCGAATGCCACAAAGTGATTCCACTGCAGTTGTTCTCCCCGGAAGAAGACGATAGTGAAGATGGTGAAGATAGCGATGGAGATAACCTCCTGTATCACCTTGAGCTGCATCAATGTGAAAGCGCCACCATTACCCACAAAGCCTATACGGTTGGCCGGTACCTGACAGGCATACTCGAAGAGCGCCAAGAACCAACTGATAAGGATTACGATGTAAAGCGGCGTGTTGTCTGAGATGAATTTCATCTGCTGCAACTTCAAGTGGCCATACCAAGCGAACGTCATGAAGATGTTCGACACAATAAGAAGTAAGATTGTACCAAGTCCGTGCATAATGCTATTTTATTATTTTTAAATTCTTTTTCCTTTTCAAAGTGCAAGCTATCGTCTCACTTGTCCGTCACCCTCTATTATATATTTATAGGTAGTGAGTTCGGGCAGTGCCATGGGGCCGCGAGCATGGAGTTTCTGCGTGGAGATGCCAATCTCGGCACCGAAGCCAAACTGGGCGCCGTCGGTAAAGGCGGTCGACACGTTGGCATATACGCATGCAGCATCGACACGTTGCTGGAAGCGGGCGATAACCTCAGTATCTTCGCTCACGATACACTCGCTGTGGCGAGAGCTATATAGAGCAATATGGTGCAACGCTTCGTCGAGGCTGGCGACAGTACGGATACTCATCTTGTAGTCAAGGAATTCGGTACCGTAGTGTTCATTTGTTGCCTTGGCCAGCAGTTGGACGGGATAATGCCCCACGAGAGCATCATAGGCTTCGCTATCGGCATAGATGGTGACATTCTTCTCGGCCAATGGAGCGCACAGCGCAGGGAGGTCGGCCAGGCGACTGCGGTGCAGCACGAGGCAGTCGAGGGCGTTGCACACGCTCACCCGTCGAGTCTTGGCATTCTCTATGATGGCCGTTCCCTTGGCCAGGTCGCCAGCAGCATCGAAGTAGGTGTGGCAGATACCGGCACCGGTCTCGATGACAGGCACACGGGCATTGTCGCGCACATAGTTAATGAGAGCGCTGCTACCACGTGGTATAATGAGGTCTACCTTACCCACCGCACCGAGCAGGCAGGCCGTGGCTTCACGGTGGGCAGGGAGGAGGGTACACACAGCGGTGTCGATGCCATGGGCGGTGAGCACGCCGTGAATGACCTCAACTATCTTGCGATTGGTACACTCTGCATCGGAGCCACCCTTGAGCAGGCACACGTTGCCGCTCTTGATGCAGAGAGCAAAGACGTCGGCCGTCACGTTGGGGCGAGCCTCGTAGATGATGCCGATGACGCCGAAGGGCACGCTCACCTTGCGGATGGTCATCCCGTTGGGGCGCTCGGTTGTGCTATAGGTGATGCCAAGGGGCGAGGGCAAGGTGGCTACATGCTCCATATCGGAGGCAATGCCATGGATACGCTCCTCGGTGAGCAGCAAACGGTCATACTTGGGGTTCGACGGTTCCATGCGCTCCAAGTCGAGACGGTTGGCCTCAAGGATAGCAGCGCTATGGAGGCGCAGTGCCGCTGCGGTATCAGTAAGCACAGTATTGATAGCACTGTCTGTAAGTGTGGCCAGAGAGGCAGTCGCCTTGTTGGCCTGTATGATAAGGTCGGAAGTGTTCATTAGCTCTAAATATTAAAAACTCGTTTCTGTCATCCCGAATAACATGAGGGATCTCGCGCAGGACTTTGAGAAACATACCAGAACACGCTACGAGATCCTTCGCGATGCTCAGGATGACACGACAAATGATAGGCCATCATATAAACTTCTAAATCAAGAATCTCGTACAAACGGTTTCTTCAGGATAGTCAATGAGGTGCAGCAGTATATCCTCGCTCTTGCCATTGGCAATGACTACGGGGATGCCCTCAGCCGCCACTTTGCGGGCGATGTGGCACTTGGTGAGCATGCCGCCCCGGCCGAGCGATGATTTGGAGCTCTGTATATACTGTTCCATATCGTCTGTCGTCAATACCGAACGAATGACACGGCTCTGCGGGTCAGAAGGATTGCCGTCGTAGATGCCGTCAATGTTGCTCAGGATAATGAGTTCGTCCACCTTCATCATCTGTGCCATCAGTCCCGAGAGTTCGTCATTATCTGTAAACATGAGTTCGGTGATGGAGAGGGTGTCGTTTTCGTTCACGATGGGTATCACCCCTTCGGCGAGCATCACCTCCATGCAGTGTTGTTGGTTGAGATAGTGGTCTGCCTTGTCGAGCCCCTCCTTGGTGGTGAGCACCTGTCCGCAAGTGATACCATGCTCGCGGAAGAGCGTGTAGTATTTGCCCATGAGTTTGGCCTGTCCGATGGCCGAGTAGAGCTGACGCGATGATACCTCATCGAGCGTATGCGAAGGCGTTATCTCACTGCGTCCCGAAGCCACGGCACCCGATGACACCAATACAATCTGCATGCCTCGCTTGTGCAGCTCAGCCACTTGGTCGACGAGGGCCGACATGCGGGTGATGTCAAGCGTACCATCGCGACGGGTCAGCACATTGCTACCAATCTTTACAGCTATACGTTTCATGCGTTCGTTGCTTTGAGTCCGTCAATCACGGCAGCCGTGAAGCCCGCCTTTTCCATCGCATTGAGTCCCTTGATGGTGATGCCACCGGCCGTGGTCACCTTGTCAATCTCCGCTTCGGGGTGAGCACCACTCTCGAGCAGCAGTGTGGCCGCTCCCTTCACCGTGTGCTCCACGATGCGTGCCGCCTCTTCGGGACGGAAGCCCAGTTCCACCCCACCCTCCATGGCTGCACGGATGTAGCGCATGGCAAAGGCGATGCCACACGAGGCCAGTGCCGTGCCGGCAGGAATCAGTTTTTCGTCTACGACAAGGGCATATCCCAAGGCCGAGAACAGGCGCTTCACCAGCTCGGTCTGCTCCTCAGTAGCCCCATGTTGGGCGATGAAAGTGACGCCACACAAGGATTCCACAGCAGTATTGGGGATGACGCGGAAGATGACAATGGGAGGCCTCTCCCCATCCCTCTCACAAGGAGAGGGGGCTACAAACATCTCGGCCAACTGTCCCAAAGTGATACCTGCTGCTACGGATACAATCATCTGCCTTCCGAGGTCGAGGCTGGGGCGTATCTCCTCCATCACCTCCTCCACGAGCCAGGGTTTCACGGCTAATATGATGATGTCGGCCTCCGCCGCAGCTGCGGCATTGCTGCCGCTGACACGGATACGCACGTCATACTCACGTATTTTATTTAAGGTAGCTTCCGACTTCGCCGTACATATTATATCTTCGGGGCGGCACGTGCCCGACTTTATCAGTCCGCGGAGGATAGCTCCTCCCATATTTCCTGTGCCTATGATTGCTATAGTCATACCTGTCAAATCTAAAAACCGCGGCAAGTTATAAAAAAATTCGTATACCCACAAGAAACAAGGAGAAAACATGCTATTGGCATCAGTGATGACCAAGAAAAGAGAATAGGACACGAAACGTGAGCACAAACGCCGACACCCTACACTCGAAATGAGAGAAAGGATGAAAACAACAACAAAAGAAAAATGGGCATATAGATAAACTTGCTTTATCTGTACCGAAGTACAAAGTAAGAAAACATTTAGTTAAGTTTACTTGCATTTTCGCTCGCCTTGCACTAAATTTGCAAAGCAATATACCTGAAAACACCATGGAAGAACTGAAACTGACTTGCTTGCACGGCAAGCACACGGCCCTCGGGGCCAAGATGAGCCCTTTTGGCGGATTTGACATGCCTATCGAATATTCGAGCATCAAAGAGGAGCACACGGCTGTGCGCGAGGCGTGTGGCGTGTTCGACGTGTCGCACATGGGCGAAATCTTCGTCAGCGGCCCCGATGCAGAGAAGTTTGTCAACCACATTTTCACCAACGACATCACCGGTGCCCCCTACGGCAAAATCTACTACGGCATCATGTGCTACCCCCACGGCGGCAGCGTGGATGACCTGCTCGTATATGCCATGGGGGAGGATAAGTATCTGCTCGTGGTAAACGCATCGAACATCGACAAGGACCACACCTGGATCGTGGAGCAGAGCAAGGGCTACGACGTAGTCATCGACAACCAATCGGACCACTACGGACAGGTGGCCGTGCAAGGCCCCAAGAGCGAGGAGATCGTGGAGCGACTATTGAGCCTCGCCGTGAGCGACCTTGCCTTCTACACCTTCAAGGAGATTGACGTGGAAGGCGAGACCATCATCGTCAGCCGCACAGGCTACACGGGCGAAGACGGATTCGAGATATACGGCTCGCACACCTATATCAATAAGGTGTGGGACACACTCATCGCCTCAGGTGAAGCACTGCCTTGCGGACTTGGTTGCCGCGACACCTTACGCTTCGAGGTGGCATTGCCCCTCTACGGACACGAGTTGAGCGACGACATTACGCCGCTTGAAGCCGGACTGGGCATCTTCGTGAAGCTCGACAAGGAGGAGTTCATCGGCAAGCAGGCGCTCGCCGAGCAGAAGGCTCTCGGGCTGAAGAAGAAGATCGTGGGCATCGAGCTCCTCGACCGCGCCATACCTCGTGCGGGATACCCCATCGAGGTGGAGGGCGAAGAGATTGGTACCGTGACCACGGGCTACCACTGCCTCTCGGTGGACAAGAGCGTGTGCATGGCACTCATCGACGCTCGCTACAGTGCACTGGAGACTCCCGTCGAGGTGCGCATACGCAAGAAGACCTTCGCGGGCAAGGTGGTGAAAAAGAAGTTTTATCAGAAGAATTATAAGAAGTAAGAGGGGAAGCCCCCTCAACTCCCCCCGAAGGGGGAGCTTACAGGATAAAGAGAAAAACAATACTAACAAATCCTTACAAACCCTTCCGCGATGACGGAAAGCCCCTCTTCGGGAGGGGTTTGGGGAGGCCTCTAATTTTTTAATTTTATGAGTAAAGTAATTGAAGGCATTAAGTATGCCGACTCACACGAATGGGTCAAAGTAGAAGGTAACATCGGTATCATCGGTATCAGTGACTATGCACAGCACTCGTTGGGCGATATCGTATATGTAGATCTCCCCTCAGAGGGTGACGAGATCAGCAAGGGCGAAGAGTTTGGCGCCGTGGAAAGCGTAAAGGCCGCCAGTGACCTCTACTCACCCGTGAGCGGTACCATTATCGAAATCAACAGCGAACTGGAGTCTGCTCCCGAGCTCATCAACCAGGATGCATACGAAAACTGGATCATCAAGGTCGAACTCTCTGATCCCTCAGAACTCGACAGCCTGCTCGACGCTGCCGCCTACGAGAAGATTTGTGAGTAAACACTTAAGGAGTTCAGGAGTAAGTTCCTGAACCCCTTAATCGACAACGAAAAACTTTTCATCCAGAATGTCATCCTGAGCACAGCGAAGGATCTCGCGTTAGGATTATGCAAGATATTCTCGTGAGACATTGCGAGATTCTTCCTCCGCTTCGCTTTATCAGAATGACACGAAAACGAAAACAGCACAGCTGTAGTTTAGTCTTCGTCAAAGACTTCTCTAAAACATCTACCATGAACAAATACATTCCCCACACGCCTGACGACATCCGTCAGATGCTCGACAAGATTGGTGTCAACACACTCGACGACCTCTTTGCCGACATCCCTGCCAGCGTGCGCTTCAAGCGAGAGTACAACCTCCCCGAAGCCATGTCCGAGGAGGAGATACGCGCTCACTTCAATGCCCTGGGCGCACAGAACAAGCAACAAATCATTTTTGCCGGTGTCGGTGCATACGACCACTACACTCCCTCAGCCATCGATGCCATCACCTCACGTAGCGAGTTCCTCACTGCCTACACGCCCTACCAACCCGAGATATCGCAAGGAACACTGCAGTATATCTTCGAGTATCAGAGCCATATCTGCGAACTCACGGGCATGGACTGCACCAACGCCTCCATGTATGACGGCGCCACAGCAGCCGTAGAGGCAATCTTCATGGCGGTAGCACAGGCCAAGAAGAAAAACCGCGTACTCGTGTCGGCCACGCTGAACCCTACCATAGTAACCATCATCGACACCTATGCCAAATATAAAGGTATAAAGGTAGACCTCATCCCCGAATGTTGCGGCCACACCGACCGCACGGCCATGCAGGCTATGCTTGCCGAGGGCGATGTGGCAGGCGTGCTCGTAGCCTCGCCCAACCACTATGGCATCATTGAGGACTACACCGGCTTTGCCGAAGACATCCATGCAGCCAAGGCCCTCTTCATCATGCAATGTGACCCCTCGGCACTTGCCGTGCTTAAGACACCGGCCGCGTGGGGTGCCGATATTGCTTGTGGTGATGGACAGCCTCTTGGTATTCCTCTGAGTTTCGGAGGTCCCTACGTAGGCTTCCTCGCCTGCAAGAAGGAACTGGTGCGCAAGCTCCCAGGCCGTATCGTAGGTGCAACAAAAGATGTAGACGGCAAGCGTGCCTTCGTACTCACCCTGCAAGCGCGCGAGCAGCACATCCGCCGCGAAAAGGCCAACAGCAACATCTGCTCCAACCAATCGCTCATGGCACTACACATCACCATCTACCTTGCCCTGATGGGTAAACAGGGACTGCGTGAGGTGAACGAGCAGAGCTACGGCGCTGCCCACTATCTACACGACGAGCTGGTGAAGACCGGTCTGTTTACTCCCGCCTTCCCCGATGCTCCCTTCTTGAAGGAGTTTGCCCTGCGCACTACCCTACCCGTCAAGACCCTGCAGGCCCATCTTGCCGAACAAGGCTACATGGCCGGTATCGCTTTGGGTGACTATCGCAAGGGTATGGATGACTGCATCCTCTTCTGCGCCACCGAGAAGCGCACCAAGGAACAGATTGATTCACTCATCACATTAATAAAGGAGGCCAAGCTATGAAGTACTATGACAAACTGATATTCGAGATTTCACGCCCCGGTCGCGTAGGCTACAGCCTCCCCAAGAATGAATGGTCAACGAACAAGGCGGATGGAGAACTTTCAATTCCCAAAGCCCTGCTTCGCGAAACTCCTGCCGAACTCCCCGAAGTGAGCGAGCTTGATGTGGTGCGTCACTACACCAACGTATCGAACAAGAACTTCGGTGTAGAGACGGGATTCTACCCCCTGGGAAGCTGCACCATGAAGTACAACCCCAAGATCAATGAAGAGATAGCCCACCACCCCGCCTTCTGTGGTCTGCACCCCTTGCAGAACGAAGAGAGTGTACAGGGAGCATTGGCCGTATACTACCACACGGCACGTGCACTGAGCGAGCTCACTGGCTTGGCCGATTTCACATTGACACCCTTTGCCGGAGCACACGGTGAGCTCACGGGCCTCATGGTGATGCGCCAATACCACCTCTTGCGCGGTGACACCAAGCGCACTCGCGTCATCGTACCCGACAGTGCCCACGGCACCAATCCTGCCAGTGCAGCAGTCTGCGGACTTGAGATTGTTGAGGTAAAATCGACTGCCGACGGTACCGTCGACACCAATGACCTCAAGGCCCTGCTCGACGACACCATTGCCGGCATCATGATGACCAACCCCAACACCCTCGGCATCTATGAGAAGGAGGTGGTAGAGATTGCCCGTCTCGTACACGAAGCCGGTGGATTGCTCTATTACGACGGGGCCAACCTCAACCCCATGCTCGGTGCCTCACGCCCCGGCGATATGGGCTTCGACATCATGCACATCAACCTTCACAAGACCTTCTCTACACCCCACGGAGGCGGTGGTCCCGGTAGTGGTCCTGTAGGTGTCGCAGCACACCTCGTCGACTGCTTGCCCAATCCACGTGTGGTAAAGGGAGAGAACGGAGAATTCAGAATTCAAAATTCAGAATCAGGTTGCGGCCGTGTAGCTGCCTTCATGGGCAACTTCGGTGTAGTGATGAAAGCCTACACTTACATCTTGAGCCTCGGTCGCGACATCAAGCACGTAGGCCCCATCGCCACGCTCAATGCCAACTACGTGAAGGAAAGCCTGCGCGATGCCTACTACCTACCCGTCGACACGGTGTGCAAGCACGAATTTGTCTTCGACGGATTGGCCGACAAGAGTACTGGCGTCACCACGCTCGACATTGCCAAGCGCCTGCTCGACTACGGTTACCACGCTCCTACCATCTATTTCCCGCTGCTCTTCCACCAGAGCATCATGATAGAGCCTACGGAGACCGAATCGAAAGAAACGCTCGACGACTTCATCGGCATCATGCACCGCGTAGCCGAAGAGGCCATCAGCGACCCCGACATGGTGAAGAGCGCCCCGCACACCACCCCTGTGCGTCGACTCGACGAAACTACAGCAGCAAAAAATCCGTTGCTCAAGTATCGCGATTTAGTATAAAACGATATAGGTCAGCAAAAGGAGGTTGGTGAAAGCCAACCTCCTTCATATCAAGCAACCAACGAAAAAAACAATTACAGTGGCAAGAAAGGACATAAAGAGACCACCCCACATACGACTCCTCTGTACCATACTTCTATGGTTCTTATCTACTTTTACATATGGGCAGAGACAGCAGGTGTCGCTCCTCTTCGTGGGTGACCTCATGCAGCATCAGGCGCAGATTGATGCCGCCCTTCGCTCCGATGGTAGCTACGACTACAGCCACTGTTTCTCCTTGGTCAAGGAACGCCTCAGCCGTGCCGACCTTGCCATCGGCAACCTCGAAGTGACGTTAGGCGGCGAGCCCTACCGTGGTTATCCCCAGTTCAGCGCTCCCGACGAATACCTGTATGCCATCAAGGATGCCGGCTTCGACATCCTTGCTACAGCCAATAACCACAGCCTCGACCGACGCCGCCGCGGTTTGGAACGTACACTGACGCTCATCGACTCTGCCGGCCTCCACACCGTAGGCACCTACCGTGACACCGACGACCGTGCCATCCGCTACCCCCTCATCGTAGAGAAGAACGGTTTGCGACTGGCCTTCCTCTGTGCCACCTACGGCACCAACGGCATCACCGCCACCCCGCCCAACATCGTCAACAGCCTCGATCGCGAAGAGCTGGCAGCCGACATACACACAGCACGCACAATGAGAGCCGATGTCCTCATCGCCATCGTGCACTGGGGCAACGAGTATCAACAGCAGCCCACCGCCGAGCAGCGCGACCTTGCCCGCTGGCTCATCAGCCAAGGCGTAGACCACGTCATCGGAAGCCACCCCCACGTGGTGCAGCCCATCGAACTGATTCCCTACGCTGACCACCCTACCCATCATGCCGTGGTATATTCACTCGGCAACTACGTCTCCAACATGAGCATCGCCCACGGCACCGTAGGCCTCGCCGTAGAGCTCACCATCGAGAAGATAGGCCCCACGACCCGACTGAAACGCTTTGACCATCACCTTGTATGGACCGAACGTAGCGCACTGAGCCGCACAGGTGACTTCCGCATCATACCCGAAGACACTATCCCCACCGACCTTACACCCATTGCACGCCAACAGATGCTGCAGGCAATCACTACCGAACAAAACTTTATGAATTCCTGTTTGTACAAATAGGAAATGTCGTCCCTTTATCTGAGAAACTTGCTTTTCGCTCGATTTAACCAATTTTCTCACGTTCAATAATGCAAGTAAACTCGTATTATCTTCGCTTAATCGAAATTTTGCACTATTTTTGCAATTTAAAAGCGAAGCATTGCGTATGAACAGACTATTCAGACACATCCTACCGATACTCCTCACAGTCGTAATGGCACAGGGAGCTATGGCGCAGAGCGAAGGACATTTCTTCCACACAGTGACCAAGGGACAAGGACTGTACTCCATCTCACGCATGTATGGAGTGACCGAGGCAGATATTATCAAACTGAACCCGGGAAGCGACATCGTGATAAAGGTGGGACAGCAGCTGCGTATCCCCCAAAGCAACAAGCAGCAAACCGCGACCCACGTGCAGCAGGCACAGACGGGCGGCGAGCGCTTCCACACCATCAAGGCGGGAGAGACGCTGTATCGTCTGACGGTTATCTACGGACTTACGGCACGCGAGATATGCGACGCCAATCCGGGACTGAGCGCCGAGAACTTCAAGGTAGGGCAAGTTGTTGTCATCCCCGAGAAGAAGGAAACCGCCCAGCAGGAGGTAGCACATAAGGTGACTGAATCCAACCCCATAGCCACACAAACCGTGCAGAGCACGCAGCAGAGCGCTGACAAGGAGGACAACTGCAAGACCAAGCACGTGGTGAAGCGCAAGGAAAACATCTACCGTATCAGCCGCATGTATGGCATCAGCGAACTGGAGCTGGTGAACGCCAACCCCCAGCTGCGCGAGCGCAAGCTGCAGAAGGGTGAGGTGCTGTGCATCCCTTACTCGAAAGCTGAACAGGAGAAACTGTCGGCGACAAAGCCCGCCCAACAGGAGGAGCAGACACCTATGGTCATCATTCCCACCAACGAAGAGCTTTTTGCCGGGCTGAAAACGACGCCCGAAGACATCGAACAGATAAAGGCCGCCATCATATTGCCACTGATGCTCGAAGACAGCATCTCAAGCGAGCAGATGAAGATGGTGGAGTTCTATGAAGGTGTATTGCTTGCACTGGACAGTCTGAAGCGTCAAGGGGTGTCGATAGACCTGTACGTCTACGACTCAGGCAACAAATGGGCATCCATACAGCCCATTCTGGCCAAGCCCGAGATGCAACAGATGAACCTCATCATAGGCCCCGTATATGACCAGCATATCGCCGAGGCTGCAGCCTTTGCCGAAAGCAACGGCATCCGTATGGTCGTTCCCTTTGCCCGACAGGTCGATGCGGTGTTCACCAACCCCTACATCTATCAAGTAAACACACCGCAAAGTTACTTCTACTCTGAGGTGTACGACCGGTTCTTCATGCAGTTCCCCCACCCCAACGTCATCTTCTTCGAATCTCCCGAAGAGGAAGACGACGACCTCATCAGCGGATTCAAACGCGAGCTGAGCTACCGCGAAGTGCCCTACACCGTACTGCTGGCCGACACGGCAACCAACAAGGATACCATCATGACCCGTCTCGACACGGAGCGACAGAATATCCTGATGATGACCTCGGAGAAGAGCGGCAGCCTCAACAACATGATACCCATATTCCAGTTGCTGGTGCGCGACACCGCCTCGACGAAGTACGACATGCACCTCTTCGGCTACCCGCAGTATCAGGTGTATACCAACAATCATCTGGCCTCGTTCTACGAGATAGACACCTACTTCTACTCGTCGTTCTACACCAACAACCTGCTCCCCGAGGCCAAGGCCTTCCACCAGAAGTACCGCCGCACCTACAGCAAGGAGATCGTGAACCGCTACCCCAAATACGCCATACTGGGCTTCGACATTGCCTACTACTTCCTCAAGGCCATGCACCTGTATGGTACGGACATGGACAGCCGCCTGGGCGAAATGAAATACACTCCACTGCAGACAGGCTTCAAGTTTGAACGTGTCAACAACTGGGGCGGATTCATCAACCGCAAGGTATTCTTCGTACACTTCTCACGCGACTACGAACTGCAAACCATTGACTTCGACTGATGAGACGCCTATTGCTACCCCTCCTCTGCATGCTGCTGAGCACTGCCGCCTTTGCTCAGGTGGGTGAGCTGCGCAGTAACCTTGCTGTAGGCTTCAATGGAGGATACAACTTAAGCAAAGTAGACTTCAGCCCCACCATCAAACAGAATCTGCAACCGGGATTGACCGGCGGATTCACCCTGCGCTATACAACGGAGTAGTACTTTGCTCTCATCTGCGCCGCACAGCTCGAAGTAAACTTCGCCCAACGCGGATGGAACGAGCTCATAGAGGATGGTAGCAACAACACCTACAGCCGCACTACCAACTATATCGAGATACCCTTCTTTGCCCACCTTGGATGGGGTAAGGAGGAGCGAGGGCTACAGTTCTTCGTCAATGCCGGTCCACAGCTCGGACTCTTCCTGGACGATGAGGAGCGCTACGGGTACTCCGACGAGTATCCTTGGGACGAGAGCCTCCGCCCCAACAACATGAACAAGCAATACGGCAAGGAAGTAGAAAACACCCTCGAATATGGTATCGCCGGAGGTCTCGGTATGGAATTGAAGACCCGTATCGGCAACTTCACCATTGAGGGCCGCTACTTCTTCGGCCTCTCCGACATGTTCGGCAACTCCAAGGCCGACCCCTTCGGCCGCTCGGCCAACACTACGATTACAGGAAAGATATCGTACCTTATAGACATCACCAAGTAAGCATTTTTTATTTCCATATAAACACCAACGTATGAGAAACAACAAACGACACGGCAAGAAAGGTCCTAACCAGATATTCCACTACTCGCCTGTAGAAGAGACCACCCTTCTGCCTTTCCTCTACACTATACTTGCCCCCAAGAGCAAAAGCGACATCAAGTCGATGCTCGCACACAACCACATAGCAGTCAACGGACAGCCTTTGACCCAGTTTGATACACCGCTCACACCGCGCGACAAGGTTTCGGTGAATTTCACCCGTCCCTTCGCCGTACTGCGTGGTGGACAACTCCACATCATCTACGAGGACAAATACCTTGTCGTGGTGGAGAAGGCCGCAGGCCTACTTTCTATGGGGCGCGACACCAATAAAAAGACTGCCCACAGCCTGCTTTCCGACTACTTGAAACAGAAGGACGCACGCGCTACAGCCTACATCTGCCATCGTCTGGACCAATATACTTCAGGTATCCTCATCTTTGCCAAAGATCCCGACACCCAACGTGAACTGCGCTACAACTGGGACAACTACATTCGTGAACGTTCCTATACCGCAGTCGTGGAAGGATGTCCCGAAGAAGAGCGTCAAGAACTGCGCCACTACCTCGTGGAGAACAACAATAACATGAAGGTATATATCGCCCGCAAGCCCGACGAAGGACGGCTTGCCGTGACACGCTACCGCGTAGTACAAGCCAACGAGTACCACGCTTTACTCGATCTGCAGATTTTCACCGGGCGCAAGAACCAGATTCGTGTACAGTTAGCCGATATAGGACATCCTGTGGCCGGTGACCGCAAGTATGGCGGACGCACTAACCCCATAGGCCGTCTCATGCTGCACAACCACCGCCTTGCCATTGTACATCCTGTCACGGGAGAGCTGCTTCGCTTCGAGGCTCCCGTACCAGCAAGTTTCCGCAAGGTAGTGCAAAGCAACGAATAGTCCTCAATCTCCAAGTCTCAAATTTCATTTCCTATGACCACCCTCATACACCAAGCCACCATCGTCAACGAAGGAGAACAATACATTGGTAGTGTACTCATCAAAGACAACCGCATAGCGGCTATCATTCGCGGCACCGACATCACGGGTATCTCAGCTGACCATGTAATCAATGCCGAGGGACAATATCTCATCCCTGGTTGCATCGATGACCACGTGCACTTCCGCGATCCTGGATTGACACAAAAGGCCGACATGTATACCGAGAGCCGTGCTGCAGCACGTGGCGGCGTAACCTCAGTGATGGACATGCCCAACTGCAATCCACAAACTACGACGATAGAGACTTTGGAGGCCAAGTTTGCCAATGCCAGAGAGAAGTGCTTGGTGAACCACTCGTTCTACCTTGGAGCAACAACAAGCAACATTGAAGAGATACGCCGTGTAGACCCTAAGAACGTATGCGGAGTGAAACTTTTCATGGGAAGCAGCACAGGAGGCATGCTCGTTGACCAAGACGAACGCATAGAGCAAATCTTCCGCGAATCACCAACACTCATAGCTCTGCACTGTGAGGACCAGAACATCATCTCGACCAACACAGCCAAATATAAGGAAGAAACCGCGAGCGACGACCCTGACGTAACGTATCACCCATTGATACGTAGCGCAGAGGCCTGCTACCGTTCTACCGCCAAAGCTGTAGATTTAGCACACAAAACAGGAGCGTACATCCACATCATGCATATCAGCACGGCCTGCGAGTTGGATTTGTTGCAGCAAGGCAACCTTCGCGACAAACAAATTACCGCCGAGGTCTGTCTGCCCCATCTCTACTACACTGATACCGACTATGCAACTTACGGTACCCGCATCAAATGCAACCCTGCCGTGAAGACCTCATCCGATCGCGAGGCTTTGCGTGAAGCACTGAGAAATGGCCTCATCGATGTCATCGGCACCGACCATGCACCTCACCTTCCTTCCGACAAAATAGGTGGATCACTGAAAGCCGCATCGGGTATCCCTACCATACAGTACGTTCTGCCCGCCATGCTCGAACTGTCCGATGAGGGCATCATCACCCTCACTCAAATAGTTGAGAAAATGGCCCACAATCCAGCAACATTATATAAGATTAAGGGACGCGGATTCATCCGTGAAGGCTATTATGCCGACCTTGTACTCCTAAAACCCGATGCACCACACACCGTCACCACCGAAGAGATAAAGAGCAAGTGCGCCTGGAGTCCTTTCGAGGGACACACCTTCCGTTGGGACATCACTTACACTTGGGTTAACGGACACGCCGTATATGCCGACGGAACATTTGATGAAAGCATGATGGGCGAGCGCTTGGTATTCAATCGATGAGACAAGCACTAACCTATACTGTCCGCGAAGTAGCCCCCTACATCAATTGGATATACTATTTCCACGCATGGGGCATGGGGCCACGCTTTGCAACTGTAACCAATGTACACAATTGCCCTTCATGCCGTGCTGCATGGATAGCCTCCTTTCCTACCGAAGAACAGGCCAAAGCACACGAGGCCATGAAGCTCTACGACGAAGCCACCTCACTGCTACACCAATGGGCCAACGAGCCGATATGCCATGCCCTCTTCCTGCTTGCCGAAGCCTATAGCGAGGGAGACGACATCATCATCAATGGCAACACCCGCCTCCCTTTCCTCCGCCAACAACACGCAGGTAAGTCAGGCTATACGCTTTGCTTGAGCGATTTTGTGAGAGAGAGAGAGCAAGAGGGTATTTGCTCATCCATGTCTGAAGAAAGGCATGAACAAGACATTGCAAACATGATAGGAGTATTTGCTACTACAGTGTCCCGACCTTCGGATTTCCAACTCTCAATTCTTAATTTTCAATTTGATACCCTCTCCGACCGGCTTGCCGAAGCAACTGCCGAGAAGATGCACGAGGAAGTACGCAAGCACTATTGGGGGTATACTCCAAAAGAGAATCTCACCATACACGAGTTACACAAGGAGTGTTTCCAAGGCATACGCCCTGCAGTGGGTTACCCCAGCCTACCCGACCAATCAATAAACTTCCTGATTGACGAGTTGCTACACCTTGAAGACATTGGCATCACACTCTCCGAGAATGGAGCTATGTATCCCCACAGCAGCATCTCGGGCTTCATGTTTGCCCATCCCAAGGCACAATATTTCTCTGTAGGCAACATCAGCGAAGAGCAGCTCATCGACTATGCCAAGCGACGGGGCCTTACCCTCAATCAAGCCAAGAAGTTCCTTGCAGCCATTTTATAGCCTTAGCCCGATATTTGGAACTACAACACAAACGGGAAAGAGAATCAAAAGAATGCCCTAATTGGGAAAAGTTATAAATCTTTAGCCTGATATTGGATATAACAAAAAAAGCGAGCAACTTTCGCTGCTCGCTTCTCTGCGGAAAGGGAGGGATTCGAACCCCCGGTGCCTCTCAGCACGGCGGTTTTCAAGACCGCTGTAATCGACCACTCTACCACCTTTCCAATGCCTAACGTGTAGGACTTTCTTGTGAGCGGAAAACGAGACTCGAACTCGCGACCCTAACCTTGGCAAGGTTATGCTCTACCAACTGAGCTATTTCCGCAATTTTTATTTTGTGAAGAGAATGAGACTCGAACTCACACGACCCAACGGTCACTACCCCCTCAAAGTAGCGCGTCTACCAATTCCGCCATCTCTCCATTAGTTGTTCAGTAAGTCAAAACTCGTTTGGTTTGTGCCCAGAACAGGACTCGAACCTGCACGTCTCTCAACACTCGCACCTGAAACGAGCGCGTCTACCATTCCGCCACCTGGGCATTCAAGCAAAGAACCACAAGTTCATCGAATGTAAATTCAAAATTTTATTCTACCTTTGCGCTCGCATTATGCCCAGGTGGCGGAATGGTAGACGCGCTCGTTTCAGGTGCGAGTGCCGCGAGGCGTGCAGGTTCGAGTCCTGTTCTGGGCACTAAGAGGCTGGTAAT
>JBGVOS010000061.1:0-5636 GCA_045126595.1 Bacteroidaceae bacterium | reverse complement strand
TACGTCCCAACATGATTTTTGCTGCCGCTCTTGACTACTCTCCGCTTGACCGCAAGCAGAAGAAGAGTGTGCTCGATATCGTGACGAAGGAACTCCTTACTCCGAAGGGACTCCGCTCGCTCAGCCCCAAGAGCTTCGGATACAATCCCAACTATGTGGGCCCGCAAGTGGAGCGTGACTATGCTTACCATCAAGGTACTGCATGGCCCTGGCTTGGTGGTTTCTACATGGAGGCATACCTGCGCATCCACAAGATGAGTGGTCTGTCATTCGTGGAACGTCAGCTCATCGGCTTCGAGGACGAGATGACCTCGCACTGTATCGGCTCTATTCCCGAACTGTTCGACGGTAATCCCCCGTTCATCGGACGTGGTGCTGTAGCCTTTGCCATGAACGTGGCCGAGATACTGCGCATATTGGATGTAATAAATGAGTATGACATTTAACGAATAGGAGGAACGATATATGAAAGTATTAATGTTCGGTTGGGAGTTTCCTCCTAAGATATATGGAGGTCTCGCTGTTGCCAGTTATGGAATAACGAAGGGCTTAAGCCTTCAGGGCGATGTGGATACCACTTTCTGTTTGCCCAAACCTACGGGTGAAGAAGAGGGGTTCCTGAAAATCATAAACATGAGCCAGGTTCCTGTTGCATGGCGCGATGTCAATTACGACAATATAAAGGCTAGATTCGTTGGCCATAGGGCAGAGGATTACTATCGTTTCCGCGACCATCTCTATGCAGATTTCAACTATCTGCAAGGACTTGACGATTTGGGCTGCATACAGTTCGCCGGCGGTTATCCCAGCAATCTGCATGACGAAATCAACAACTTCAGCATCATTGCAGGCGTTTTGGCCCGTAGTGAGGAGTTTGACCTGATTCACGCGCACGATTGGTTGACATACCCCGCTGGTGTACATGCCAAGATGGTAAGCGGAAAACCATTGTGTATCCATGTTCATGCCACTGACTTCGACCGCTCTCGTGGTAAGGTTAATCCCACGGTGTACAGCATAGAGAAGAACGGTATGGATCATGCCGATTGTATCATGTGCGTATCAGAGCATACACGTCAGACCGTAATCCATCAGTATCACCAAGACCCACGCAAATGTGTGGCTATGCATAATGCCGTTTATCCTCTCAGTCAGGATTTGGTGGATATTGTTCCCAATAAGAATCCCAACGAAAAGGTGGTTACCTACTTGGGACGTATCACCATGCAGAAGGGACCGGAATACTTTGTGGAAGCTGCAGCTAAGGTGCTTCAGCGCACTCGCAACATCCGTTTCTGCATGGCAGGTAGCGGTGATATGATGAATGCGATGATTCATTTGGCTGCCGAGCGCGGTATTGCAGACCGTTTCCATTTCCCCGGCTTCCAGAAAGGACGTCAAGTGTATGAGTCATACAAGAACTCTGATGTATTTGTGATGCCATCTGTTTCTGAACCTTTCGGTATAGCACCCTTGGAAGCTATGCAATGCGGTTGTCCCTCAATCATCTCAAAGCAATCTGGTTGCGGTGAAATTTTGGACAATGTAATCAAGGTGGACTATTGGGATATCAATGCTTTGGCAGATGCTATGTATAGCGTATGTACAAACGAAGCTCTGTATAACTATCTCTCTGAGGAAGGTATCAAGGAAGTGGACCGTATCACATGGGAGAAGGTTGGCTTGCGCATACGTGAGTGCTATAACCAGCTTTGTGGCCGTGGTTATTTCAATAATGACGACTACCTTGAAGCAGTAAAAGATATAAAGTAGAATAAGAGGCGATTACGCTGAAAACAAAAGAAATCAAAAGATTAAATATTCAAGTTATGAAAACCATTTGTCTTTATTTTGAGATACATCAGATTGTTCATCTGAGAAGGTACCGCTTCTTTGATATAGGTACTGACCACTACTACTACGATGACTATGCAAACGAAAGTAGTATTAGTGATATTGCTGAGCGTTCATACGTACCCGCTCTCACCACCTTGCTTGACATGATTAAGAGTAGCAACGGATACTTCAAGGTAGCCTTCTCACTCTCAGGTGTAGGTCTCGAGCAGCTCGAGCGCTATGCTCCTCAGGTGGTGGAACTCTTGCAGGAAATCAACAAGACTGGCTGCTGCGAATTCCTCGCTGAGCCCTACTCACACGGTCTTTCTTCATTGGCCAACGAGGAGAGCTTCCGTAGCGACGTTGACCGCATGTGCAAGAAAATCAAGCAGGTATTCGGCAAGACTCCGAAGGTATTCCGCAACTCAAGCCTTATCTATAGCGACGATATAGGTGCTCAGGTAGCAGCTATGGGCTTCAAGGGTGTACTCACCGAAGGTGCCAAGCACATCCTCGGTTGGAAGAGCCCCCACTACCTCTATCACGCTAACACCAATCCCAACCTCAAGGTGTTGCTCCGCGACTACAAGCTCTCTGACGATATCTCATTGCGCTTCTCTAATACCTCATGGGATGCATATCCCTTGATGGCTGGCACTTACATGGATTGGATTGCTCAGACTCCTGCAGAGGAAGAGGTAATCAATATCTTCATGGAGTTGTCTGCTCTTGGAATCTTCCAGCCGCTGAGTTCAAATATCCTCGACTTCTTCAAGGCTCTGCCCGAGTGTGCTCGTGAACGTGGAATCTCATTCTCTACTCCGAGCGAGGTTATCAAGAACTATAAGTCAGTAGGTCCCGTTGACGTTCCTTATCCCATGTCATGGGTTGACGAGGAGCGTGACATCAGCTCATGGCTTGGTAACACCATGCAGCGTGAGGCGTTTGACAAACTCTATAGCGTAGCTGAGCGTGTGCTTATTGGTGTTGACAAGCGCATCAAGCAAGACTGGGATTATCTGCAGGCCAGCGATAACTTCCGTTTCATGACCACCAAGCAGAACAAGGTGGGTATGAACCGTGGTATCTATGACTCTCCCTTTGATGCTTTTACCAACTATATGAATATTCTCGGTGACTTCATCAGTCGTGTCAATTCTCTCTATCCCATTGATATTGACAATGAGGAGCTCAATGCTCTGCTCACCACCATCAAGAACCAGGATAAGGAGATTGAGGAGCTGACCAAGGAGCTAGAGAAAATCAAGGGGGTAACTCTTCCTGCTGCTGAGGAGAAGCCTAAGAAGGCTGCTGCCAAGAAACCCGCTGCCAAGAAAACAAAGAAGGCAGAGGAACCCAAGGCTGAGTAAAACTTTGGATAAATACCTATAAAATAATAGGAAAGGCACGTGCGCTTATTGATGGCGTACGTGCTTTTTTGTAAATAAATTTGGTGGATTGTAGAAAATGTGCTAATTTTGCAGCCGATTTCAAAAACTATATTTATTTATTAACAAAAAAGAGTATGAATCAGTACGAAACCGTTTTCATTTTGACTCCCGTTTTATCTGATGTTCAGATGAAGGAAGCGGTAGAGAAATTCAAGGGTATTCTTGCTGCCGAAGGCGCCGAGATTATCAATGAAGAGAACTGGGGTATGAAGAAATTGGCATATCCTATTGAGAAGAAGTCAACAGGCTTCTATCAGTTGCTCGAGTTCAAGGCTGAACCCACAGTAATTGACAAGTTGGAGTTGAACTTCCGTCGTGACGAGCGCGTAATCCGTTACATCACTGTTAAGCTTGACAAGTATGCAGCTGAGTACGCAGCAAAGAGAAAGAGTGTTAAACAAGCTAAAGCACAGGAGGCATAATTATGGCACAGCAGAATGGTGAAATCCGCTACTTGACTCCCCCTACAGTAGACGTTAAGAAGAAGAAATATTGCCGTTTCAAGAAGAGCGGTATCAAGTATGTAGACTACAAGGATCCCGAGTTCTTGAAGAAGTTCTTGAACGAGCAGGGTAAGATCCTTCCCCGTCGCATCACCGGTACATCTTTGAAGTACCAGCGTCGTGTGGCTCAGGCTGTTAAGCGTGCACGCCACTTGGCATTGCTTCCCTTTGTAACTGATATGATGAAATAATTAAAAGGAGGAATTAGACATGGAACTTATTTTAGTTGAAGACGTAGCAGGTTTGGGCTACAAGAACGACATCGTTTCAGTGAAGAAGGGCTATGGCCGTAAGTACCTGATTCCCCAGGGCAAGGCTGTCATCGCATCAGAGAGCGCTCGTAAGGTATTGGCTGAGAACTTGAAGCAGCGTGCTCACAAGCTCGCTAAGATCAAGGCTGACGCTGAAGAGTTGGCTGCTAAGCTCGCTCCCGTAGCATTGACTATCGCTACCAAGGTTAGCGCTACAGGTACAATCTTCGGTGCTGTTACTAACATCCAGATTGCTGAGGCATTGGCTAAGCTCGGTTTCGAGATTGATCGCAAGACTATCGTTGTTAAGGATATTGTTAAGGAAGTAGGTTCTTACACCGCTACCGTAAAGCTCCACAAGGAGGTTTCTGTAGAGGTTCCTTTCGAGGTAGTTGCTGAAGAGGCTTAATAAGAACTCTTTATAATTATAATAAGAAAAGGCCGAATCAAAAGATTCGGCCTTTTTTTTGCTTGTTGTACAAGTTCTTGTATATCTGCTGGGCACTGATAATCCAGAAGTTGTCAAATAATTTTGCAAATTGGGCGATTTTCTCTAATTTTGTACGAAACTCAATACAATATGCTATGAAAAGGACATTTCTTTTGACCTTATTGTTGGGCTTATGCGGGATTACTTCGGTGTGGGCAGAGAAGATTGTTGGTGGCGATTTCGTATGTACTACGGAAGCTGTTCTGCAGGATGGTAAATATCATTTTGCTTCTGATAAGTTTGTTTACGAAGAGGCTTTCGGAAAATTGCGTTTTACGCTGACCGAATCGAGAGCCTTTTATCAGAATGGGATGAAACGCATGAGCTTTGACTCGTTTGTGCTTTATGATGGTAGCGGGGAGGCTGTGAAACTTTCTGCCGATGATTTTACGGGGAACAACAATAAGCCTTATGCTTATATGCTTGATGGAGTGAACGGAACTTATTGTTGTGGAACATGGGGCTTCTCTTCTGCTGCTGACGACTATTTCGAAATTATTCTCCCTGATGGCGTGGAGCTTGGGGGAGCATTCTCTTTTAGTTTTGTAACTGAGAATGCAACGATGGATGCTAAGGCTTTTCATATTGAATTGCTTCCTGGCGATAAATTGGAAGTCGTGTACATGGAGAATCCGCAGGCTGTGGTGGATCTTGTTAACCGTATTGGTGGCAAGGGGACGTCCAAGAAATTTAAGTTTGTGCTTGATTCTTCGATAAATCCGCGTCAAGAGACATTTGTCATTGGTACGGAAGGTAAAAAGATTCTCATCAAGGGTAGTACTCTCAGTGCCATTACTACGGGTATTGGTTGGTATCTTAACCACTATGCTAATATCAATATCTCATGGAACTCCCTCAATGAGAAAACGTCCAAAGGTGGTGCATACGCAACTCTTTCTTCTTTGCCTTTGCCTGAAATAGAGGAGACTCGCACTTGTGATGCTAAATATCGTTACTATCTCAATTATTGTACATTCGGTTACTCAATGACTTCATGGACATGGAACCGTTGGCAGCAAGAGATTGACTGGATGGCATTGCATGGCATCAATATGCCACTTCAGATAGTAGGTCTTGAGGAAGTATGGCGTATGTTCCTTACTTT
>JBGVOS010000060.1:0-9967 GCA_045126595.1 Bacteroidaceae bacterium | reverse complement strand
AATCGGACCAGTGTGGTATATATTGCGCACTCCTATCGGAAGCATTGGCTGTGGACAATACCAACATGAGCACATTCCCCGATTGGGAAACCGATCCTCGCATTATTGCTTATGGAGCCTTACCAGCCGAGCAAAACGTAGATAGCAATGGAAAGTGGGAAAGAGTAGTTATACCTTTTATATATAGAGACCTGAACAGAAGACCAACTCACCTGCTCGTCGTATTCTCGGCCAGCAAATATGGAGACTATTTCCACGGAGGTGAGGGTAGTACGCTTTATATTGATGATTTTGCTTTCGAATACGGAGATAACCCATCAGTAAAGTAACAATAAATCACAAGAATGGATAAGACTAAACAATATATACATACCCTACTTCTGATAGTTCTAACTGCAGTATGCGTGGTTGGATGCGAGCAGGAAGAGATAACCACTCTTCCCAATGGGACATTGCATCTAAAGATAGGGCATACTTCAAAAAAAACCGAGACTCGCGCAACTCCTTTACAACTTGGCAAGCCTTTGGCCGAAAAGTTTAGTCTAAAGATACAACGTAGCGGAAGCGAAAGTGTAGCTTACGACGGAAAATTCGTAGAAGACATCGAGTTGAGAATTGGCACTTACGATATCATGGCCTACTACGGAGAAAATGTAAAAATCGGCAAGGATAGTCCCTATTATGAGGGAGCAGCGACAGCCACAATAGAAGAAAATCAATCATCTTCTGTAACAATTCCCTGCCGTGTAGCCAATGCCCTGGTATCTGTAATCTTTGGACGAGATGAAGAGGAGCAAGCCCGCTTCGCTAAACATTACACCAGCTATGGACTTGCGGTAAGAGTAGGTGAATACTCTCTCAACATTACCAACGAAGACATGGGAAGCAGCATCTACTTTCCTGCAGGAAGCAATCCTACATTCCTATTCTACGGGACATTGAGAAATGAGAATAATAGATTGGTGTCGTGCCAACTGACTTCAGAAGCTTTTCCTGAGACATTTGAAGCGGCCGACCACAGTATTATCACACTTAGCTTGCCCGACCCGGAAAGTGCGCTGAATGTGAATATCACCAAGGTAGACATGAAAACAGTAATGCTTGATGAGACCATACCTTTGTCATGGCTCCCTATACCAACAGCTATCGCTCAACATCATTACAATGACAACTCAGAACTGATGGGCACCGATATAACCTTCTCCAACTCATATCCAGGAATGCAGTGGAAAGCTGTAGTGACCAACAATCAAGACCAAAAGGTGCGAAGTACTTTGGGGGCAGGTGAATTGGTATCGTCCTATAATAGTTCATCCGAGTGGCCCTATCTCCCCTCGGGTAACTATAAAGCCACATTCTACATTGAAGATGATGGGAGATTCAACAAGGTGGGCAGCCGTGATTTCAGTGTGGACAAGCCTGAACTGGCAATTGTGGTCGATGGCTATTCGGCCCACACCAAATATTTGGAGGGAGATATTGACGGAGCCAACGCTTGTAATCGAAATACGATATATAATCCTTCGGTTAAGCTGAATGTCAGCGAGGCGCTCCTCGTGAAGCATGGATATTCATTCACCTATACTTACGCAGGGGCTACCGAGCAGGTACCTGCAGGAAAGAATGAATATTCGGTAGAAGCTATTACCAATCAAACTGTAAGCTTTAATCCCTATCGCCTAAGAGCCAATGCTTCGTTCGATGGGGTTTCAATTGAGGCACATAAGGATTTTTATATCACAGGAATTCCCGTCACTTATGCCCCTCCGACAAAGGATGCAGGCTGGACAGCTACAGGAACTGTGACTTTCAGTGATAATAATGTTGAGTTAGGATATAATGCTGGGCAAAACAGTCAATCTATAACCAACAAAGACATTGCGATACCTCAACTAACCAAAGTATCCTTAGACTATGATATTATGATAAAAACTGGCTGGGCGAAAGGAACGACGTTGACAATAACAGTCGGGAATAATCAGTTCTTATCACAAAGCAAAGGAACCTCAAACTTCGAGAAAACACCATATAAAGATACTGTGGCAATGATTTTAACAAACGATGCAGACGAGATAAAGTGCCATAACAGCTATGGTCTGGAACAAACATACTCGTGCATTTACTCTCTTTCATTGAAATACAGCAAATAAATGAAACGAATTCTATACACGATATTAAGCGTATTGACTCTTGTTGCCTGTCAGCAATCAGAACATTTGACACAAGGTGGCGAATGCATCTTGGAGCTCGACATAGCTCGTGCCAACAAACCTTCTGTGACCTCGCGGGCAGTCGATGAAGACTTGGCTGTTACCATTCTCAATGCAAAAGGGGAAGAGTTCCTTTATTATCCTGCAGGAAGTATTCCCAATAAGATTATCCTGGAACCCGGAACATTTACCGTCTGTGCCCATACTGAAAACCAAACCACTTGGCACACCGTCAATGGCGGTAAGGGCGAGGCTTGTTACTTTACCAGTCAGCGTGTAGAGATGGAGCATGACCACCGGACTCGCATATCCATGTCGGTTCCTATGGTCAATTATGCCGTAGGTGTGGACCTTCCCGAGCGCTTTGAAGAATTGTTTGCTTCCTATCGGTTCACCATTAAGAGTGGTAATCGTGAAGTTTCTCTTCAAGAGGGAGAGAAGGCCTATTTTGCCCCATCTGACGAAGGATTCACCTATGCGCTTAGTGCCACCAATACGGATGGGGTATCCCATGCACATGCCCCGATATATTTTTTCGATATCCAAAGCGGGAAGCACTACCTGCTGCATTACCATTACGACTCTGAAGCCACATCAGGCGGTGTAGATATAGAGATTACAGATGATATGGGCAGTGACGATATTATTGTAGATTTGTAATTTATGCTTATGAACCGACTGTACATATTTATTTCACAAGCCAAAAGGTTTTGCTTTATGCTTCTTGCCGCATGCTTATGGAGCGGGTGTTCCGAAGATATTTCGAGGATTCAGGTTCCTTCCTTTGATGATTCCGACTTGTGGGGAACTTTGGAACTTTACTTAAGAAGCACCACACGCGCCACTTCGACTGTAATATCCAAGGAGGAAGCCGACAACTATTGGGTTACGGTATTCAAGGGCGAGGAAATCTTCCGTGAAAAAACTCGCCTAAAAGACCTTGACAAACGCCTGTCGGCAGGATACGGTTATGGAGTTAAGGCCGAAAGTTGCTTGGAGCTTGAGGCTGAGACAGCCAACAACGGTTGGGGACAACGCCGTTATGCCGGACAATCGTCTTCCTTTGCTATTAAACCCGGTGAAACAACCAAGGTGAGCATAGGCTGTACTGTGGCCAATGCAGGTGTAGAGATTGTATTCGACGAAACTATAAATCACCATTTCACGAGTTCATACAGCGTTACTATCACCGAAGGAGAACGTACAATTATATTTGACAATCTTACTGGTGGCAAGCGCGAAGAGGGGGTTATCACTCCCGGTAATGTCGCTTACTATAATGTGGATGACAATGGCACACGAACACTAACCTACAAGATAGAGGCTTACGGAGCAGGAAAGCGTTTAGTAAAAACTGATACTATGAAACTGACTCAAGCCAAGATTTCTCGCTTGACGCTCATATTCACACCTGGCACATTAGATTTAGGTATTATCATCAATCAAGAGGATATTTTTGTCAACCAAGATATTGAAATCACCGACGAGGATGTCATCCAAGACGACGGTTCGACAGACATCAACGGTAGCCACGACGATTTCGAAAAGGCTGACGACAATGTGGACATATCTGATTATGGGCAACAATAAACTTGAATTATGAAGCATCATATAATATACCGCATATCTCATATCTTGTGCATAGTCCTATGCCTCAGTGCATGCAATGAAGAGACCTTCATCGACATGACCTCTCAGGAGTTGTCCCCTCTACAATTCTATACCTCCTCGGCAAACACACGCACTAGCCTGTTTGATGATGGCACTACAGTTGTATGGAGCGAAAAGGATGAATTGGCTGTATATGACTACGAAACCTCGAAACACCGTTTTGTATCTGAGCACATTGATGGGGCCAGTGCTCTTTTTGAGGGTAAGATAACCAAACAGAAAGAAAACTTCCTCGCCTTGTACCCCTACGAATTAGGAGCTGAAAAACTTTCTGAAAATCAAGAGATTATAGCAGCCCTGCCCCACAAACAGACTGCCGTAGAGAACACCTTTGCTCCTAACCTCAACATATCTGTAGCCAAGGGAGCACGCAATATCGATGGCAGTCCGTCGAATATCACATTTCACAATGTATGCCAGCTGCTCAAGTTTACTGTACCGGCCTATGCTGCTGACAAAATCAAGCAGATAACGTTTACAGCTGATGTTCCCCTTGCCGGTAACCTCTATGTTGACTATAGTGATGATATGCCTACGGCGACCATTGCTACCGATGGGGAAAAGAGTATCACCATCGTAGCTCCCACAGGCAATGCAACCTTCACAGCCGGTACCTACTATATCGTATCGGCTCCCGTGGAATTGAGGGGCTTTACTATGACTTTTACTTGCGATAACAATATTTATACGCTAAGTAGCAGTAGTACGTTTGGAGGACAGGCGGGCAAAGTTTACAATTTAGGCAACATCGACCTTGTCAATACTCCACTGGTAACAGCCAAGCACCAATATGCTGACGGACTGTTGCAAGGAACATTGTTGACAGTGGCCAATCCTCCCATTGATGGAAGTGAGTGGAAAGCGGTCGTGAAGAATGCTGCTGGAACCATTGTACGCACCATGCAAGGAGTAGGTATGCTCACGTCATCGGAACAGGATGAGCATTGGCCTTATCTGCTGCGTGGAAACTATTCTTTAGATTACACCTTTACTACCTCAAATGGCAAGGAGATAACCAAGAGTCAAAACTTCAATCTTAACGAAAAACCAGAACTTTCGGTTACAGTCACGGCACATACCTCATATTCCTATTACAAGGGAGATGGTGTAACTCGTGATATTCCTGCTGCTAACACATGCGAGCCATATAAGATTTATGCCCCTGTTGTCAAAATAAATGGTGCTGCTCCCAGATTGCTTGCCAATGTAAACTATTCTTTCATCGTGAGTAACAACTTTAACGGTAACCTAACCAACAATACTGATGGCACTTACATATACGATGATTATACCATAGGCGCATATGGAGAATATACGTTGATTGGCAATGTGACATTTGATGGAATGACACTCACTGGAGAAAAGAAGGTACACATTACGGGATTGCCCTATGAGACCACACCTCCGACACAGAACGATTGGACGGGTAATGCTAAAGAATGGAACAGCTCGTACGTTCGTCTACAAAAAGAGAGTACGATTACCAAGAGTTTCTATTGTCCAGAAGATATAAATGTCAGAGTAGAACATGATGTCCGAGTGCGTAGACATACAGAAAACACTACTTACCAGTTAATCTGTAGCGGAATCTCATTGATGAGTTTGAAAGGTGGCAGTGTACAATCAACTGTGACTGACAACGGAAGCTATACTGGTGTGCTTTCATCAAGTAACCCCACTGTATCGTGCTATAATTCTTTTGGGCAAGCCGATATATGGCCATTAGAAGGAACCAACGCGCAAGTAAGTAAAATAAAAGTTGAATATAGATAAATTCTACTACTTTGTATGAAAATTATTCAATCCATATCTATAGTTCTTGTCACATTATTACTAACTGTCGGTTGTGACAAAAGTAATACTATGCCAACTTCTGTAGACGGCATTGGCACCTTTACGCTTTCTCTTGCTTCAAGTGAAATACAAAGCGAGGTGATCACCCGTACAGCATTGAATATTGATGCCGCTACATTCCAAATCACCCTCGCAGAGAAAGATGGTACAGTTCTGTTTGAAAACAAACCCTTCGATACGCTCACCGAAACTGAATACACACTCCCTGCAGCTACCAACTATCAGCTCAAGGCAGAGAATTGCACTTTAGAAGAATCCGTGGAGCTTAACGACGGTTGGGGCATGCCTCACTTTGTCGGCAACACAACTTTTAATATCGTATCTAACCAACATACCCCGGTATCACTCATTTGCACGATGAATAATGTGGGTATCCAGGTTGTCTTCTCTCAAGATTTTCTTGACAAGTTCCCCATACATGCTGTCACCACTCAAGACAGTCGGGCAATAGTCTTCAACCAAGACACCCAAGAGGAAGTAGCCTACTACCCAGCTGAAGGCGATAACATCACCGTCAGCATCAAGCTCACAGGCTCGGCAGGCGGATGGACTGACCGCTTGGATACAACAAGAGAACTCGTTCTTTCGAAAGGAAAGCTTTACACATTGTACGTCACGTACAAAAACAACCGCCTACAATGTAAGGCAGTGCACTGATTTTCGTCAGCTATTCATATCGAAGACATACAACACCTCTATTTTTGTTGTATCTTTGTACCCATCAATGATTGACCAAGCGACGATAGACCGTATCATGGATGCCGCCCAAATAGTGGATGTGGTATCGGAGTTTGTCACCCTGCGAAGAAGGGGTGTCAACTATGTTGGTCTGTGTCCCTTCCACAATGAGAAGACACCGTCATTCAGCGTGTCACCCTCGAAGGGGGTGTGCAAGTGCTTCAGCTGCGGCAAGGGCGGCAACGTGGTGCACTTCATCATGGAGCACGAGCAGCTCAACTACTACGAAGCGCTGAAGTGGCTCGCCAAGAAGTATGGTATTGAAGTAAAGGAGCGTGAGCTCAGCGACGAAGAGAAACAGGCGCAAAGCGTGCGCGAGAGCCTCTTCCTCGTCAACGACTTTGCCAACAACTACTACCAGGACATCCTGCACAACCACCGCGACGGACAGGCTATCGGCATGAGCTACTTCCGCCAACGTGGCTTCCGCGATGACATCATCAAGAAGTTCCAGCTCGGTTTCAGCACCGAGAGCCGCGACGCACTGTATCAGGAAGCCAAGAAAAAGGGATTCAATACCGACTACTTGGTCAAGACGGGGCTATGCTATACCCGTGACGACGGCCAGCTGCGCGACCGTTTTTGGGGACGAGTGATGTTCCCTGTACACACCCTATCGGGCAAAGTTGTAGCGTTTGGCGGACGCGTACTCAATACGGCAGACAAGAAAGTGGCCAAGTATGTCAACTCGCCCGAGTCGGAAATCTACCACAAGAGCCGCGAACTCTATGGTATATACTTTGCCAAGCAGGCCATCGTGAAGCAGGATAAGTGTTTCCTCGTCGAGGGATACACCGACGTTATCTCCATGCATCAGGCCGGTGTGGAGAACGTGGTGGCCTCATCGGGCACCTCGCTCACCTCGGGGCAAATACGCATGATACACCGCTTCACCAACAACATCACGGTGCTCTACGACGGTGATATGGCGGGTATTAAGGCCTCGATACGAGGTATCGACATGCTCTTAGAAGAAGGCATGAACATCAAGGTGATGCTATTGCCCGACGGTGACGACCCCGACAGCTTTGCCCGCAAGCACAACGCGACGGAGTTTCAGGAGTATATCGCTGCCCACGAGGTGGACTTCATCCGCTTCAAGACCAACCTCCTCATGTCCGATGCCGGAAGTGACCCCTACAAGCGTGCTGCACTCATCACCGACATCGTGAAGAGCATCTCGGTCATCCCCGAAGCCATCGTGCGCTCCGAATATATAAAGGAGTGCGGCCAAATGCTGCACATTGAGGAGCGTATCCTCGTAAGCGAGGTAGCGAAGATAAAAAGGGAAAAGGAGGAGAAGGAAAAAGACAAAAGCCAACGACAAACGGACAATCCACAAACCACCCCACCCTCTTCTATTCCTTCTGATTTGCAATCCTCAACTTCCGGAACAACGGATTACATATCCACAGAAAACATCCCCCTCTCCGAAAGTGTCATTCCAAGCGAAACGGGAAATCTCGCAGATGCATTTTGCGAAGATTCGATTTCCATTCAGGATGATTCACTGAAGGCTTCATTATCATCTTCCTCAACAGCATTCTCACCCCTCTACTCCAAGGAACGTCTTATTGTACAACAACTTATGCGCCATGGTGAAAAAGTAATGTACACCGATGAAGAGAGCGGCAAGGAGGTTACGGTTACAGAGTATGTGGCAACAGAGTTGGCGCTTGACGAAATTACACTGAGCACCCCTCTCTTTGCTGAGGTGCTGCAAGAACTGCGACAACACATCGGCGAGCCAGGTTTCACTGCCGAGCGCCATTTCATCGCACATGCCAACCCTATACTAAGCCGACTGGCTGTAGACCTTATAGAGGAGAAATACCAACTGAGCAAGTACCACTCAAAGACACAGACCGTGCTGAGCGATGCTGAGCGCCTCGCCGACCTCATGCCTCACTTGATGGTGGACTACAAGCATGCTCTCATAGACATTGAACTAAAAGAAACACTCAATCTGATGCGCCAGCCCGAGGTCATGAACGACATGAGAAAGTGTATGGAGGTAATGGCCCGGTACAAAGAGCTCACCGAAATAAAGCAGCAGATGGCCAAGCACCTAGGCGACCGCGTGATAGAAATGTAAAAAACAGTATACCCGCGAAAGCAAATGGGTAAGCTCACGGGATATGATGAGTTTAATCATTACCCCCTTATGAGGTTCATAAACTCCTCGCGAGTCTTGGCCTGATTGAAAGCGCCAGTGAAGTCCGAAGTAGTGGTGACGGAGTTCTGCTTCTCTACGCCACGCATCTGCATACACATGTGCTGAGCCTCAACAACCACCATCACTCCCAGTGGATTGAGGGTTTCCTGTATGCACTCCTTGATTTGCAATGTCATGCGCTCCTGCACTTGCAGGCGATGTGAGAAGATGTCGACCACGCGAGCTATCTTACTGAGCCCCGTAATATAGCCATTAGGGATATAAGCCACATGTACCTTACCGAAGAAGGGGAGCATGTGATGCTCGCAGAGCGAGTAGAAATCAATGTTCTTCACGATGACCATCTGGCTGTAGTCCTCCTTGAACTTGGCAGAGTTAAGCACAGCCTTGGGATCCATACGGTAGCCGCGAGTGAGCGTCTGCATGGCGCGAGCCACACGCTGAGGTGTTTTTACCAAGCCCTCGCGCTCGGCATCTTCGCCCAACAGGCCGAGTATCTGACGATAATGCTCTTCGAGCTCAAGATTTCGTTCGTCAACAGGGTAGTTACCAGGATTCTCCATCATCATAGTGTGATATTGATACGTTGGTTTGGGAGGATAGCTATCTCCTTGAACTTGCGTGACTTCTTCAGCATGCGCATTGCCTGGTCAGCCTCTTCGATGGTCTTGTAATCGCCTACACGGCAAACCCATCGAGGAGCCACGAAATCGGTGTAAACGGGTATCTCGGGATAGTTTGACTTGATGTACTGCGCCGCCTTCTGCGCCTCCTCCTTCGCAAAGCGTGTATTGCCTCCTGCATAGATCTGTATGCGGTAGCCTATGGTCTGTATCTGTTTACTCTTGCTCTTTGCAGGATCATACACCATACCCAACAACGCATCAAGACGCGCATCCTGATGGATGGTGATTACTCCATGACCCGGAACAGGCTGTTGCAGGTAATTTACGATATTGTCCTGCGCCATGAGCGGCAGACCAGCGAGAGCCAGCAGCAATACACAAAGCTTTTTCATAATAGTTGTATTAAAAAACAAGGAGAACCCCGAATACTCAGAGAGCTCGGAGTTCTCCGAAATCAAATTAATCTTCGATTACGCTTTGAAAGCATCGATGATGCCCTTGAAGTCAGCTACGCTGAGGGCAGCACCACCGATAAGGCCACCGTCTACGTCGGGGTTAGCGAAGAGCTCCTTAGCGTTAGAGGGCTTGCAGCTACCACCATAGAGGATAGAGGTGTTGTCAGCCACTTCCTTGCCGAACTGCTTGGCGATTACCGAGCGGATGTAAGCGTGAATCTCCTGAGCCTGCTCTGC
>JBGVOS010000059.1:0-5711 GCA_045126595.1 Bacteroidaceae bacterium | reverse complement strand
CGGCACAGGCTGAAGGCATCGTGGACAAGGATGTAAACCCCACGGTACGTGACGGCCGACTGGTAATCCCCGTGGTGCCTGCACTGAAGCGCCGCATCAAGGGTATCGTACACGACGAGTCGGCCACGGGAAAGACCGTCTTCATCGAACCTGCCGAGGTGGTGGAGGCCAATAACCGCATCCGTGAGCTCGAGGGTGAGGAACGCCGCGAGGTGATACGCATCCTCACGGAATTCACTGACGAGGTGCGCCCACAGATTCCCGATATACTGGAGTCCTACTCCTTCCTTGCCGAGATTGACTTCATCCGCGCCAAGGCGCTCACCGCCATCGACATGGATGCCATACGCCCCGAGCTGTGTGACCATCCCCACATCGACTGGGTAGAGGCCGAGCACCCTCTGCTGCGCATTACGCTGGCCAAGCACCATAAGAAGGTCGTCCCGCTCGACATCAAGCTGAGCCGCGAGCAGCGTATCCTCATCATATCGGGCCCGAACGCCGGTGGTAAGTCCGTTTGTCTGAAGACCGTAGGCCTGTTGCAATACATCCTGCAATGCGGCATGCTCATCCCCCTGAAGCGGGCAAGCCGTGCCGGCATCTTCCGCAGCATATTTATAGATATCGGCGACGAGCAGAGCATCGAGGATGACCTCAGCACCTACAGCAGCCACCTGCTGAATATGAAGAATATGATGCGCGAGGCCAATGGCGAGAGCCTCATCCTCATCGACGAGTTTGGTAGCGGCACCGAGCCCCTCATCGGAGGGGCCATCGCCGAGGCGGTACTGCGCCGCTTCAACGACAAGCACGCCTATGGCGTCATCACCACCCACTACTCCAACCTGAAGCAGTTTGCCGACAGCCACAAGGGTGTGGTCAACGGAGCCATGCTCTATGACCGCCACTTGATGCAGGCACTCTACCAGCTACAGATAGGCAACCCCGGCAGCTCGTTTGCCGTGGAGATAGCCCGCAAGATAGGCCTCCCCGAAGAGGTCATCGCCGATGCCTCAGAGATTGTGGGCAGCGAGTATATCCAGTCAGACAAGTACCTGCAGGACATCGTGCGCGACAAGCGCTACTGGGAAACCAAGCGACAGAACATACGCCAGAAGGAGAAGCAGCTCGAGACACTCATCGCCCAATACGAGGGCGAGATGGAGGAGCTGAAGAAGTCGCGCAAGAGCGTCATCCGTGAAGCCAAGGAGGAGATGAAACAGCTGTTGCAGGAGTCGAACGCACGCATCGAAAACACCATACGCACCATCAAGGAGGCACAGGCCGAGAAGGAGCAGACACGTCAGGCACGTCAGGAGCTGGCCGAATGGCGCGAAGCGGTGACCGACAATACCGCCGACGAATACGAGGCACGTATCCAGCGCAAGATGGAGCAGCTCAAGGCACGGCAGGAGAGAAAGAAATTAAAAATTGAAAATTCAAAATTGAAAATTAGCAGTCCCCACGATAATACTAAAACGAATCATACGGAGGGGAATAACTCTCAATTTTCAATTCTCAATTTTCAACTTAAAGAGGGCTCTCTCGTCCGCATCAAAGGCCAGCAGACCATCGGCACCATAGAACAGATCAGCGGCAAGAACGCCACCGTGACCTTCGGCATGATGCGCACCGTGACCAAGCTCTCGAAGCTGGAGCCTGCCACCCAGGAGGCGGCACGCCAGCAGGAGGCCGAGCGCCCACGTGCATATACCTACCTGAGCAAGGAGACACAGGAGAATATCTCGGAGCGCCGCCTGCACTTCAAACAGGACATCGACGTGCGCGGCATGCGTGGCGAGGAGGCCCTGCAAGCCGTCACCTATTATATTGATGATGCAGTATTGTTGAGTATGCCCCGCGTACGTATCCTCCACGGCACGGGCAACGGCATCCTGCGCACCCTCATCCGCCAATATCTCGAGGCCAACCCCGCCGTAGCCAGCTGTCGCGACGAACACGTACAGTTTGGCGGAGCAGGCATCACGGTGGTGGAGCTACATTGATTCTATTGAAAGCACAGAAAAAAGAATAATAAATCTAAAAACCATAAATTATCATGATGCAAATCAACTTTGTAGACATTATTGAATTCATCGGCACCTTTGCCTTTGCCATCTCAGGTATCCGTCTGGCTTCGGCCAAGCAGTTCGACCTCTTCGGAGCCTATGTCGTAGGTCTCGTGACCGCTATCGGTGGCGGTACCATCCGCGACGTGTTGCTCGATGTCACCCCCTTCTGGATGACCGACACCATCTACCTCATCATCACCGCCTTCGCCTTGCTGTGGGTGATGATATTCAGCAAGTACCTGGTCAAGATGAACAACACCATCTTCCTCTTCGACGCCATCGGCCTCGCGCTCTTTGCCGTGGTAGGTATACAGAAGACGCTCGATGCAGGCTATCCGCTGTGGGTGGCTACGATTATGGGTACCTTCACCGGTGCTGCGGGCGGAGTATTGCGCGACGTGTTCATCAATGAGATACCCCTTATCTTCCGCAAGGACATCTATGCCATGGCCTGCGTGATGGGCGGCTTTGCCTACTGGGTATGTGGCCGCTTGGGTTGCGACTCTATCGTGACACAGATCACCTGTGGCGTATGCGTCTTCCTCACCCGTGTGCTGGCGGTGAAGTTCCACATCAGCCTCCCCATACTGAAGGGCGAAGAGGAGCACCACCAAAAGTAAGAATCTCCCCATTCGCTGATGGCTGGAATCTACATCCACGTCCCCTTCTGCCAGAGCAGATGCGCCTATTGCGACTTCTACTCCACTACCCTACTCGCCCATCGAGATGCCTATGTCGATGCCGTATGCCGTGAGCTACGCCATCGCATATCCGAGCTGAAGGGCGAGCCCGTAAGGACCATCTACTTCGGTGGCGGCACCCCCTCGACACTGACAATCGAGGAGTTGGGGAGGATATTGGAAAGCATGGAATTGAAAATTCAAAATTCAAAATTGAAAGTTAACAATCCCCACGAGAGCACAGAAGCCAATCAACTGGAAGGCAATAATTCTCAATTTTCAATTTTCAATTTTCAATTAAAAGAAATTACCCTCGAAGCCAACCCCGACGACCTCACCGAAGCGTACGTCGAGGGGCTGCGCACCCTACCCATCAACCGTGTCAGCCTCGGTATACAATCCTTTCACGACCGCACGTTACGCCTCGTAGGCCGCCGCCACACCGCACAGGAGGCCATCGATGCCGTGCGCCGGCTACAACGCCACGGCCTCACCAACATCAGCATCGACCTCATCTACGGGCTCCCCGGCGAGACGCTCGATGACTGGTCCTATAGCCTCGACCAAGCCATAGCGCTCGGCGTGAAGCACATCTCGGCCTACCACCTCACCTACGAGGAGGGCACCCGTCTGTGGCGCATGCAGGAGCAGGGCCTCGTCTCTCCCATCGACGAGGAGCAGAGCGTACGCTCGTTCGAACTGCTGAGAGAGAAGCTCCTCGCCGCAGGCTATGAGCACTACGAGATATCCAACTTTGCCCTTCCCGGCTACCACTCGCGCCACAACAGCAGCTACTGGCAGGGCACCCCATATATAGGCATAGGCCCCGGTGCCCACTCCTACGACGGACGCGACCGCCGCTGGAACCTCGGCAACCTCACCCACTACATCGCCACCCCCGAAGGCGAAGATGTCCCCCACGAGGTGGAACACCTCACCACCGACGAGCGCTACGACGAGCGCATCATCACCGAGCTGCGCACGGCACGCGGCATCGACCTCACCCAACTGTTGGCCGACCTCGGCGAACGCTACCACGCCCACTGCCTGCACTGTGCCGAGCCCTATATCCAACGAGGACAGCTCATCCATACTCCCGACGGTTACTTGCGCCTCACCCCCGACAGCATCTTCGTCAGCGATGCCGTGATGCGCGACCTGCTGTGGTAGCCACACCAAGGTCGGTCAAGACCATCGCAAAAACGAAACGGGAGGAGATTCTGTACAGAAATTTTGTAGCATATTGTAAGGCAAACCCTGCGGTTTGTTTACATGGTTTGAAATCGGAAGTATAGACTTCTTCGTTCTCGTGGCAGAGTGTTGTCGGTTCTCGACGTTTTGCTGACGCTTTGCATTTTCCTAATCGCTCATGGCTGCGTTCTTTTCGTTCGCCTTGGGGATTGGGCGGATTGAGGGCAAGGATGAGGCATTAGGAAGGCCTTATGAAGTAACTTTTCATGCAAATGTTTGTTGGATAAAAACAAATCGCTAACTTTGTGCAATAAACTTTGGCACTATATGGAGCAACTCAGAAGAATTCCCAAGAATCAGGTCATCATGTCCTTCGTGGCTACCAGCATCGAGACCACTGCCCGCTATCTGGGGGTCAGCTATAGCGATGTGTTTCATCGTATGGAGCGCTTGGGGATGATAGATGATTACATCCTCCCCAACTACGAACCGCTGCATAGCGAGAGCCGCGACGTGCTGGCACAGCGTATGGTTGAGTGCCTTAACAATTGGGAGGCAAAACTATGAGTGAGGTTATCGTCTACCACGGAAGCACCGAGTCCGTACCTACTCCTATTTGTAAATTCGGCAGACCCAACTTGGACTTCGGTCAAGGATTCTATGTCACCGTTTTCCGCCAACAAGCCGTAGCATGGGCAAACAATATTGCACGCAGCAGACAACAAACGGCAATGCTCAATCGCTACAAGATGGACCGCGAAGCCATATTGCAGAATATGCGTTGCAAGGTGTTTAGTGCTTACGATGCCGAATGGCTCGAGTTTATCATTGGCAACCGCAATGGCGAGAATCCCGCACGAGGTTACGATTACGTTGAAGGTGGAGTGGCCAACGACCGGGTCATCGATACCGTCAACCTCTATACGGCTGGTCTTATGGATCTCGACATGGCACTGCGCGAACTTTCCAAGCATCAGCCCAACAATCAGATGTGCATATTGAATCAAGAGATAATCAACAAATATTTCGTGTATGATGGAACAGAATCTCTATGATAGCCCCACCAAGTCGCCCATAATACAAGAAATCATTATGAGCAATCGCATCGGTGCCATATCGGTCATTCTTGCCGAGCGGCTGTGCGTCACCGACATACAGGCTTTGAAGCTATTCTATGCAAGCCAAACATGTGCCCATCTTCACGACAAGTCTACAGGTCTCTACCTCTATGGCGACCACTACATCGCCGATGAGTATATGCGTGAGATGGAGGGTAGACAGTAAATTGCTGCTTATTGCAACGCATGGTATATAAAAAAACGACCCGCCGATTTAAGCATTGTAAAGAGGCTTGGCGGGTTCTTGCGTTGCAAAATTAGTGCAAACCGAGCGAAAAACCAAATATTATCTGGATTTTTCCGAGGTGCAGCCTAATTTCAAACAGCGACAGCAGATTAAAGATAGTGCAAATCGAATGAATCTGCAAATATCAAAGGAAAAAAGGCGC
This sequence comes from Bacteroidaceae bacterium, assembly GCA_045126595.1. Classification (GTDB taxonomy): domain Bacteria; phylum Bacteroidota; class Bacteroidia; order Bacteroidales; family Bacteroidaceae; genus UBA1189. Next base: position 261 of record JBGVOS010000059.1, on the reverse strand, counting down.
GAAAAGTTTGTTTTTTCTTCATTTCGCGTCTAATTTTTGTACAAGAATTTCGTAGCATTTTGGTAGGGAAACCCTGCGGTTTGCTTACGCGGTATCGGAATCGGAGGTATGGACTTCTTCGTTCTCGTGGCAGAGTGTTGTCGGTTCTCGACGTTTCGCTTACTTCTTGCATTTTCCTAATCGCTCATGGCTGCGTTCTTTTCGTCCAGCTTGGGGATTGGGCGGAAAGAGAGTAAAGATAAGACAATAAATAAGGCAACC
>JBGVOS010000058.1:0-9226 GCA_045126595.1 Bacteroidaceae bacterium | reverse complement strand
GTGGACTTGCCTACATTAGGGCGTCCTACGATGGCTACTAAGTTTCCCATTTTCTGAGTTAAGAGTTAAAAGTGAAGAGTGAAGAGTCAAAAGTGAAAAGTAAAGAATTATTACATCCGGTAGGGTAAACATCGCGAAGTCCAACTCTTCGCTTTTCACCTTTCACTCTTCACTCACTCAAGGTTATATCCAAAACTACGCAGTTCCTTGTCTGAATTGCGCCAGTCCTTATCTACTTTCACAAAGGTCTCGAGATAGATGCTCTTGCCGAAGAACTGTTCCAATGTGCGGCGTGCCTCGGTCATCACCTTCTTCAGTGCCTTGCCCTGGTTGCCGATGATGATACCCTTCTGAGACTCGCGCTCCACATAGATGACTGCATTGATGTGGATGTTCTTCTCGCTCTCCTTGAACTGCTCCACGCTCACCTCACAGGCGTAGGGTATCTCCTTGTCATAGTAGAGAAGTATCTTCTCGCGGATGATTTCGGTGACGAAGAAGCGGGCAGGCTTGTCGGTCAGCTGATCCTTGTCGAAGAAGGGCGGGCTGTCGGGCAACAGGTCCTTGATACGGCGCAACACTACGTCTACGTTGAAGTTGTTCGATGCCGAGATGGGAATAATCTCCGCCTGGGGCAACAGTTCGTGCCACTCCTCAACGAGAGCGGTCAACTCTTTCTGGTTGCTCATGTCGATTTTGTTGATGAGCAAGAGGATGGGGACATCCATACGCTGTACCTTCTGGAGGAAGTCCTGGTTCTTGTCGATCTTCTCCACCACGTCGGTCACGTAGACGAGAACATCGGCATCCTGCAGCGCCGACTCGGAGAACTGCAGCATCGACTCCTGCAGCTTGTAGTTGGGCTTCAATACTCCAGGCGTGTCGGAGAACACGATCTGCATGTCTTCGGTGTTGACGATACCCATGATGCGGTGGCGTGTGGTCTGTGCCTTGAAGGTGGCGATAGAGATGCGTTCACCGACAAACTTGTTCATCAGTGTCGACTTACCCACATTGGGGTTTCCCACGATATTTACGAATCCAGCTTTGTGCATAGTAGTGATGTGTTATTAGCAAAGAAACCGCATCAAGTTGATGCGGTTTCCTGTTTCGATTAATCAAGCCGCAAGTTATACTGCAGCCTCTTTCTCGATAGCCAACTTTCCACGATAGTAGCCGCAAGCGCCGCATACAGTGTGGAATACATGCCACTCGCCGCAGTTGGGGCAGATGGCCAATGTAGGAGCTACTGCCTTGTCGTGAGTTCTTCTCTTGGCAGTTCTAGTCTTCGATTGTCTTCTTTTAGGATGTGCCATTTCTTTTAGTTTTAATTATTAATTATCTTCTTTAAACCTTCCCAGCGCGGATCTACAGGAGCCTCCGCTTCGTCCGCCTCGTCGCCGAACGTGATTGCCTCGCCACCGAAGTCGTCGTCATCGGTTGAACGCAGCAAGTGTTTCTTCAGCTTGCCGGACATCTCTTTGTTGCATTTGCCCGGAGCATGTACATGCTTCATCGGGATAGCCAGCGCCACGAACTCGTAAATGTACCAAGCCACATTGATAACACCCTCCGATTCGGGGATGATTACCACGTCGCCCTGTTCGCCATAATCTGCGCCCAGCTTTACCTGCAACTTGCCCGTAGTATGAATATCAAGGTCCATTTCATCGAGACAGCGGTCACAGATGACCACAATTGTGCCGTCGATAGTGAAGTGCAACTCATATACATCGACACTGCGATGTACCTCAAGTGCTACCTGCACCTTTCCCTTCTGTACTTCGGGGCCGTCAATATGGGCAAAGAACTCGTTATCGACACTCAAGTCGTAAGAGGTATTCACCTCTCGCATCCCTCTCAGGTCTATTTTATAACTGTCAAATTTGCCCATTTTCTTTCATTTTTTTGGTCGCATCCGAGTGGATGTAGCCAATCGGGCGACAAAGGTACAACATTTTATTCATTTTACCGCGTATTTTTATATAAAACTTTCCACGTATCTGTCGTTTTTGTATAGCAGGATGGATTCTTGTCGTTAAAAGCTCCATCTTTTTGTTGACAAAATGTAAAAAAGAGGCGGTTTGTTCAAAGGAAAGAACAATGAAACGCAATTATTACAAGAAACAGCAGATTACATCGACAACCATTTGAGCACGGCATCACCATAGGTCTTCGATACGGGGATGTCCTTCACGCCCTCGATGCCCAACTCAAGATAGAAGTTCTCCTTTTCGCGGCGCAACACCTTCACCTGTTCCATGTTCACCATGTAGCCGCGGTGGCAGCGCATAACGTTGGTATCGGCCAAAAGTTCGGCGGTACGCTTCAGCGTGTTGCGCAGCATGAGTTTCTTGGGCAGGTTGCTCTTCATATACCATATATATATATAGTTGTCGGCGCTCTCGACATAGAGCAGGTTTTCCTTGGTGACGGAAAGTTGCAGTTCGCCACGTTCGTCGTAGAAAGAGATGAGCCCCTTGGTACCTGCCGCACGTTCCTGCATCGCTTTGTCGTAGTCGTCTTCAATTTCGCGTAGGCGGCGGTTGCGGTCCTGCAACGTGAAGGCGGTGATGCTCACGATGTAGGGGATGAGCAGGATGAGCGAAGTAAACTGGAAGGACGATTCAAATGCAGCCCAGATGTCTTTTTGCACATCGGTCAATGTAGAACATGCCGAGAAGGCGACAGACATCAGCACCAATTCGACGAACACCCACGCGATGTACTTGAGGTAAGTGATTTTGTGCTTCTTGGCATAGTAGCACATGATGACACGGCTGATGGCGGCAATGCTCATGCCCAGCAACACGATACCCATGACGCAAGCCACAAAGACAAACTGTGACACCTCGGCCCACTGCTCCACATTGAAGGGTTTGTAGATGATGATAAAGAGGAACGCGAACGCTGCCGCTGAGGTCACCATGATGGTGAGGCTACGCTTCGTGAGGAGGTATCGGGGTATGAATTGTGAGAAGAAATCCATCAGTCGTTTTGTTTTCGGATTCAAAAGTACAAAATTCTTGGCATTTTTTGTGTACTTGGAAGAAAAAAATGCAGGAATAGCACACTGAGCCACACTCACGTCATGCTGAACAAAGCCCGACATCTTGCAACAAGCCTTGGCTGAACACCATGAGAAACAAAAAGAGGCCACCCCTTTGTCGCAAAGGGGTGGCCGTAGATTTAGGTTAAGTTAAGGTTAAGGTTTTGGTTCGTTTATGAATAAAGGAAACGCTTGATGCTGCGCTTCGGTGTCTTCTCAAAAGGCTCGTCATGAAGCTCCACGAGGTTCACCTTGCTGTATGCAGGCAGTTCGGCGTTCACTTGCTTCAAGTATTCATTCATTATTTCGTCGATGCTCTTGGCATTGTCTTCGAGTCGTTTGAATGCATCCATGTCGGGCACTACGAGTGCTACAATCTTGTTGCCACGGCTGATGACGATAGACTCCATCACGAGGGGCAGGCTGTTGAACTTGTCCTCGATTTCCTCAGGGTATACGTTCTGTCCGCTGGCACTGAGAATCATATTCTTCGAGCGTCCCTTGATGAATACGTTGCCATCGGCATCGATAACACCGAGGTCACCGCTCTTGAGCCAGCCATCTTCGGTGAAGGTAGCTTTCGTGGCTTCGGGGTTCTTGTAGTAGCCCATCATCACGTTGTCGCCCTTCATCTGGATTTCGCCCACTACGTTACGCGGATCTTCCGAGTCGATACGTACCTCCATACGCTCCACCTTCTGTCCGCACGAACGCATCACGAAGGTCTTCCAATTGCGATAGCAGATGAGCGGGGCGCACTCTGTCATTCCATAGCCTACGGTGTAGGGGAAATTCATCTTCTTCATCAACTGCTCCACCTTCTCGTTGATAGCTGCACCACCCACGATGAGGCTTCCGCGCTCGAGGTTGCCGCCAAAGGTCGCGAGCAGTTTGGTGCGTACTTTGCTGTAGATAATCTTGTTCACTCCGGGAATGGCTGTGAGTACCTTCATCAGAGGCTTGTTAAGCGTAGGCATCACCTTGCCCTTGAATATCTTCTCCACTACGAGGGGGACGGTCACGAGCATGTAGGGTTGTACCTCAGACAGTGCCTTGATGAGTACCGACGGAGTGGGAGTCTTGCCAAGGAAGTAAATGTGACAACCCGATGCAAAGGGATAGAGGAACTCGAACGCCATGCCATACATGTGGCCGAGAGGCAACATCGAGAGGATGTGCCAGCCGGGTTGGTTGGGCATATGCTTCATAGCGAACTCTACATTGGAACTGATGGCACGTGCCGACAGCATTACGCCCTTGGGGTCGCTGGTTGTACCCGAGGTGTAGTTGATGAGTTCCAGCTCATCGAGGCTACCTGTGGGGTAGCTGATATGTTCGGGCTTCACGCCTTCGGGAAAGCGCTCGTTGAAAATCTTCTCGCACTTGTCGTGGAATGCCTGGGCATCTACCGCGTGTCCCTTAGTATATATAGGTGTGAAATTCTGAATGTTGATGGCAATGTTCAACTTGGGCATCTCCTTAGCATTCAACTTATTCCATATTTCCGGTTCGGTGAAGATGGCCGTAGCATCCGAGTGGATGGTCAGGTTCTGCACGCTCTCAATAGTAAAGTCATTGAGCAGAGGCACCATCACGGCATCGTACGTACCGATAGCGATGAACGAGGCAGCCCACTCGGCCGAGTTCTTGGCGCAAAGCACAATCTTGTCGTTCTTCTTCACGCCTGCCTCTTGGAGCAGAATGTGCAACATCTCGATATTCTCGGCGATCTGCCCGAAAGTCAACGTGTTCTTACCATAATTGGTAAAGGCAGGAGAATCCCAATGATTCTTAATGGCATTCTCCACGTGATTCAAATAATGCTTGATCATTGTCTGGTTTCGCTTGTTTTCGGCGCAAAGTTCGTGATTTATTTTCTATCATGCCGATTCCCGATGCCACATACATTCGCGTAGGGATGAATTCATACTTAGGGGTAAAATTAGTAATTTAGGGGTAAATGTCGGAAAAAAGAGGAGATTTATTCGCTATAGAAAGAGAAAATTGCGATTCCAGCATCAAAAAGAAATATGGCGACAATCCATAACCAAACATCTTGAAAAAAGCCGATGGAATGGGGGAAATTGAGAAGTTCATTATCGCAGTATCTTCAAGTCTGATGATAAAAGCCTATATTCAACGCGGGCAGTGGCAATATCTGCCCATTGTACTGCCGGAATCTGCATTCGATTCCTCCATTCGCTTTTGTCACCGCGATGACAATCATTTTTCACCGCGGAGGAAATACATTTTCATCGCGGTGACAAAACTTTTTCTCCGCGATGAAAAAAGGATTTGCATAAAGAGATTTTCCTTCAAGGATAAAGGCATGTCTTGAATTGCGAATACAAAAAGCCATTGTCACCCTAAAAAACGAACTTTTGCCACCTAAACAAGTCATTTTTCGAGACAAACGGTGTGGATAAGGTTTATAAATGTGAATAAACAATAAAACGTGCTATAAAACACAAAAACAGACCGGAAACTTTTGCATGACACAAAAGTTTCCAATAATTTTGCACTCGTTTTAAGGCCTGTCCTACATATTATAATATAATGGAGAAGACAAACGACAAACAGGAACTGCGCAAGCGCATCGTAACCACCGCTACGGTACTCTTCCAACATCGAGGTATCAAGCAGGTGCGTATGGACGATGTGGCCGCCGAGTTGGGCATCTCAAAAAAGACACTCTACGGAGTGTTTGCCGACAAGGAAGCCATACTGCTCGAAGTCGTAAAATTAACATCAGAAGCTTTATCACAAGGAATCAAGGAGATTGTAAACTGCGAGATGAATGTACTGGAACAAATCTTTATGCTCTATAAACGCGTTATAGAATACACTCGCGAGGTGAATCCTTTGTTCTTTGCTGAGCTGATACGCTATGCCGAAGTAGAAGCCTACTTTGCACAAAACTATGTCAACCACATGGCATGTATGAAAGCATGGCTGCAGACGGGAGTGGAGCAGGGACTGCTGCGTGATGACATCAATTATGACGTCTTCTTGAAGCAAGACGGTTTCCAGATAGACAAACTTATGCGTAATCCTGCTGTGCGCGTTTACGAGCCAGAAGTGATATACAATTCGGTGGTATTGGTGCTGTTGCGTGGCATGGCTACTGAAAGGGGATTGGAGATAATCAAGAACTTGAACAAATAACATTATTATAATTAACTGATGACAATGAGAAAGATGTGTACTGTCGGCCTGCGGCCGATGATGATGGCAGTTCTGATGCTTTGTGCATTGGGAGCCACAGCACAGGAGAAGTTGACGTTGACGCTCAATCAAGCAGTAGAGATTGCCCTGAGCGACAACCCGACCATCCAGGTAGCTGAACAGACCGTTCAGTTGAAGAAAATCTCCGACAAGGAGACAGTATTGGGACTCTTGCCCGAGGCTACGCTCTCTGGAGCCTATACTCGCACCATCAAGAAGCAGGTAATGGTGATGCAGGGACAGAAATTCGAGATTGGTATCCCCAACCAATATCAGGGCGGATTGACCGTGAGTCTTCCCGTTTTTGCCCCGGCCCTTTACAAGAGCATGAAACTTACCAAGACCGATGTTGCACTGGCCGTAGAGCAGGCACGCGCTTCGAAACAGGACCTCGTCAATCAGGTAACCAAGGCATTCTACCAAACTCTCTTGGCACAAGACAGTTATGCCGTACTCGAGAAGGCACTCGCACAGAGCGAAGAGAACTACCGCATCGTAAAGGCCAAGTATGACCAAGGTCGCGTAAGTGAATTCGACAAAATCAGCGCTGAAGTACAAATGCGCAACATGCAGCCCTCGGTAATCTCGGCACGTAATGGTGTGGAACTTTCCAAGCTCCAGCTCCTTGTACTCATGAACATCGACCCCGAGACAGAGATTGAGCTGCAAGGCAGCCTCAACGACTATGAGGAGAGCGTATATGCTGGCGTGCTGACTGCCGACACCAATTCACTGAAGAACAACAGCACCTTGATGCAGTTGGACATGAACAAGAAGATTCTGCAGCAATCTCTCTCAATAAACAAACAGGGATTCGCTCCAGTAGTAGCACTGCAGTTCAACTATATGTACACCTGTATGACCGACAACTTCAAGTTCAAGGAGTATGAGTGGAACCCCTACAGCAACGTGTCGCTCAGCGTGAGCATCCCGCTCTTCAAGTACAGCAACTTCTCTAATGTAAAGAAGACCAATATCCAGATTAGCCAGTTGATGCAAAACCGTGACTACACCGCACGCCAACTTGCCATGCAGCAGCAGAGCTATCTTAACAGCATGGCTGCCAGTGCAGAGCAAGTATCCAGCAACAAGGAAGCTATCATACAAGCACAGAAGGCACGCGACATCGCCGAAAAGCTCTATGAAGTGGGCCGTGGCACTGTACTCGAGCTCAACAGCGCCGAGGTGGCACTCACCCAGGCCAAGTTGACTTACACACAGTCTATCTACGACTACCTGAGTGCTAAGGCCGACTTGGACAAGTTGCAGGGAAAGAACTATACAAACTAATTGAAATTTGAAAATTAAAACCAATATACAACAATGAAAAGAAAAGTATTCTCATTGGCAGCCGTAGCAATGACCATGTTGCTCGCTGCATGTGGCGGTAAAACAGAAACAACACAAACCGCTACCGTAACAGAAGAGGTAAAGCCCGCTGTGAAAGTGGCTAAAGTAGCAGCACGTCCTGTAGACCAGGTGCGTGATTATGTAGGCACCGTGCAGGCCGAGGTGAAGAACAACATCGCCCCCCAGAGCCCGGGCCGTATCGCAGAAATCTTTGTAGAGGTGGGCGACCACGTACGCAAAGGACAGAAGTTGGTGAAAATGGATGCCGCCAGCCTCCAACAGCTCACTCTACAAATTGAGAACCAAAAGGTTGACTTCGCCCGTATCAAGGAACTCTATGCCGTAGGTGCAGTGTCAAAGGCCGAGTTTGACAACATGAAGATGTCGCTCGAAGTGGCCGAGACTCAGTATAAGAACATTATGGAGAATACCACATTGTTGAGCCCCATCGACGGTATCGTAACTGCACGCAACTATGACAATGGCGATCTCTATGCTGGCGCAGCTATCCTTACCGTAGAGCAGATACGTCCTGTAAAACTCATGGTGAACGTATCAGAAAACTACTACTCACGCGTGAAGAAAGGAGACAAGGCCACTATCACCCTCGATGCACTGCCCGGTGAAACGTTCACCGCTACTGTATCGCTCAAATATCCGACAGTAAATGCTTCTACCCACACATTCCCTGTGGAGCTGACCTTGGCCAACAGCGAGGAGAAGGTACGTCCCGGCATGTTTGCCCGTGCACAGATCAACTTCGGCACCGAGGATCACGTGGTAGTGCCCGACGTAGCTGTTGTAAAGCAGCCCGGCTCAGGCGAGCGTTTCGTATACGTATATGATAACGGTAAGGTAAACTACGTGAAGGTAGAACTCGGCCAGCGTCTCGGCGATGCCTACGAGTTGCTCGGTGGTATTGCCGACGGAACTACCGTAGTGATTGCAGGCCAAAGCCGCTTGACCGACGGAGCCGAAGTGAGAGTGGAAAAATGATATTAATTCTGAATTTTGAATTCTTTCCTTGCATATCGTTTCATGCGAAGTCAATTCATAATTCTTAATTCATAATTCAAAATTAGACAACATGAGTTTATACGAAGGTTCGGTCAAAAGACCGATTATGACCGGTCTCATCTTCGCCGCAATCGTGGTGTTTGGTGTATTCTCGGCCACAAAACTTCCGGTAGACCTGTACCCGAAGATTGAAGGTAACGTCATCATGGTGATGACCTCCTACTCGGGTGCCAGCGCATCGGATATCGAAAACAACGTGACACGCCCCTTGGAGAGCACGCTCAACTCGGTGGCTAACCTCAAGCACATCACTTCAAAGTCATCAGAGAACCTCTCGCTCATCACTCTGCGCTTTGAGTATGGACACGACATTGATGACCTTACCAATGACGTGCGCGACAAATTGGATATGATTTCCTCGGCATTGCCCGATGCTGTGAGCACTCCTATCATCTTCAAGTTCGATGCCGACATGATGCCTATCCTCATGCTTTCGGTACAGGCTGACCAGTCGACCAACGGACTTTATAAGATTCTTGACGACGGTATCGCCAATCCCCTGGCACGTATCCCAGGTGTAGGTTC
>JBGVOS010000057.1:0-23605 GCA_045126595.1 Bacteroidaceae bacterium | reverse complement strand
TCGAATGAGTAAATGGACAGAAGCTTGGCACATTGCCGGCAGCTGAAATAATTATCCAGTACTCCTACGCTGAGAAGCTCCAAACGGTCCTTCTCGAAAGATTTCCCCTTAATGATTTCATACAGGAATTGAAAATCCTGCTTCCCCATGATGGCTTTTCTATAAGGTGCTTGTTCACGATGCGGACGATATTGAGACACTCCACCCCAAGAGTTAGTGGATAATGTTTCTGCACTCAATGAATCTATTCCGTTATTTACCCATCCGCACAGCGTGAGGATAATCATCACTTTGGCTATTCTTTTCATATTCGTCTTTACTTTGCCAACAGGCTGTCAATGGTAGCTACCAAACTCTCAAACTCGGGTTCCACGAAACGGCGGGTGAGCTTCACGATGCGTCCGTCGCGGTCGATGAGCACGTTGCGTGTGATGCCCGACTTGCGCACGGCATAGCTGGCAAACACGTCGCCCTTCTCGTCGAGCAGCATCGGATAGGTGGTGCCCAGCTTGGCAGTATACTCCTCCACCACTTCGCGCGGCTCCTCACGGTCTACCCCTACGAGCACAAAGTCGGCATCGTCCTTATGCGGCTGCCAGATGCGGCTCTCGATGTGGGGCATCTCGCCACGGCAGATACCACACCAACTGGCGGTGAACTGCAACATCACCACCTTGCCCCGATGGGCCGATAGGGTAAACTCAGTGCCGTCGGTCGACGCAAGTGTGAAGTCGGGAGCCACATCGCCCACCTTCACCAGATACTCGTGCTCATACACGACAGTATCCTGCACAGCGGCTTGCTCCGTTACGACGGGCTCACTCTTTTTACCAGCATTGTTACATGCAGCCAGCATCACAAGGGCTGCTGCAAGGACTGAAAATCTCTTCATATTACTATAATCTTTTTGTCTTTGGTACAAAAGTAACGTAAATTTTCGGCTGAGCGAAATAATGACATTCTAATTATATAAAATCAGTTTCCCGAAATCAGCTGACCTGCTGACCGAACAGCACTCAATATACTGTATATCATGTAATATACTCGGTCAACCCCTGCTGACCGAGGCTGACTGCTGCTGACCGGCTGCCAAATCTTCAGAATCCCTCGGGAGCCGGAGCATAGAAACGCCCGTTCTTGCGGCCGAGAGCACGCAGGCGCCCCTCCTCGACGAACAGGTTGAGATACTTCGTGGCAAGGTACTCCGAGCACTCGCAGAGGCTCTCCATCTGTGAACGGTAGATGTAGGGGTGGTCCTCAAAGAAGGCACGCAGGCGGCGCTCGGCAATCTCGCGCGTGAGCAGGGTGCGCACGGCATGGCCTCCGCTCACCATCTCGGCACCGCGCATGGCCTCCTTCAGCTCCTTGCAGGGACGGAAGGTGATGCCCTTGACCGCCACATCATTGCTGGTGACGTGGTCGTTTAGGTATTTCGGCTCCTTCAACCCCAGCTTGAGGCCGAACGAGCCTATCTCATCCATCTGCACCGTGCGCCCATCGAGCAGCGCCTCCTTCAACTCGTCTCCGAGGGCGTTGAGCACCGCCACCACATCGGCCTTGTGGAGCGTGCAGGCATGGCTGATGCGCTCGGCCATCTCTTTCGTTGTCACTGGCGTAGAGGCTACTACGCTCACTCCCATCAAGGGATTCTTCTCGGTGGCTTCGCCCTGCAGGTCGAAGCGTGGGTTCAGTTGGTAGGCTACTGTGCCCGACTTCTTCGTCGCTTTTGTCTTTCTCATAATTTTTCTTTGTATTTTTTATTTCTTGATGGCGACCATTCGCGCGCATGGTCGCCACCACGTGCGCATATAATGGCGACCACTTGCGCGAGTGCTCGCCATCAAGAACACGCGAATGTAGGCGCAAATTTAAGCAAAGACAAGCATCCGTGCAAGCATTTTCAAAACTGTTGAGTTGCATAAGACCCGTTCATCTACTCTCGGCGAGAGATAAGATGGTGCCAAAGCTGCTCCAAGGAGCAGTGGTTCTATAGTTATCCAATGCACTGGTTGGCACATGAAGGGTTTGGTTTTGAATGTCCGACCCGAAGGTGTCTATACTGGATGTTGAGGGTACTGACTCGGCAAAGCAGTATACATCGAGCACTTTGGGACATGCCGAGAATACACCATGCCCAAGGCTCGTCACACTAGCGGGAAGGGTGATGGTGGTGAGCCCGCTACATTTTTCGAAAGCAAAGTCCTCAATTCTCTCCACTCCCTCGGGGAAGATGATATCGGTGAGTCCACTACAGTCGCGGAAAGCATAGAGGCCGATGCTGTTCACGCTATGGGGAATGGTAATGGACGCGAGACTGCTACACCCCCAGAAGGTGAACCCTTCGATGCTGGTCACTTCCTCGGGTATAGTGATGGCGGTGAGGCTGCTACAGTTGAAGAAAGCCGAGTTGCCTATCCTGTTCACGCCCTCAGGGATAGTAATAGCGGTAAGCTTACCATTGCCATAGAATGCATAGTCGCCGATGCTTGTCACGTCCTCATCGAGGATGACCTTGGTAAACTCACTATTATAAAATGCACCCTTCCTATCAAAATCTCCCGATGGAATGGAGCATTTTATCGTGATCTCGCCAGCACATTGAACGAAAGCCTGGTCTCCAATCGTGGTCAGGCTCGCGGGGAGGGTGAGAGTCTCGATGGCGCGACAGTTGAAGAAGGCCTCGCGACCTATCGTAGTCACGCCCTCAGGGATATAGATGCTGGTGAGAGCGTTGCAGTCGCAGAAGGCATAGCTTTCGATGGTTGTCACCCCCTCGGGGATGGTGAAGGCCTTAAGGCTGCGGCAACGAGCAAAAGCGCTGTTCGCAATCGTGGTCACGCTCTGGGGAACGGTGATGGACAGGAGGCTCGTGCAGTCGCAAAAGGCATAGGCTTCGATACTGGTCACGCTCTCGGGAATAACGATGGAGATGAGGCAGCTACAATCACAGAAGGCCCATGCTCCGATGCTCGTTACGCCATCGCCGATAACAATGCGGGTGAACTCGCTATCATAGAATGCACCCTCGTCGTTATAGGCAGCCGACGCTATGGCGCAGTTCACTGACAGTTCCCCCGTACAGCCACAGAAGGCCAGCTTGCCTATATGTTCCAGTCCCTCGGGAAGAGTAACACTAATGAGATTGTCGCTACCGAAGAAGGCATGGTTGCCGATACTCTTTACCCCGTCTCCTATGACAATCTTTGTAAAACCACTACTATAGAAAGTTCCGTCTTCAGGAAAGGGACCTGACGGCACATTGCGATTCATGGTAAGCTCGCCCGCACATTTATAGAAAGCCCCTTTCCCGATGCTTGTCACCCGCTCGGTAAGGATGATATGTGAGCGGTTGCTGCTACAGTTCTTGAAAGCAAACTGGCCAATCCTTGTCACTCCTTCGGGGAGAGGGATATGGGTGAGGTTGCTGCAGTTCTCGAAGGCGCAGCCTCCAATACTCGTCAGCTGGGACGGCTCGGAGAGGGTCACTGTTGCAAGGCTAGTGCAATTGCGGAAGGTGAGCGAGTCTATCATGATGACTCCCTCGGGAATGTAAATAGATCGGAGGTTCTCGCATCCATCGAAAGCTTGCACACCAATGCTCGTCACCTCCTCGGAGAGGGGGATGGATACAAGGCTTACACACCCTTCGAAAGCCGACTTCCCGATGCCCGTCATTCCTTTGGGGAGGACAACAGTAGTGAGGCCAATACAATCACTGAACGCGGCGGAACCAATGGCTGTCACGCCCTCCTTTATCGTCACATATTCTATTGCCTTATGGTATTTTTCCCATGGAGTCGGGGCGGCGTCGTAGTCATACATCTCACCCGTTCCCTTGATTATCAGTTCGTTTCTATCAGTAAGGCTCCATGTGAGATTGTCTCCGCAAGCTCCCGAAGCAATAAAACACTGTATGTTGGTAAATCGGTTCCAATGTTCAGCCGTTTGATAGGCCTCTACAGAGCCTTTAGGTACATAGACGGGAATAGAAATATCAACACCGTGGAAGGTATTGGCTTCTATCTTAGGCGGTACCGTCGCTCTGCAAGTAATGGTGACGAGCTTGCCGCAGTTTCCAAAGGCGGCACCTCCAATGCTCTTCACATTCATGGAGATGGTGAGGGCGGTGAGGCTATCGCAATGACAAAAGGCAGAGTCGCCAATGCCCGTTACCCTGTAGTCTTGCCCCTCGTAGCCTATCGCGGAGGGAATAGAGACAGAGTCTGAGTAATCCTCTGCCCATTTCTGCACCTTAGCCGTCTTGTGTTGCAAGTCGAATTGATAGTACACACCATTGATTTTCTCTTGTATCGTATCTTGCGGAGTCTCTGGTTCCAGTGGCGTTTCTGGTTCCTCAATGATATCTTGTTGGCAACCCGCCAGTAGTGTCGTCAGCACCATGAAGACTAACAGCAAACTTTCCTTCATCTTGACTTCTTTTGTGACATCACAAAAGTAATTCATTTTTCTCATGTAGCAAAGTATTCAAATAAAAAGTGAGTGGAAGTGATATAGGACTGTCCACCATAGGGATAGAGGGAGGACGGACATAACAGAAACCGTCATCAAGGCTGCGAGGGATTTTCATAGCAGTGTGCTTTTAAGGTTGCTTCACCGAAAATCTACAAACAAGAATCGAAAAAGACAAGCTTGCTTGGTTTTACCCCAAAGCAAGAAAATCCCTTACTCAGAACTCGAAGCCGAAGCTGAAGTAGGCACCGAAGCGGTGGTGGAGGTCGCCCCAATGACCCGCGAGCGTGAGGGGGCCTACGGTGGTGTCGTAGGAGAGGGCGAGGCCGAGGCCCCACGTGCTTTGGCTCGCGGAGCCTTGCGAGAAGCCGTCGGCGCTGTAGGCATAGTTGACGACGGCCGAGAGGTAGGTGTCGGCCATGAGCCGCTGGCGCAGCTCCATGCGGAGGAGGGCGAGGTGGCGCTCCATGAACTCGACACCCATGATGCCCACGAAGGGTACCTGCTGGCGCATATACCGCCCGGGGAGGTAACCGCCCAAGGCATTTCCATAAACTAATGGGATGTCATCGCCAATGAGCGAGCGGACATAGAGCGCGGGCAGCAGGGCGGTGGTACTGCCCAAGGGGACGACAGCAGAGGCATCGCCCTGCAGTGACCAGAAGGTGCTCGATCCTCTACCCCTATTCTTGATATGATAGGCGGCTTTGAGTCCGTAGGCATAGCCGCGTCTGGGGAAGTAGGCGGGATCGTAGAGGTCGTTACGCAGTTGTAGATACAGCCCGGTGTAGGAGTCGTGGCTGCGAGCGGCAGTGTAGCTGTGGGCCGACAGCTCGCTGGGCACAAGGTGGCGCAGGGCATAGTAGTCGTACTGGGCACCGAGACGTAAGTCGTAGCTGCTCGAAAGGAAGTGGGAGAGGTAGACATCACTGCCGTAATAGTGGTAGCTGAAAGCGTGGGCGCTCTTGTCATAGAAGCGGTTGACATCGGAGAACCAGTATTTGACCGAGGCATTCAGTTGACACACATCGGGCCAAGCATAGGCTATGTGGGCCATCACCCAGGGGTTGATGCTTAGGCGGGTGGTAAAGTCGAGCTTGGGCCCCGCGAGCGCGAGGCGTCCGATGCCGATGCTGAGGAGGGCGGCCGCGGCATCCTCGGAGTCGAGGCGTAGGCCCAGCTCCACCTGATTGGCGGGGTTGGGGGTGACGTAGAGCTGCAGGGTGTCAGCCGTGCTGCCCGCAAGGCGGTACTGTACCGAGGAGAAGGTACCCATGCCGTAGATGCGTTCTATAGCGGAGCTCAAGGTTTCGATGGTCACCGTACTGCCCTCGTCAATGCCCTGCCGCGAGAGCAGTGCGAGCAGGGTAGCAGGGTCGTAGCCCGTGACCCTGATGTGCTGGACACACAGCTGTGAGGTGTCGGTTGGGATGACAGCAGAGGGCGTTGCCTCACGCTCGGGATGACGGGCAAGAAGATGCCTCAGGGAGTCGAGCTGCGGCTTGCTCTGCAGCGCCGTGCGGTAGCCTATATCGACCAGCTGGCGCAGGTTCACGGTATCGAAACCCATCACGGGGAACTGCCTCACGCGAGGGCGGATGAGGACATCGGTGTTGCGCACATTACGCTCGTGCAGCTCGGTGCCCAGCGTGCCGATAAGGCGCTCGAAGATGGCCGAGAAGCTGTGCAGCTCGGAGGCCGCGGGTTGGCTCGCATTGACCTCCACGCCGATGATGATGTCTGCACCCATATCACGCGCCACATCCACGGGATAGTTGTTGACCACACCGCCATCAACCAGCACCCTATCCCCTTTGTAGACGGGATAGAAGACACCGGGGATGGACATGCTGGCCCGCATCGACTCGGCCAGGTAACCATGGTCGAGCACCACCGTTTCGCCCGTCACCAAATCGGCCGCCACACAGGCAAAGGGGCGGGGGAGGTTGCGATAATCCAACGAGTCATGATAGGTGAAGGTGAGGCGGGAAAATTCGTTCAGCAGGTTCTGCCCATCGATGAGGCCGGGGCGTGCCAACACCTTAGGGAAGGTGGCAAGGCTCATCTTGCGCACCTTGATGCCCGCATCCTGATAGCGTACCGAATTCTCGGTGGGCATATTCTTCTCGTAGGGGATGCTCACCTGGTAGCGCCTTTTGTCGATGCGCAGGGCATAGGGCTGCATCCTGCGGGGGATATCGTTGCTCAGCAATATCTTCCAATCCTGCGCCATGAGGAGCGAGTCCATCTCATCGGCCGTATACCCCGTAGCATACAGTGCCCCGATAATGGCTCCCATGCTCGTGCCCGCCACATAGTCGACGGGGATGCCCATCTCTTCTATCAGCCGTATCACTCCCACATGGGCCGCCCCACGGGCACCCCCACCGCTCAGCACCAGCCCCACCTTGGGGCGCACTGAGGAGGTGTCGGTACGGGCCTGTGCATGGTGTGCCGATGCTGCACACCACCACACGGCAAGGGCGATGAAGAGGACTCTTTTCATTGTCTATGCATTGAGCAGGAATAACATACAGGGCATATCAATTGTTCCGCACCCCCGCTCGCCGCACGGTTTCCCTCCATCGCTTCTGTCATCCTTCGCCATGCTCTGAATGGCGCCATATTTTTTTTTATATTTCCACCGTTTATTTATACCTTTGTAGTATCTATGCTAAAACGACTACTACATATTATCCTCATCCTCGGCCTCGCTTGCCCAACCCTCTCGGCACAATCACAACAGAAAGTCGTTGAAAAGCGCCTGAGGGCCTATTTCCGCAACTACGAATCGCCCGACGTAGAATTGGGTACCTGCAAGCTCGTGCGCTGCCAGCTCAACCCGAAGAAGAAGGCACTCACCATCTACGCCAATGCCAACTTCGGGTACCAGCCCTTCCGCCCCGAGACAACAAAGAAAATATACGGCGACCTGCGCAAGATACTCCCCGGCCCTGTAAACTACTACAACATCACCCTGCTCGTAGGAGACAAGAGCATCGACGACCTCATCCCCAACATCTATCGTAAAGTGAAAGACGACACCCGCCTATGGGGAAAGGTCACCTACGAAGGCCTCCCTTGGGTGAGCAACGCCTCGCGGCCCTACACTGTCAGCGAAGGCCTGCAGGGCCGTCATCTCGCCATCACCCCCAGCCACGGCCGCTACTACAAGAACGACGAGCAGCGCTGGAAGTGGCAGCGCCCCTCGCTCTACTGCACACGTGAGGACCTGCTGACACAATCCATCGTGGTGCCCTACCTGACCCCTATGCTCGAGAATGCCGGGGCGGTGGTCTTCAGTGCCCGTGAGCGCGACCGGCAGCCCCACGACATCATCATCGACAACGACGCCGACAGCCACGACAACGGCCTGTATATAGAGGAGAGCCACCGCAAGGCCAGATGGGAGAGCGGGGCCATGGGCTTCGCCATCTCCGAAGAGGTGCTGCGCCATGGTGACAACCCTTTCCGCAAGGGTACCAGCCGCATCCTCCGCACCGCAGGCCACGAGAAGAGCACCGAAGGGGCAGCACTGTGGATTCCCAATATACCCGAGCGTGGCGAGTATGCCGTTTATACAACCTATCAGACCTACCCGTCGAGCATCCCCGATGCCGAGTACCTCATCCTGCATGCCGGAGGGAGCACACGCATCAAGGTGAACCAACAGATGGGCGGAGGGACCTGGGTATACCTCGGCACCTACGAGTTCATGCCCGGACAATACGACAATCAGATGGTGATTCTCACCAATCGCAGCGAACACACTGGCGTAATCAGTGCCGACGCCATACGCTTCGGAGGCGGCAGCGCCATTGTGAGTCGGGGAGCTGCCGATACGCTGCACACCAGTCGCATGCCCCGTTACTATGAAGGAGCACGCTACAACGCCCAGTGGGCAGGATTCCCCATAGAGCGCTATGCCAACTACGACGGCGAAAAGGACTATGCCGAGGACATCAACAGCCGCTCCCTCGTGACCAACTACCTCCTGGGCGGCTCGGCCTACTGTCCTGACAGCACAGGCCTCGGCGTACCCATCGAACTCTCTCTGGGGCTGCACACCGATGCCGGCATTCGCGATGACGACACCACCGTGGGCACTCTGGGCATCTATACTACCGACTACAACAACGGCCGTCTGAGTCATGCCGCCCTGTCGCGCCACACCTCGCGCGACCTCACCGACATCGTGCAGACCTCTATCACCGAGGAGGTAAGGGGCCTTACCCGCCGCGCCATGTGGGACCGCAGCTACAGCGAATCGCGCCTGCCCGATGTACCCTCATGCATCATCGAACTGCTCTCCCACCAGAACTTTGCCGACATGCGCTACGCCCACGACCCACACTTCAAGTTCGTCGCCTCACGGGCCATCTATAAAGGCATACTGCGCTACACCGCCGAGATGCACGGAACCAAATACACCGTACAGCCATTACCCGTTCGCACCTTCGCCATCAACATTGTCGATAACAACAGAGTACGTCTTACGTGGAGGGCTACCCAAGATGTAAAGGAACCCTCAGCCGCCCCCGACGGCTACATCCTCTACACCCGCACTGACAATACGGGATGGGACAACGGACAGCGCATAGGCTCCACAGCCTGCGACATCACGCTCGAGCCCGGGCGTATGTACAGCTTCAGGGTCACGGCCGTCAACCGCGGCGGCGAGAGCTTCCCCTCCGAAGTGCTCTCGGCACACATTGCCACAGAGCCCAAGGGCAAGGTGCTGGTGGTGAACGGCTTCCAGCGCATCGACGGCCCTGCCGTGGTGAACACCGCCGAGCGTGCCGGCTTCGACCTCCTTGCCGACCCCGGCGTGCCCTACATCGGCTCGACAGCCTATAGCGGCCTGCAATATGAGTTCAACCGTGAGATGGCAGGCCATTACGACGAAGCCCTGCAAATGGGTGCCAGTGGCGAAGAGCTGGACGCCACATACATGGCCGGCAACACGATGGATTACACCATTATTCACGGGATGTCAATACAGAATGCAGGGTACAGCTTCGTGTCGTGCTCGCGCCAGGCTTTCGAGGAGGGCACCGTGAAGCCCGATGCATTTGACGTCATTGATGTGTACATGGGGCTGCAGCGCGAACGTGGCGATGCCATCATCAGCCGCCCCGCCTACTACGCCGTAAGCCCTGCCATGAAGAACATACTCAGCAACTATGCCCGACAAGGTGGCTCACTCATGGTGAGCGGGTCATATATTGGCGAGGAGAGCCTGAGCCTGCCATGCACCCAAGCCCTGCTACACGACGTATTCCATGCACGTTACGAGAGTAGCGTCACGGAATGGAGCGAACAAGGCATCTACGGACTCGGTACCACCATGGACCTTCCCCGTTGGATAAACCCCGAGCACTACCCCGTAACACGCCCCGAAGTGCTGCAACCAACGGACGATGCCTTCACCCCCCTCGTATACGAGCACAGCCGAAGCAGTGCGGCTGTGGCCTACAGTGGCAACTACCGTTCAGTTCTCTTGGGTTTCCCCTTCGAAGCATTGTGTAGCCAATACGACCGTGATCTCGTGATGATATCTCTCCTAGATTTTCTCACGAAACCGACGTAAGAAAGATGACAAAAGAGTTCGTTACTCCCTGTTCTTGCTGTCCATGAATATAGTCACAGGGCCGTCGTTAATGAGCGCACACTGCATATCAGCACCAAAAACTCCCGTTTTCACCGACTTGTTCAATGCGATGGAAAGTTCTGTACAGAACTTCTCGTAAAGCGGTACGGAAATGTCGGGTTTGGCGGCCTTGATGTAGGAGGGGCGATTTCCCTTCTTCGTTGAGGCATGGAGTGTAAATTGGCTAACTACAAGAATATCTCCGTTGATATCAAGCACAGATCGGTTCATCACCCCATTCTCGTCATCGAAAATACGCATATTCACCACCTTCTTGGTAAGGAAAGCGATATCTTCGTCGCTATCGGCCTCCTCGATACCTACCAGTATCATCATACCTTGGCCAACTGACGAATGCAACTGCCCGTTTATTGTTACAGAGGCTGCACGCACACGCTGTATAATTATTCTCATGACTTAGTTATTTGATAAAAGAAAGAGGGTGCGCTATCACACCCTCAAGATTGTATACGATGGCCCAAAATTCCTTTAATAAACTTCCACCTTGGCTGCTGCTGCCTTGCACTTGTCGCGCAGGGCATCCATGTCGCTTCCATTGGGAGCGTTGCATACAACTACACCCATACGGCGATTCACCTTGGTATAGGGCTTTCCGAAGATGCGAATATCAGTATCAGGTTCCACTACTGCCTCCTCCATGCCGCGGTAGCGGGGCTGCTCCTTAGAGGCGATGGGCGAGAGGATTACGGCACTGGCTCCCATGCGGTACTGCTCAATCTCGGGAATGGGCAGGCCGAGTACGGCGCGGGCATGCAACTCGAACTCGTTGAGACATTGGGTGCCGGCCAACGTCACCATACCTGTATCGTGCGGACGGGGCGACAGCTCAGAGAAATATACGCCATTCTCATTGCTGAGGAAGAACTCCACACCCCAAATGCCGGCACCAGTGAGTGCTTCGGTTACCTTGGCCGCCATGCGCTGTGCCTCGGCCAGGTGGTCGGGACGGATGGGAGCGGGCTGGAAGCTCTCGCGATAGTCGCCACCCTTCTGTACGTGTCCGATAGGAGCGCAGAAACGGGTAGGGCCGTTCTTCTGGGTCACTGTGAGCAGGGTAATCTCGCTGTCGA
Source organism: Bacteroidaceae bacterium (assembly GCA_045126595.1). GTDB lineage: Bacteria > Bacteroidota > Bacteroidia > Bacteroidales > Bacteroidaceae > UBA1189. The sequence goes on along the minus strand of JBGVOS010000057.1, from coordinate 12,394 downwards.
AGCGGATGAACTCTTCGATGATGAGTTCCTTGATGTCGCCACGGCTGCCTTCACAACCGTATGTCCATGCCTGCTCCAGTTCGTCGGCACTCTTCACAAGCGACTGACCCTTACCGGATGAGGACATCAACGGTTTCACTACGCAGGGGAAGCCTACCTTCTCGGCTGCTTCCTTCAGTTCTTCCAATGACTTGGCATAGAAGTATTTTGCTGTTTTCAGGCCCAGTTCCTGCGCAGCAAGATCGCGGATGGCCTTGCGGTTCATGGTGAAATTCACAGCCTTGGCACTGGGAACGACCTGTATTCCCTCCTCCTCAAAGTGGTAGAGGCGTTCGGTACGTATAGCTTCAATCTCGGGTACGATAAGGTCAGGACGGTGCTTGGCTACGGCTGCATCGAGGGCATCGCCGTCAAGCATGCTGAACACCTCGCACTCATCGGCCACCTGCATGGCAGGAGCGTTCTCGTAGGCATCACAAGCGATTACATACTGTCCCAATCGCTTGGCAGCGATGACAAACTCTTTTCCCAACTCGCCCGAACCGAGCAACAAAATCTTCTTGGTCATAGTGATTCTATTTGTTTGTGTCTGCGAAGATACGAATAAAAAACGGTTTAGCGAAAGGCATATCGATATATTTTTATTTTCTGAACTTACCGCTTCAATACTCGCCGTGTTACCAGTTGGCTGAAGAGTGCTGCAACAAGGCATCCGAGTGTATTGAAGAGGAAGTCCCACCAATCGGCAGCACGGGTTGGCGTGAGTGTCTGCTGCCCTATCTCAATGAGTCCGCTGAAGAGAATGGGCGCAATGATGGCCCACGGGATGAGGCGTGAGGCCTGGGCCTTCTTATGACTTCTGAAGTATTCAAACCACAGCACCGAACAGAAACCGAAGTACATGAGGAAGTGCAATACCTTGTCAATATTCGTCACCTCATTGAGCGGTGTCTCGGGCGGATTGAAGAACGAGAGAAACAGGATTACGCCAATAATCAGGATGGATAGAGGGTATTTTTTCAGGTAGTTCATTGTATTCGTGGGATGATTTCGTTGCAAAATTAAATATTATCGGCTACATTTGCCACAAACTTACAATAATAAATGTTATGTGGCGCGATTGGTTCACCTTCTCCCGACAAGACCGCCGAGCAATCCTCTTACTTTCAGTATTGATTGTCATCGCAATGGCCTTGCCATGGACAAAGCCGATGTGGCATCACGAGGAGGATTACGCAGCGCATGTCCCCGATTCCGTGCTGCAATCCATGCATGGCACACCACACGACAACACCATTGTACAGATTGTTCCCCATCGCTTCAACCCCAATACCGCAGATTCCTTAGAGTTGCTCTCCGTAGGGTTTCCTCCCTATGTGGCAAGAAATATCCTCCGTTACCGCAAGGCAGGGGGCGTATTCCGCAAGCCCGAAGACTTGTCACGTATCTATGGCCTGCACGACACGGTATTTGCACGGATAAAGCCCTACATTGCTATCCCTACCATGGAGCCTACAATGAAGGATACGCCACAACGCATCGTCCCAGCCGATACCGCAAGCCGTAAGCACCCCTACGCCGACTATATGCGGGCAAAGTACAAGCCGGGCAAGTTCGTCGATATCAACACGGCTGACACCGCTGAACTGATGAAGATTCCGGGTATCGGCCCCGTGAGAGCCAAAAAGATTGTCGATTATCGTCGTGCATTGGGCGGGTTCCATAGTATAAAGCAGGTACACGAGGCATACGACCTCCCCGAACACTTGGGCGACTGGATACATATAAGCACACCGGCGGTAGAGAAGCTATATATAAACAAGGAGTCGTTGTCCCAACTGCGTGCCCACCCCTATCTGAATTTCTATCAAGCACGGGCTATCGTAGAGTTGCGCAAGCGCGAAGGCGCTATCCGCTCCATGCGTCAGCTGCTTTTCTTGGATGAGTTCACCGAAGGCGACACGGTACGCCTCACACCCTACCTCTCGTTTGAATAAAGGAGTAAAAAAACAAGGGTATACCAACGGCACACCCTTGTTTTTTATTTGTTGTTATCAGTAATCTTACTTTATCACGCGCTTTACGCCATTGATGATGTAGATTCCCTTTGTGGGGTTCTCTACACGGCGACCCATGAGATCGTAGATTACGGGAGCCTCATCGGTTACCTCAGGAGCAATGATATCGTTTGTACCATCACCCTCAATCTGCCATACTACGGGGGCATACATGGCGTTCACAGTAGACACCATGATGTAGATGATGCGGTCGGTATCGGCAGCCGCAAAAGTGTAAGTTTTTCCGATGATTTCCTCTGCCTCATTGGTGATGTTCGTTTGTGTGAAGTCACCTTTATAAGCAGACATGGTAGTTGTCTTGTCCTCCTTGTAGAAGCTGAGACTGCTTGAGACGAACTTCTTGGCGGCACTCAGGATTACGGTCAAGTCCTTGCTAGCTGGGATGGTGTAGGTGTACCATTGCTCGTAGCCCTCGGTGTTGGTCATTATGGTATACTCCGTAGCAGGCTCAGCGGCAATGGCTACAGCAATATCCTCACCGGGACGAGCCTCTGCAAAAGTAACCATAACATAGAACTCCTTACCAAACTCTTCTTCATTGTTGCTGCTACCGGTCTTGGTATAGATATAGAGAGTCTGTCCCTTCTCTACATATACCTTGGCTGCCTTGTAACCGCCCATATAAGCATTTTTCTTGCTGTTATCGCTCGGGGCATTCTCTTCTTTAGCATCGCAGTCGCCGAGCTTTGTCTTCATGTTGGCAGCCTGTCCCAACTTGGCATAGACGGTGTAGAAGCCGCTCTTGTCGGCTGTAATCTTAAACCACTTGGTCACGTCGAATGCGTAGTCGAGAGCAATCATCTCATCCAAGGAGCCTATTTCAATAGCGGTAGAGCAGATGTCCCCTTCAACGGCCGTTTCGTAAGAGGTTGTGAAAGTGACCACCTCACCCTCGGTTTCTGCAATAAACTGGAATTCAATGAAGTATTTCTGCCCCTCAACAATGGGGAGCTTATAGGTGTTCTTTACCTCATCGCCGTCCTCTACAGTCAATGTGGAACTCAACTGAACTCCGTTCTCATTGTAGAAATGGAGGCTCCAGTCTGTAATGTTGAAGTGTGCGATACCTGTCTTCTCGGCAATGAACGCGTAGTAGCAGATTCTACCGCGACTTACAAGAGTAACATCCTGTCCTAACTCAAAACTGACAGGTTTGTCGAAATAATCACCGGTTACGATTTCCTTTCCTGAAACAGTGAACGTTCCGTTTGCCTCGGTGGTGGTTACGCAAACATAGATGGTCTGTCCCTCGCGTACACGATAGATATTATCGCCCACCTTTTGCTCTACGCCTACATAGTAATTTACGTGCTTGATGCTTCCTGTTGCTGAGAAACTGTACTCCGCATCCATATCTGCAGTATGCTTGAACCAGTAGTCGCCAGCAGCTCCATTGGCCACATTGTCACCGATGTTGGCAGTAATGGCCGTCTCAAAAGATTCGCCGGCAGCGGGTTCACGGAGAGAGAGCGTTACCGCTGAGCCAAGGCTGGCAGCATTAGTCATGTTGAAATTTACGATAACCTTATCACCATAAAGGTAGCGAGGGTCAATGTTCTTCGCAAAAGTTACAGCTTCACCAGCCACCTTGTCGGCAGCAAGTTCTGTAGAGTTCCCGGAGGGGTCCTCCATGTAGGTGATGGTACCGTTCCAACCAGCAGCAGCGGCCACCTCAAGGATATTGGTGCTACCTATCAACTCGTGACTGAAGGCGTAGTAGTTGTTGCCTTTCACGAGATTGAGTGTTGCAGGGAATGCGGTTATCTCAACGGGAAATTTTGCGCTCAACCCCAAACGGCTCTGGGTCATCTTGAAGGTTACCTCAGCGGGACGGTTGTTGGGGACGAATATAAGGTATTCCTTGCCCTCCTCTACTATGAACTCATGGTCATTGGTCGTTTCGTCCATCGAAACATGCTTGGGAAGCTCCTCTGTATAACCAAAAGATTCGGCTTTAATATAATAGATGAGAGACTCGTCAGTATATATGCTGGCGACACCATCGCTCGGAGCTGTGAAGCTGCACCAAGTAGCATGGCTCTCGTCAATAGCCTCCAAGGAGTTTTCGAACGGAGGTAATGCCACTTTAACGTTTTGGGTCAGCACGATGGGATTTTCCCAACTGCTTCCAGCATTGCCTACAAAGAAACGGCTCTTGAGCGTGAATTCGGAAATCTGCCCTTCAGCCTCAGCCGAGGCAGTGATAGTGAAGCGTATGGAATCGCCTTCAAATACCTTAATCCAGCCATACACTCCCACACCGTTGTCATAGGCACCAGCATCCTGAAGGGGAGCATCGGCATCGTATGCGCCATCATGATACCATCCACCCCAAATGCTGAGGGGAACCTTGTCATTTGCATCATGGTCATCGACATAGATGTAGAGCGTGCCCTGGGCAGTGGCGGTATACGCAAATGTCTGCTTCTTTCCACGGCGAATCTCAATCGCCTTATCGCTACCGTCCCATGTCTGAACCGTTGAAGCCTCTTCCTGTTGCGCAAAAGCAACAGCATTGACACCCATAAGAAGTATCAACAGTGAGTGAAAAAATTTTCTCATTGTGTTTGAATATTAAATCAATTAAAATGTATAAATCCTTAAAACTAATACCTTGACTTAATCTGTTGAAAACAGTTAAAGCAGCGCAAATGTAATGAAATCTATGCGATTATCATAACACTTACCACTTTTTTTTGTATTTTTGCCGTGTGAACGGGGAGTGAGGCCTAAGCGGCTTGTCAGTTTGGATATACCTAAACTGCAGTTTAGATAGGGCCAAACTCGAGTTTGGATATACCCAAACTGTAGTTTCTCTATAGTGAAACCTCGGGTACAACACAGAAAAACGAAGTGAAACTAAGAATTATAAACCATAAAAAACTAATCGTATGTCAAAGAAAGCATTATTGATGATTCTCGATGGTTGGGGTTTCGGCAACCAAGGTAAGGGCGACGTTATCTTCAACACTCCCACTCCCTATTGGGACTATCTCATGAGTACTTATCCCCATTCTCAGTTGCAGGCCAGCGGTGAGAACGTAGGTCTCCCCGACGGACAGATGGGTAACTCCGAGGTGGGTCACCTCAATATCGGTGCAGGCCGCGTGGTATACCAGGACTTGGTGAAAATCAACCGTGCATGTGCCGACAACAGCATCCTGCAGAACAAGGAGATTGTAGCTGCCTACACCTATGCCAAGGAGAACGGCAAGAACCTCCACCTCATGGGACTCACCTCTGACGGTGGCGTGCACAGCTCACTCGACCACCTCTTCAAGCTCATCGACATCGCCGGTGAGTATGGCATCGAGAACACCTACGTACACTGCTTCATGGACGGCCGCGACACCGACCCCAAGAGCGGTGCCGGATTCATCGGCCAGCTCGTGGAGCGTAACGCCAAGATTGCCTCTATCATCGGCCGCTACTATGCTATGGACCGCGACAAGCGCTGGGAGCGCGTGAAGGTGGCTTATGACCTCCTCGTGAACGGCGAGGGCAAGAAGGCCACTGACATGGTGAAGGCCGTTGAGGAGTCATACGCCGAGGGCGTGACCGACGAGTTCATCCTCCCCATCGTGAACGCTGCCTACGACGGCACCATCAAGGAGGGCGACGTGGTAATCTTCTTCAACTACCGCAACGACCGTGCCAAGGAGCTCACCGTGGTACTCACCCAGCAGGATATGCCCGAGGCTGGCATGCACACCATCCCCGGCTTGCAGTACTACTGCATGACTCCCTACGACGCATCGTTCAAGGGCGTTCACATCCTCTTCGACAAGGAGAACGTGGAGAACACCCTCGGCGAGTACGTAGCGTCAAAGGGCCTGAAGCAGCTCCACATTGCCGAGACTGAGAAGTATGCCCACGTGACCTTCTTCCTCAACGGTGGCCGCGAGACCCCGTACGACGGCGAAGACCGCATCCTCGTGCCCTCACCCAAGGTAGCTACCTATGACCTGCAGCCCGAGATGAGCGCCTACGAGGTGCGCACCAAGCTCGTGGAGGCTGTCCGCGAAGACAAGTACGACCTCATCGTGGTGAACTTCGCCAACGGCGACATGGTGGGCCACACCGGTGTATACAGCGCCATCGAAGCTGCCGTGAAGGCCGTTGATGAGTGCGTGAAGGATGTTATCGAGGCAGCCAAGGAGACGGGCTACGAGGCTATCATCATCGCCGACCACGGCAATGCCGACAATGCCGTAAACGCCGACGGTTCGCCCAACACCGCCCACTCACTCAACCCCGTACCCTTCGTATACGTTACAGAAAACAAGGACGTACAGCCCGCCGACGGTATCCTTGCCGACGTGGCTCCCTCTGTACTGAAGATTATGGGATTGCCCGTACCGGCTGAGATGACGGGCAAGCAGCTTATCTAAGTGAAGAGTTAAGAGTGAAGAGTTAAGAGTTGCCGTCCGGCGCTCATGCTCTTCACTCTTCTATTTTTCACTTTTCTATTTTCACTTTTCACTCTTCACTCAAAATATGGTTGAAGTCAACGGCGTAGTCGTATCATTCGACGTATTCAAAGAAAAGTTCCTTTGCGACCTTGAGGGTTGCAACGGAGCATGTTGCATCGAAGGCGATGCAGGAGCACCCATCACCCCCGACGAGGTAAAGGAGGTGGAGAAACTGCTGCCCGAGATATGGGACGAACTGCTGCCCGAGGCACGCGAGGTCATCGAGCGTCAGGGCATCTCATACCATGACCCCAGTGGCGAACTCGTCACCTCCATCGTGAACGGCAAGGACTGTGTCTTCACCTGCTACGACGAGCGTGGCTGCTGCTACTGCGCCATCGAGCGCGCCTATCGTCAGGGTCGCGTCCCCTTCTATAAGCCCGTCTCGTGCCACCTCTATCCCATTCGCGTAGGCGAGTACGGCCCCTACCGTGCCCTCAACTACGACCGTTGGGACGTATGCAAGATGGCCGTCCTCAAAGGACAGAAAGAGAACCTCCCTATCTATAAGTTCCTGAAAGAACCTCTCATCCGCCGCTTCGGCGAAGACTGGTATGCCGAGCTGGAACTCGTGGCCGAGGAACTCGCCAATCAAGGAATCATTTAAGTTCCTCATGCGCCGACTCTTCCGGTTTATCTTTCTCCTTACACTTGCACTCTTCCTATTAAGTATAGGCAGTGTGGTACTGTATCGTTATGTACCAGTACCTGTGACTCCCTTGATGGTAAAAAACAAGTTCAGTGCGACACTTGACGGTAAACCCTCAGCCTATCACCACGATTGGATACCGATGTCAGAAATATCTCCCCATCTGGCAAATGCTGTGATTGCCTCAGAAGACCAACGTTTCTATCAACATAACGGATTTGATTGGCAGGAAATAAGTAACGCCATTGAAGAACGCAAGACAGGGAAGCGCAAACGCGGGGGAAGCACCATCAGCCAGCAGACAGCCAAGAACGTATTCACCTTTTGCTCCTCTACTTGGGCACGCAAAGGCATAGAGACCTATTATACAATACTTATTGAGTGGCTGTGGCCTAAAGATCGTATCCTTGAGGTATATCTTAATAGCATAGAAATGGGACCTTTCATTTATGGTGCGGAGGCAGTTGCCAAACAACACTTTAATAAATCGGCAGCCCAATTAACTCGCTCAGAAAGCGCACTCATCGCTGCCACACTCCCCAATCCCAAGCGTTATAGTTCCAAAAGACCTTCAAACTACATGCAACGTCGACGGAACGAGATTCTTGGACAAATGAAACGAATGGGTAAATAAAATTATTTTATTTGTCCATCATTACATGATTTTCTTACTCCTTGCAGAAATAGGACATTTCATCGGCACTTATCCTGCTGATATACCCTATATGCCTGTCTACTTCACCCTCGACCCAGCGCACAAAAACGTGGGCAGAAGTGAAAAACAAGTCAGCACTGACAGTAGCATCCTGCAACAGCAGGTAACCCATGATGATGTAGCCTGCCATCTCTACGAGACGGCGTGCAGTGAGGTCTACAAAGGCTTGCGACCCGTAAGCCGTGACAGCTGCTACGGCTGCTTCATAACGCTCTACCAAGACATCGAGACGTACCTTCAAGGGCATTATCTCGGGTGATACTTCCCACTGGGCAAACTCCTTCATGACGCTGGCATAAAAGCCTGAGGTAGCATAGCGAATAGCTGCAACGACCTGCATCTGGGTGGTACCTTCGTAGATACTGGTAACACGAGCATCACGATAGAGACGTTCGCAAGTATAGTCCTTCATATAGCCTGACCCACCATGTATCTGCACACAATCATAAGCATTCTGATTGCAGAGTTCGCTACCCAGTCCCTTTGACAGAGGAGTGAAGGCATCGGCCAGCTTAGCATAGTACTTCTGCTCCTTACGCTCCTCGGGAGTGAGCTTGCGCTCCTTACTGATATCTTCAAGGGCTTTGTAGATATCCACATAGCGCGAGGTTTGATAGAGGATAGCGCGTGTGGCATCAAGCTTGGCTTTAATATTGCAGAGCATCTCTGCTACTGCAGGTTGCTCGATGATGGCCTTACCAAACTGACGACGATGGCGGGCATAGGAGAGCGCCTCCTCGTAAGAAGCTTGTGAGATACCTGCTGCTTGGGCTGCAATACCGAGACGAGCCCCATTCATCAGTGCCATCACATATTTGATAAGACCAAGTCGACGTTCACCGCACAGTTCGGCTTTGGCGTTATTATATACGAGTTCACAAGTGGGGCTGCCTTTGATACCCATCTTACGCTCGATACGGCGTACGGTGACACCGCCATTGCGCTTGTCGTAAATGAACATGGAGAGTCCGCGTCCATCCTTGGTACCCTCTTCGGATCGGGCAAGCACGAGGTGTATGTCACTGTCGCCATTGGTGATAAAGCGTTTCACCCCATTGAGGTACCAACAAGCATCGGCTTCGCTATAGGTAGCTTTGAGCTGCACGCTCTGGAGATCTGAGCCGGCATCAGGCTCAGTGAGGTCCATGCTCATGGTCTCACCTTTGCATACACGTGTGATGTAGCGCTCTTTCTGCTCTTCGCTACCAAACTCGTAGATGGTTTCGGCACAGTCTTGCAATGCCCAAAGGTTCTCAAAGCCGGCATCGGCACGACTCACCATATCAGCAGCAATCATGAAGGTTATGCTAGGAAAGTTAAGTCCACCGAAACGACGTGGCATAGAAAGTCCCATCACACCAGCCTTACGCAGAGCATCGAGATTCAGTTCGGTGCCCGAAGCGTAATGTACTCGACCATTCTTACAAGTGGGGCCCTCGTGGTCAACGCTCTCAGCATTGGCAGCGATAGTATCACCGCATATTTCACCGATAAGTTCGAGGACTTTATCGTAGTTCTCCATGGCATCCTTATGATTTTTGGGTGCATAGGAATATTGGTCCCTCTCTACAAAATCGCGTTCGCGGAGCTCCACAATACGCTGCATAAGCGGATGATTCAAGTAGTGCTTAAGCTCTGGGGAGTCGGTATAGAAATTGGACATGGTTACTTCGAATTCTTTTTATAATAGGTAATCATCTTGGGCAACACATCTTCCACGCGACCAATAATGACATAGTCAGCAATGGCGTTGATAGGAGCATCTGGATCGGTGTTGATGGAGATGACAATGGCGCTTTCCTGCATACCGACGGTGTGCTGTATCTGTCCGCTGATACCACAAGCGATGTAGAGCTTGGGACGTACTGTAATACCCGTCTGCCCTATCATGCGGTCGATGTCAACGAAACCCGCATCTACAGCGGCACGACTAGCGCCTACCTCTCCATGCAGTTCTTTGGCAAGGTCAAAAAGTAACTGAAAGTTTTCGCGCGAACCTACACCATAACCTCCAGCCACTACGACAGAAGCCCCTTTGAGGTTGTGGTTCGCCTCCTCTATATGCCGTTCGATGACCTTTACTATAAAGTCGGCATCAGTAACATATTTGCTCACATCGTGGAAGACGACCTCTCCCTGATGATTCATATCGTATATCTCTTTTTTCATCACACCCTCACGCACGGTTGCCATCTGTGGGCGGTGTTCGGGGTTGACGATGGTAGCTACAACATTACCACCAAAGGAGGGAAGTATCTGCATGAGTATATTCTCGTAGTGTTTCCCCGTTTTCTCATCATCATAGTCACCTATCTCAAGGGCAGTGCAGTCGGCAGTAAGGCCACCGTGCAGTGCCGATGACACACGTGGCCCGAGGTCACGTCCAATGGCCGTAGCGCCCATCAAAGCTATTTGCGGCTGTTCCTCCAGAAAAAGCTTTTCCAATACCGAAGCATGGGGTAACGAGGTATAAGGATAAAGACCATCGCCATCGAACAAATGGAGTACATCTACGCCATAGGGCATTACTTGAGCAGCGATACTACCAAGGTCACAGCCTACAGCTACAGCCTCGAGGAGGCACCCCAACTGACGAGCCAACGAGCGGCCTTTGGAGAGCAGTTCAAGGCTTACTTCAGCCACACGGCTACCTTCTTGGAGTTCCAAATATATGAATAGATTGTTCATAGCCTCATCCTATAGTATGATTCTCCACCAGTTCTGCAATCAGATTTTCAATCTCTTCATCACTGTCGCCCATCACGCGACTCTCTTTGGCTTTGAGCACCACACTCTCTATGGACTTCACTCGAGTGGGTGAACCCAAAACGCCACATTGAGCCGTGTCAGCATCTATTTCGGTCACACTCCACTCGGTGACTGCGGCATTTTTGTAGGTCATCAACAATTTGGCATTACGCGGACGGCAAGGTGCTGCCGAACCGTCTACCGTGAGGAGTGCGGGGAGCGGAGCTTCCACAATCTCTACTCCCCCATCAATATGCCGCTTCACCTTGACGCGATTGTCAGCGATACCGAGCACCTCTTTTGCATACGTAAGTTGAGGAATACCCAACTTCTCGGCCACTTGGGGGCCTACCTGTGCCGTTTCGCCATCGATGGCATGGCGGCCACAAAGGATGATGTCGTATTCACCTATCTTGCGGATAGCGGTAGCGAGCACGTATGATGTGCCCAAGGTATCGGCACCAGCAAAGGCGCGGTCAGAGAGGAGCACACCACCATCGCTGCCACGAAAAAGGCCTTCGCGTACAATATCTGCAGCACGGGAGGGACCCATCGTGAGCACCTTGACGGTAGAGCCGGGGTATTGCTCCTTCAGACGCAAGGCCTGCTCCAAAGCCCGAAAGTCATCGGGATTGAAGATGACCGGCAGAGCAGCACGGTTGATCGTACCGTCAGAATTCATAACTTCCTTACCCACACAGCGCGTATCGGGCACTTGTTTGGCAAGGACTATAATGTTTAGGCTCATAATCTTTTTTTACATCGCCATACCGCCATCTACCTGCAGCACCTGGCCGGTAACGTAGGCAGCGAGGTCTGATGCTAGGAACAAAGCCGCGCCAGCCACATCTTCACCCTCGCCAGCACGACGCAGAGGAATCTGCTTGGCCCACTCGGCACGCAGCTCTTCACTGAGCTTTCCCGTCATGTCGGTATTGATGAATCCCGGTGCAATGACATTGGCACGCACACCACGCGATCCCAGCTCGGCAGCAATGCTCTTCGTCAAGCCGATGATACCCGCCTTAGAAGCAGCATAGTTGCACTGGCCTGCATTGCCATGCACACCCACTACAGAGGAGAGGTTAATGATGCTTCCGCTACGTTGGCGCATCATCACCGGTGTGCACACACGGCAAAAGTTGAATGCCGACTTCAAGTTGGCCGCGATGACCTCGTCCCACTGTTGCTCGCCCATGCGCATCAGCAGTCCGTCGCGAGTGATACCCGCATTGTTCACCAACACATCGATACGTCCGAACTCATTCACCACATCGGCCACGATAGCCTCCGTAGCAGCATAGTCGGCCGCATCGGCCACATAGCGTTTCACCTTCACACCGAGTGCCGCTATCTCCTGCTCAGTTTGTTCAGCCGCCACACCCAGTGTAACATGCGTAAATGCAATAGCAGCACCCTCGGCCGCAAAGCGCAATGCAATGGCCTTACCGATGCCGCGCGAAGCACCCGTAACGAGTGCCACTTTACCTTCTAACATTCTTCCCATAGTACTTTTAGTATATGTCAATTATATCCTATTTTGTTTCAACAAGAACGAGGATTCACGCCCTTGAGTGCAAAGGTAGAAATAGTTTTCGTATCGCCCAAAAATCTGACAGATTTCACACGTATAGCAATCCCGCTATCTGGTACTTTATCACAATAACAATCTCTTCTTATCACATTTTTATCTCTAAAAAGCACCTTTTTATCGGCATTTGTCACAAGAGAA
>JBGVOS010000056.1:0-2411 GCA_045126595.1 Bacteroidaceae bacterium | reverse complement strand
GGGTAATGCTATGGTTTCGTTCCGCTCAGGTGGCAAATATACCTACGGCATCTTGGGCGTGGGATGCAACGCACAGATTGAGGAGCGACTGGCAGTCGAGGCGGGCTATGGCCTGCAAGTTCCCGTATGCCGATGGCTCGATGTAAACAATGAGTTCAAGGCCACTACGATGGGCTATAACTCGGGCTATACGCGCAGCAACTTCAGTTATCTGCTCGCCCCCTCGCTTACGCTATGGCGCCATTGCAATCTCTTCGCAGGTGCCAGCATTAACTACTTCATGTCCGACAGAGCCAGTACAGCCACACTACTGCCCAATGCGGGACTATGGAGAAAAGAGGGCGACCGAGGCATCGGGCAGTTGTACTTGGGCTATCAGGTCGGGGTGCAATATGTCTTTTAACTCGCTTCATGGACTTTAATTGCGAAAATAGGCGTATCTTCGCAACATGAAACTAACGATATTCCGCAAACACGAGGCCTCGGACGAAGAGCAACGTTTCCACACGCTGTTTGTGGAGATGTACCCCAAACTTGTGCGCTATGCGACGGCACTGATGACCGATGCCGATGAATCGCGAGATATCGTGAGCGACGTGTTTGAACGCGCTTGGCTACGCCACGCCACGCTGGACGAAGAGACCGACCATGCCTGGCTCTATGCTGCCGTGCGCAATGCCTGCCTCAACCGTCTGAAGCATCTGAAGGTCGAGCAAGAACACCTCGAGGCCGTCATAGAGGCTACACGGGCCGATATGGCCGACAACTATCGCCAACACGAAGCACTGTTACGCCATGCCGAAGAGATAGTCCACAACCTGCCCGAACCTACACGCAGCATACTGCGCCTATGCTATTGGGACAAGCAGACCTATCGCCAAGTGGCCGAGCACCTCGGCATCAGTCCCGACACGGTGAAGAAGCACATCAGCAAGGCACTGCGCACCCTGCGAGAAACAATGAATGAATTGATTTGATAATTACAGCATATGAAATCACCCGACACCAACGACCATCGCCTCGAAGTACTCCTCCGTGAAGCCCTCACACAAGAGCCCACGGCAGAGGAGACCGAGCGTGCCTGGCAAGCCCTTGCCAGCCGTCGCCATAAGCAGCGCACTCGCCGCACCCTATACATAGCCACAGCATCGGTGGCAGCCATATTTGCCATCGTATTTCTCCTACGCGGCACACAACCCAATCCTACGCCCCATGGCATACAAGTGTTTGTCTCGATGGATGCACCACAACAGATTACCTTCACAGAAAAAGATGGGCGCACCCTTGCCGCCACCCCAGCAGGTACCACGGCCACCCTTCTGCTCAGCGATAGCACCAAAGTACTGCTTGGTGCCAATAGCCGCTTGGAATATCCCACTCGTTTTGGCGAGGAAGTCCGCGAAGTCACTCTCTCGGGCGAGGCGCGTTTCCACGTTGCCAGGCACGTAGGAACGCCCTTCATTGTCCATACCCAAGAACTACAGACACAGGTGTTTGGTACGGTCTTCGATGTGCGTGCCTATCCGCAGGGAACACCCGATGTAGCACTCTATGAAGGCTGCATAGGTGTCACCTACCGTGGCGAAGAGCATCTGATGCGGCCCGGCGAACAGGCATTTGTCGATACCGACGGAGCGCTGCAACTCACTGCTACACCAAGCCATCGCAGCAGTTGGGCCGAAGGGTTCTTCACCTACGACAACCAAGACCTGCGCACCGTGATGCAGGAGATAGGGGCGTGGTACAACCTCTCCGTCACCTTCGAGACAGCTCGCCTGCTCGATGAGCGCATCCACTTCCGCTTCTCCCGCCATCAACCTGTCGATGTCATCCTACAAGTACTGAGCGACATGGGCATTGCTCAGTTCGTCAGGAGAGAAGAGGGGATTGTGGTGCGATGAGCTGTGTGTGACGGTCAAGTACCTCTCCTCGGTGGTGAAGGAGAAGAACGGCATCCCCGCGATTGACTTCATCGAACAGTACGTCATCACCGAGTGCAAAGCGCTACTCTCGTCCACCACGATGACCGTCCAACAGATTGCCGACGAGCTGAACTTCCCCTCCCAATCCGTATTCGGCAAATACTTCAAGCGCGTCACAGGCCTATCACCGCGCGAGTATAGGAATAGGGTGTAGGGGTAACATCACCACATCCGTTAAGCTTGAGATGAAATCCAACCAACTTCTCACGCCCATTTGTGTTTTAAAAGAAAAAGCAGAGGATGCGCGATGCATCCTCTGCCATATCCCCCTTGCGGGTTTGTTTTACTTGAAATATCGTAAGTTGTTGAATCCGGGTTTCAGCTTGCCCTGCTCTATGTCGTGGATGATTTGCACGACGCAGTCGTTCATCGGCGTGGGGCAGCCTACTTGGCGGCCATAGGCCGACACGGCGCCGTTGATGGCATCCA